>DATJUS010000120.1:0-13996 GCA_035502175.1 Rhizomicrobium sp.
TGCGGCCACGCGCAAGAACGATGACGGCACGATCTCGCTTTACACCATCGATCCGGCAGTGGACGGATTCGAGTTTGTGATCGGGACGAAAGCCGGCAAGCGCGTGCTGACCCTCCGCGACGGCCAGCACGAATACGAATACGTCGAGGGCTAGTTCGCGATTGACAGCATGGCCATGTGCGGCAGTACATGGCCATGCTCCGGTTGAAGCCGATTCGAAAGTCGAAACGGCGTGGGCCCTCGCGCGAGGTCCTGCGCATCGCGGATGGCGCGTTCTGGATCGTGCTCGTGTTCGCGGTGGCGTTCGGCGCGGGAAGACTGGCGACCGGCTTTCCGAATTTGCTCGGCCTGTTCGTCTCGCCCGGCGCGATTGCCGCGCAAGCCGATATCGCGCCTGTCGAACCCATCGTGCGCATGTCCATCGCACCGGACGATGTGCCAGCGATGCGGATGACGATCGCGACCGATGACATCGCCGCTGCTGCATCGCCCGTGCCCTCCGGCCCGCCAACGGTGGCCATCGTGATCGATGATCTCGGCGCGGATGCAATCCATACGCGCCGCGCCATCGCCTTGCCGAAGCAGGTGGCGCTATCGTTCCTGCCCTATCCGCAGGATACGCCGCGCCTGGCGCGCGAAGCGTCCCGCGCGGGCCACGAGATCCTGGTGCATCTGCCGATGGAAGCGCTGGGACCGCAGAACCCCGGCCCGAACGCGCTGATGATCGCCCAGGCACCGGAGGAGAATGTACGCCGCCTCGATTGGGCCCTGTCGCGCGTGCCCGGATTCATCGGCGTCAACAATCACGAAGGCAGCCGCTTTACATCGGACCACAATGCGCTCGCGCCCGTGATGGAGGCTCTGGTGACGCGGCACGTGTTCTTCCTCGATTCCAAGACGACTGCGGAGTCGCAGGTCGCGTCCGTCGCGTTTGCCTATGGTGTTACGTCCGCCGCGCGCGACGTGTTCCTGGACGACGTCGACAACATCGACGCGATCGCCGGTGCGTTGCGAACACTGGAGCGAAAAGCGAAAGAGCAGGGCGTCGCCATCGCCATCGGCCACCCGCGCGAAAGCACGCTCGACGCCATCGCCTATTGGGCGGCGCATACGCCGGGCATCAAATTGGTGCGCCTCAGCGAAGCGATCCGGCTGAAAGCGCCGAAGCAGAACTCACTGGCCCTTCTTCGCCGCTGACGCATAGCGGATCGCCTCATCGGCGGCGGACATCAGCGCCTTCGCCTTGTTGACCGTCTCCTGATACTCGGCCTCCGGCACGCTGTCAGCGACGACACCACCGCCGGCCTGCACATACATCGTGCCGTCCTTCACGACCGCCGTACGCAACACGATGCAGGTGTCCATCGATCCGTCTGCCGCGAAGTATCCGACCGCGCCGGCATACACAGCGCCGCGCTTTTCCTTCTCGAACTCGTCGATGAGTTCCATCGCGCGGATTTTTGGGGCCCCCGTCAGCGTGCCCGCCGGCAGTCCCGCTGCCAGAGCATCGACTGCGTCGAGGCCGTCGCGAATATGCCCCTCAACATTCGAGACCAGATGCATCACATGACTGTAGCGCTCGATGAAGAAGCTGTCGGTGACCTTCACATCGCCCGTCTTCGCCACGCGGCCCACGTCGTTGCGCCCGAGGTCGACAAGCATGAGATGCTCCGCGCGCTCCTTGGGATCGCTCATCAGGTCTTCGGCCAGCGCCTTGTCTTCCTCCGGTGTCTTGCCGCGCATCCGCGTACCGGCGATCGGACGGATGGTGACAACGCCATCGCGAAGCCGAACGAGGATCTCCGGGCTCGAGCCAACGATGCTGAAGCCGGGGAAGGCGAGGTTGTAGAGGAATGGCGATGGGTTCAGACGCCTGAGAGCACGATAGAGCGAGAACGGCGGCAGCGTGAACGGCCTGCGAAACCGCTGGCTCGGCACAACCTGGAACACATCGCCGGCGCGGATGTATTCCTTCGCCCGCTCCACGATCTTCAAATAGTCTTCGTGTGTGGTGTTCGATTGGGGCGCCGTTACGGGCGGCAGCTCTGCCGGCGTCGCCGTCGCAGGAGCAGGACGCTCAAGATCGCTCACCGTATCGTTCAGGCGCTCTGACGCGCGCGCGTAAGCGGCGCGGGCATCGAGACCCTTCTCCGGCCACACCGGAGTCACGATCAGGATTTCATCGCGCACATTGTCAAAGATTGCGGTGATCGTCGGACGCAGGAGGATCGCATCGGGTAGATTCAACGGATCCGGGGGTGGATCGGGCAGGCGCTCGATCAGGCGCACGGTGTCGTATCCGAGGTAGCCGAACAGCGCGACCGCCATCGGCGGCAGCCCGGCAGGAAGCGCCATCCGCGTTTCATTGATCAGCGCGCGAAGCGACAGCAGCGGTTTGTCCGGCATTGTGTCGGCAACGAAAGCTGCCGGCGCCGCGCGCGCATCGCGGTTGATCTCCGCCTTGCCATTGCGGCAGCGCCAGATCAGGTCGGGCTTCAGCCCGATAATCGAATAACGGCCGCGCGTCTCGCCGCCCTGAACGCTTTCGAACAGAAATGCGTTGTCGCGGCCTTCGCCAAGCTTGAGAAACGCCGATACCGGCGTCTCCAGATCGGCAATCAGGCGTGTATAGAGCGCTTGCGGCTGGCCGCCGTCATATGCGCGCGCGAAGGCCGCGTAGTCAGGCAGGATGGCCATCGATCGCTCACGAGCCGCTGTCGCCGCCGCCGCCCACGATGCGATCGACCATCGGCTGATTGATCTTCACGCCTTGCTTGTCACGAACAGATTTCGCCAGCAGCACTGTCATATCACTTGCGACCTGGCTTGCGACCTGTCGCAAGCCCTGCTGATAGCCGGGGCTCGCTTCCGGCAGCGGCGGATGCACAACACCCGTGACACGCGCGATGACGTAGTTGCCGCCGATCGCCATCGGGCCGTCTACGACGCCGCCCGGAGGCACGCTGAACAAATCTGCCACGAGGGCTTGAGAGAACACCGCATCGGGTTTGCGACGGCTGATAGCCGCTCCGGACAAGACCGGCGATCCCAGCTTCTGTGCGATGGCTTTGAGATCCCCCGATTTGCGCGCCTCCGCGGTCAACTCCGCCGCCCGCGTCTTGAGAAGCTCAGACGACTTCTGGGCGATCCAGGCTTGCGCGGCCTGCGCGCGCACCGCATCCAGGGACTTCAGTTTCGGCGGCGTGACACCTTCAACGGAGATCACGTAGGTGTGCCCAGTCTTGGTCTGGAATGGATCGCCGGATTCGCCGACCTCGGCCTTGAATATCTGCGCCAGAAG
This sequence comes from Rhizomicrobium sp., assembly GCA_035502175.1. Taxonomy (GTDB): domain Bacteria; phylum Pseudomonadota; class Alphaproteobacteria; order Micropepsales; family Micropepsaceae; genus Rhizomicrobium. The sequence continues at coordinate 3,302 of DATJUS010000120.1, forward strand.
CTCGGGGTCGACGGGGAGGGCAACCTTGCTTCCGTCCGGCGCAAGTCCCTGAGCGTCCATCGCAGGAATGTGGATCAGGCGCATGCCGGCCTTCTTGGCGGCCGGACCGATCTCTGCGCCGCTTCCTATCGCGTCGGTGTAGGCATTGGAGATATCGATCAGTTTGTTCTGTGCCAGTTGATCGGTGAGCGCCTTCGTCAGCTCGGGCTTGGCTTGCTCGAGCGTAGTCGTCTTGCCCGGTGTGATCTTGGTGACGTGCATCAGCACCCAGCTGGAGAAGTTCTTGAGGGGTTGCGTGACGCCGTCCATCGGCAGCGCGAAAACCGCGGCACCGTTGGCACCCAGATCCTCCTGCGAAACCGATCCGCGGCTATCGACCGACTTCTTCGACGCGAACGCGGCAGCCTGGAACGTGCTTCCGCCGTCGATCTTGGCGCGGGCCGCCTTTGCGCTTGCTTCGTCGGAGAAGGAAATCTGCTCGACGTCGCGCTTCTCCGGTATGACGTACGTGGTCTTGGCATTGTCATAGGCTTGCTGCAGTTGTGCGTCGGTGATCTTGATGCTCGCCGCAACGTCTTCCGGCCCGATGGCCGCGATGGTGACATCGCGATACTCCGGTGTGCTGAAGCGATCCGGGTGCGCTTTGACGTAAGCCGCCAGGATCGCGTCGCCCGGCGGGGTGATGGGGCCCACGGATTGCGGTGAGAGCACGACGTATTCGGTGGCGCGCAATTCCGTCGAGTAAGAGAACAGCAGGTGGGCGTAACCCGTAGGCACCTGCAACCCGTCTTCGACAGGCGAAATGAGTTGATCGCGCTGCATGTCACCGCGCACGCCGGTCAGGAATTCCTGCTCGTTGAAATTGTTCTTCGCCAGGACCTGCTCGAACGTAGCACGGTCGAATCCGCCGAGGGGACCATTGAACGCGTTCATGCCGCGAATACGCGCCGACACGTCGGCATCGCTGACGGTCAGACCGAGATCGTCAACCACCATGTCGATCGCGGTACGATTGATCAGACGGTCGAGCGCTATCTGGCCCAGGCCGGCCTTGCGTGCCTCCTCTGGCGTGATTTCCTGTCCGGTTTCACGGCTCTGATTGCGGAGGAATCGCTGGTACTCGCGACTGAACGTATCGTAGGAGATCTCGTCCGATCCTATGGTGGCGACATTATTGTCCGTGCGGGAGCGGAACACGTCGGCAATGCCCCAAACCACGAAGCTCAAGGCCAGAGCCCCCATGAAAATGGAGGCAAAGATCGACTTTGAGAACGAACGCATTTTCTGAAGCATGGAAGTCCCGGCGGTGTTGGCGGTGAAAGGCCGCGGATGATAGGGAGGGGCCTCGGGCGGGGCAAGCGATGAACGACTGGTCGGACTTTTTCGTGGCGCAGGTGGGAGCCTCGGCCGCGCTTGCCGGCTTTGTCATCGTGGCCATCTCCATCAACCTGAGCCGGATCGTCGCATTCCCATGGCTACCGGGCCGCGCGGCAGAGACGCTTGTGGCGCCAACGGGTGTACTGGTGGCGTCGAGCTATATGTTGGTCCCGCATCAGTCCGCAGGGCAGCTGGTCACGGAGGTGGGGTGCACCGGTGCCGTCATGTGGCTAATGCCCGTCATCATTCAGTTCCGGACAATCCGACGCCAGCACGAACTGCCCCGCCGGTCTTTTGCGGTCCGATTTGCGTTGACCCAATTGTCGAGCGTCCCAGTCATCGCGTCATCCGCTCTGATCTATATGAATGCCCCGAACGCCATTGCCTGGATGGTGCCGGGGATCATCGCCTCGTTGATCGCCACCGTGATCAATGCGTGGGTTCTGCTTGTTGAGATTGTTCGCTAACGGAAGAAAGAAGATGCGTTCATTGATTGCCGGAAACTGGAAAATGCACGGCCTGACATCCGCGCTGGATGAGATTCAGCGCTTGCGCGAGGCGCTTTCCAAGCAGGCACCGCCCGCCGATGTTCTGGTGTGCCCGCCAGCGACGCTGATCACGCGCGCCGTATCAGTGGCGGGTAGTGCGATCCCGATTGGTGCGCAGGATTGTCACGCCGAACTCTCAGGCGCATTTACCGGCGACATCAGCGCAGAAATGCTCATGGACGCCGGCGCGACGGCCGTCATCGTGGGACATTCCGAGCGGCGGCAATATCACGGCGAGACCGATGCGATGGTCGCGGCGAAAGCGCGAGCGGCCTGGCGTGCAGGACTAACCGCCATCATTTGTGTCGGTGAGTCCGAGAAGGAGCGTATGGACGGCGATGCGCTGAGTGTCGTTGCGCGCCAGATCGCGGGCAGCGTGCCGGATGGCGCCACGGCCGCAAACGTAGCAGTCGCTTATGAGCCGATCTGGGCAATCGGAACCGGAAAGACGCCGACCTCGGATGAGATCACCGAGATGCACACGCATATCCGCAAGGACCTGGACGGCCGTTTCGGCGCAGCTGCGCACGAGATGCGCATTCTCTATGGAGGTTCCGTCAAGCCTTCGAACGCCGCGGACATCTTGGGCCTCGCGAACGTCAACGGAGCACTGGTAGGCGGCGCAAGCCTCAAAGCGGTGGACTTTCTGACGATCATAGAAGCTGCGCCAAAGGCGTCTTAACCAAGTCCGGCCACCGTTCTTTAACGCGCGGCATGGCATTTCTTACCGGTTGGAAACTTTCTCCGCCGGCCCATGAACAGGCTTCTCTACGATACAGCCGAAACGCTGATCTATGATCCGGTGCCCGCCAACCGGATGGCGACGCGCTCCGCCTTGTATTCGCTGGGCTTTCGCAAGATCGAAACTGTTTCGTCGGTCAAGGCTTTCGCCGACCATCTGCGCAAACGGCCGCCCGATCTTGCGCTCTGTGAGATGCAGAATGCCGATGGCGATCTTTGCAGGGTGATCCAGAGCCTTCGTCAGGGCGCGGATAGCTACAATCCTTTCATCGTGATCATCGCGACGGCCTGGGAGAAGGCGGCCGGGTTGATTTCGCGCGTCGTCAATTCGGGCGCGGACGATCTTTTGCTTCGACCGTTCTCGACGGCAGTTCTGCAAAGCCGCATCGACACGCACATTCAGCGGCGCAAAGGCTTTGTCGTCACGACGGACTACGTCGGCCCGGATCGCCGGCTGGATCAGACCCGGCCGTCGGATATCGAATTGTTCGACCCGCCGAATTCCCTCAGGATGAAAGCGAAGGAACGGTTGACGCCCGAAGAGGCGGCGCATCGTCTTGAGTTCGAGATCAAGGTCGCCCGCGACGTTCTCAACGGCGAGAAGCTGCGCCGCGATGCCTTTCAGGTGTGCATTCAGTGGCGGCTTATGCAGGAGCAGTTGCCCGGTCACGCGAGTTACGACGAACACCTTGCCCGGATAGCCGACATTGTCCGGTCAATCGCCAAGCGCGCCCGCGATACGACGTTCGATCAGGCATCCGATTGGTGCGACTCTATATTGGCCGCGATCGAGGGTCTGGAACTCGGGGTGGATCGCAACGCGTCGATGCACCTCCTCGGGCACGCCGCGTTGAGCCTGAATCATACGTTCCATCCCGAACGGCCGGCACACGAGCAGCTTGCTGAGATCGACGCGACCGTCGCGATCATTCGGGCCCGGAACGCACAGAAACTGGCTTCATAAGGGCATTTTCCAGCCCGCTTCACTTCCTGTGCGTTTTCCTCTAAATCCCGCCCCCGTAAGTGGAGCCCGCCATGCAATCAGTGCTTATCGTCGTCGAGTTGTTCGTTTCCGCTGGGCTGATCCTGGTGATCATGTTGCAGCGTTCGGAAGGCGGCGCGTTGGGTATGGGCGGCGGCGGTTCTGGGTTGGGCGGCCTCTTTTCTCCACGCGGCGCAGCAGACACGCTGACGCGCACGACCGGCATTCTCGCTGTCCTGTTCTTTTTGACCTGTATGGGTCTCAATCTCATCGCCTTGCGAGGACATGACGAGCGGTCGATCCTCGACACGCCTGCACAATCGACCGGCCAGACAGTGCCGAAGCCTGTCGCACCGTCAAAGGCGCCGGCACCGGCGGTTCCGACACCGCACTAGTCTCTTCTATCAGGCTACGATTCTCAGCGTAGGTGGTGGACGCCTATCCACGATCGCGCGGGAGATCGCTGTTTCCAGCTTTTCTAGCCTGTCCAATGCTTCGAGCATCGCGTGGGCTTCGAAACGCTTGCGCATGCATGTGAGGACGAGGAGATAGTCAGAGAGTTCCTCTTCGGTCGTGATCATTTCTTGCGCCGTGTTCTGCTGGGACATCGGGTCCTCACTTAAGACGGTGGATCGTGGCGCTCTGCGGCGGCTGGGCCACGCGCGATGCCACGGATTTCGCGAGATCGACGCGGAAGACATTTCCGAGCGCGTTTTCCTGCGGGCCACGATCGGCCTCACCAAGGTGGTTAAGCCATTTGAGACCGCCGAGCGTGCCGGCGGTCGCGTAGACGGGGAGGCCGCCGTACCGCTCGGCACCCAAGGCTTGAGCGACAAGCATCTCTGCGATCATCCGAATCTTCCTTGCGACGGCCGCCCAGACGTAGAGCGCGGCAGGCCGTTCCCCCGCGCCCGCGAGAAGGGCCAGGTCAGGTTCGCGGCCGGAGAGCGTCCGCTCGTTCAGGGCAACGAGACCGGCGGCATTGAGGTGCAAAAAACCAAAATAGCCGGCCAGGAATTCCGGGGCCTCGGACAGTGGCTGACGGTAGATCGACCACAAGCATTCCGGGTTGTGCTTATACACCCTCTTCATGGTTTCGAAGGACGCGACCGAGGGGCCGATCTCCCGGATAGTCATCTCGTGCAGTGCCGCGACCTCGGCATCGGCCGCCATACGCACAATGATCAGGTCACCATCTGCATGCCTGGCAGAGACCTCTCTACAATCAGAGGCCGCCTTCACGGCCTTGTTTACAAAGGAATTTTCTGTCATCGTGTGCCCCTTAACCAGCTTCCGGCGGCGATAGCTATTTCCCCCATAGCGTGTGCATCGCGCGGCTCAGTGCGATAAAGGGTTGCATTATGATTGGTGCACCAGAACTCGAAGAAAACGGATTGGGTTATACAGATTCTTTGGAAGCGGACGTTCCAAAGGGCGTGGAGTGGGACGACTTCCGGATATTTCTGGCGGTGGTTCAGACCGGCAGCGTCAACCGCGCGGCGGTACAACTCGGGCTAAGCCAGCCAACCGCGAGCCGCAGATTGTCGCGGCTGGAGGAACGCCTGGGCGCACGCCTTTTCGATCGTGATCGTACGGGGCCCCGGCTGACCCATCATGGCCGGCGCATTCTCAACGACGTCTCCGCAGCCGGATATTCGCTGAACCGTGCTTCGCGCGCGGCGAGTTCCCTGCAAGGGCGGATCGAGGGCGATTGCCGTCTCGTGATGGGCGATGGCCTTGCGGCGTACTGGATGCCGCGATTCCTCAACCGCTTTTACGAACAGCACCCCAACATAGAACTCAAGATGTTCGTGGCGCAGGATTCAACGGCTGGAAAGAACGAAGCCTTCGATGTCCAGCTTCACTATTATGAACCGGTGGAAGTCGATCCCGTCACGATGCGTGTCGCGACACTTCACTTCGTACCGTTCGCATCGCGCGCCTATCTCGAGAAATTTCCTCTGCCGCGCACTATTCAGGATCTAGCCGATCACCGCATGCTGGAAATGTCCGCCTACCGTGTCGATAAGGGGCCGTGGTCGGACCTGATGAAGGGCGAGAGTCACAATGCGCCGTTGCTCACCAATCAGAGCGCGCCACTCGCAGAAGCGGTGCGACAGGGCGTCGGTATCGCGCTATTGCCCACCTATATCGTGACGACGGACGACAATTTCGTCCCCCTCGACGTGGGCCTGCACCTTCCGGCACCTGTGTATATGAGTTTCCAGCGCGAGGTTGCGAAGAAGTGGGCGGTCCGCGCAGTGGTCGATTTCCTGCGCGACACGGTATTCCAGCGCAAGACAATGCCATGGTTCAGTGAGGAATACGCATTTCCGGATAGGTCCTGGCTTCTGCAGCCGTGATTCTATGGCAGTTAGTCAATCCACACGCGTCGTCACAAATCTGAATCTTTGCGCTTGAGTGTGCAGGGACACTTCGCCATAACGGACTTCCATGGCGCGGTTGATCTTCATCACCGGCGGCGTGGTCTCTTCCCTCGGAAAAGGTCTTGCGTCCGCCGCACTCGGAGCTTTGCTTCAAGCTCGCGGGTACAAAGTCCGTTTGCGGAAACTCGATCCGTATCTCAACGTCGATCCCGGCACGATGTCGCCGTTTCAGCACGGCGAGGTGTATGTCACCGACGACGGTGCGGAGACCGATCTCGATCTCGGGCACTATGAACGCTTCACCGGCGTCGCGGCGGCGCAGTCCGACAACGTCACGTCGGGACGCATCTACAGCCAGGTGATCGAGCGTGAGCGCAAGGGCGGCTACCTTGGCCGCACGGTGCAGGTGATCCCGCACGTCACGGACATGATCAAAGAATTTGTCATGACCGGCGTGGACGATCTCGATTTTCTTCTGGTGGAAATCGGCGGCACTGTCGGCGACATCGAAGGCCTGCCGTTCTTCGAAGCCATCCGCCAGCTGCATAATGATTTGCCACGCGGCCAAACGGCATTCATGCACCTCACGCTAGTTCCGTACATCGAAGCCGCCGGTGAGCTAAAAACCAAGCCGACACAGCATTCCGTGAAAGAGCTGCGCGCCATCGGCATCCAGCCCGACATCCTGCTGTGCCGTGCGTCGCATCCGATCCCGGAAGACGAACGCCGCAAGATCGGCCAGTTCTGCAACGTACCGGCGGAGCGCGTCATTCCCGCGCTCGACCTCGATACGATCTATCGCGTGCCGATGGCCTATCACGACGCCGGTCTGGATACGCAAATGTTGAAGGTGTTCGGCATCGAGAACGCGCCACCGCCTGATTTGTCACGCTGGAAGGCCGTGCTCGACCGGGTGAAAAACCCGGAAGGCGAAGTGCGCATCGCCGTCGTAGGCAAGTACATGCAGGTGAAAGACTCCTACAAGTCGCTCAGCGAGGCGCTGGTCCATGGCGGTATCGCCAACAATGTGAAGGTCCACATGGACTGGATCGACAGCGAGATATTCGAACGCGATGACGCGGCGGCGTTCCTGGAGAACGTCGATGGTATCCTCGTTCCCGGCGGTTTCGGTGAGCGCGGCGTCGAAGGCAAGATTGAAGCAGTCAAATTCGCCCGTGAACGCAAGGTGCCATTCTTCGGAATCTGTTATGGCCTGCATATGGCGGTGATCGAAGCGGCGCGCGACCTCGCGGGGCTGGAAGGCGCCGGCACGACAGAAAACGGCAAGCCGAAGCACGCGGTCATCGGCCTGATGACGGAATGGACCAAGGGCAATCAAAAAGAAACGCGCGTGGCTGACGGCGATATGGGCGGCACAATGCGGCTAGGCGCCTACACCGCAATGCTGAAGCAGGGGAGCCGCGTCTCGGACGCCTATGGCGGCGCGGCTGAGATTTCCGAGCGTCATCGCCATCGCTACGAAGTGAATACCGATTACACCAAGCAGTTGGAGAAGCACGGCCTTGTCGTATCCGGTTGGTCGCCTGACGGCAGATTGCCGGAGATCATGGAGATCCCAGATCATCCATGGTTCATCGGCGTTCAGTATCATCCTGAACTGAAATCGCGGCCGCTTGAGCCGCACCCGCTCTTCACGTCGTTCATCGCTGCTGCGGTGCACCAGAGCCGTCTCGTGTGATTTCTTAAAGCTTCGACAGGATCGGAACTTCGCATTGGTTAACTCGTTTTTGGGCCGAGGGGTCCACAAGCACGAGAGAACCACATGAAGAACCTTTTGAAGAAAAGCGCCGTTACCGCTCTGCTGGGAATGAGCGCAGCCGTGATGCTGTCCAGCGCCGCATCGGCCGCGATCGTCTGCAACGCAGAAAACGAGTGCTGGCACGTCAAGAATCACTACAACTACAAGCCGGAATTCGGCTTGACCGTTCATGAAGACGGCTGGAAATGGGGCGACGGCGAAAAATACACCTGGCGCGAGCACAGTGGCCGCGGCTACTGGCGCAACGGCGTCTGGATTCGCTTCTAGCCGAAGCGCGAATCCCGAAAAGGCGGCTTTCGGGCCGCCTTTTTTGTTACAACTTCAAGAAACTACGGAACCTTTCCATAATCATACCGTTTTGGAACATTGGCGGGGATTTCCAAAGGGTTCTTCATTGATGTCAGCGGAGGGCGGCGTAGCCCCTGGGGCGCGGTCCGAGCGCAACGAAAGCGGGACGGAAACGCGCGCGCAGCTGCGCGACAGCGAGCGGAATTTCCGTCTCCTGGTGCAGAGCGTTACCGACTACGCGATCTATATGCTCGATCCGGAAGGCACGGTCGCGACCTGGAACGCGGGTGCTGAGCGCATCAAGGGCTACACGGCGCGCGAGATCGTCGGTCACAAATACTCTGAGTTTTTCTCGGTGGCGGACCGCGAGGCCGGCATTCCCGACATGGCGCTGAAGATCGCGCGCGAGACTGGCCGCTATGAAAGCGAGGGATGGCGCATCCGAAAGGACGGAAGTCGCTTCTGGGCGTTTGCGGTCATCGACGCAGTCCGCAAAGAAGACGGAGAACTGCTCGGCTTCGCGAAGATCACGCGTGACATGACGGAACGCCGTGAAGCGCAAATCCAGCTGCAAAAGGCGCAAGAGCAACTTGCCCAATCGCAGAAGATGGAAGCCATAGGTCATCTGACCGGCGGCATCGCGCATGATTTCAACAACCTCCTGATGATCGTGAGCGGACAGGCGCAATTGATGCGGCTCCGCACGAAAGAGCCAAAGGATCTGCGCGCGCTCGATGCCATCGAACAGGCCACCGCAAGCGGTTCAAACCTCACACGCCAGTTGCTGACCTTCGCCCGCCGCCAGAGACTGAACCGGCTCACGATCGATTTGGGCGAACGCCTGAACAGCTTCCGTGACCTGCTTGTCAGTTCCGTCGGCGGCGCGGTCGATCTCGAAATAGACATCGATCCGGAAATCTGGAAAGTCGATACCGATGTGGGCGAGCTGGAACTCGCGCTCGTCAACATTGCGGTGAATGCCCGCGATGCCATGCCGAACGGTGGCACTCTCAGCATCAGTGTACGCAACATGCACATGGACGGACGAGATTTAAGCAACCTAAAAGGCGATTTCGTCGCGCTTTCGGTGAGGGATACCGGTTCGGGAATACCGCCCGATGTCTTGTCAAAGGTGTTCGAACCGTTCTTCACCACCAAGGAAGTCGGCAAGGGCACCGGCCTCGGGCTTTCGCAGGTATATGGCTTTGCACGTCAGTCGGGTGGCGACGTCCAGATTCTGAGCGAAGAGGGGGCGGGAACAACAGTGGCTCTCTATCTTCCTCGCGCACACGGCGAAGTTTCCGAGATTGCGCAGGAAAAACCGATGGAAGGCGCCTTGAATGGCGATGCGACGATCCTGGTGGTGGAAGACAACGTCGCGGTCGGCGAAGTGAGCATGATGCTGCTGGAGCAGCTTGGCTACGTCGTGAAGCACGTCGAGCGTCCCGCCGACGCGCTCGACCTGCTTTCGCGGGACAACGATATCGATCTTGTCTTCAGCGACATCGTGATGCCGGGCGATATGGATGGACTTACCCTGGCGCGGGAGATTCACGATCGCTACCCGGATTTGCCTGTGATGTTGGCTACCGGCTACAGCAGCGCGGCTGAGCGTGTTGGTTCAGAATTCCCGATCATCCGTAAGCCTTACGACTACAACACGCTCGGATTCGCGGTGAAAGCCGCGCTGGCGCTGGGCACAAAAAGCGTGCAATCACCTGAAGGCAGAACTGGCTGATGCGGAAAGATTCGCATAGCGACAGAGCCACCTGGGAACGTATGCGTTGAAGGATCACGCCTGGAACGAACTTCTGGACGAGTTCCGTGCGCTGGGCGGTATCGTCGATAACGTTTGCCTGAAAGACGGCGTATTCGGTCGCGGTCTATTTACCGTCGATGCGACGAAACCTGTCGTGATCCATGTTCCGGACAATCTGCTGGTGAAATCCCGAGACATAGTTTTCCTGAATGGGAAGGCGCTCGTCGGGTCTGCTGCCAACGTCGGAGCGCGCGAGAGAAGATGGCTCGATGCTTATCAGGATACGGTCTCCTGGGGCGGTGGTGGTCGCACGGAAATCGAACGACTCTTCGCGATGGCGCAGGATTTGCCCGAGGATATTCAAAACCGACTATTCCACAGATTCCATTGCGGGCCGTGGTTCAGCCGGCCCACGGAAGAGGCCATACAGCGCCACTTTCTGGAAACCCGGCGCATTGCTTACAAGGGAGACGACGTACTCGCGCCGATCGTTGAATGCGCCAACCACGGTGAGGACGCGATATATGACGCGACGAACGGCATTTCTCTCAAAGGCCAGTTTTCCGGCGAGGTGTTGATCAAATATTCGAATATGGATTCGTTCGGTTTTTTCAAGAACTGGGGCTTTGCCGCTGCGCGCCCCCCGGCGTTCAGCATTGTCCTGAAAGGCCACATTCAGTCGAAGCCGTTTCGGATCGGCCGGCAGCGTTTCTCGAAGACGTCAGAACTCATGACCGAGGGTGACTCTCCGATGCTGTCCCATATGCTGCTCGGCGATGAGAGGTACCCACGGCTGGCGAAGGTAACATTCTTTCAGATCATGCAGAACGCTG
>DATJUS010000121.1:0-83994 GCA_035502175.1 Rhizomicrobium sp.
ACCTGCTCCGCCGCCGCGTTCACCGCGGCCGCATCGGTGACGTCGAATTTGAGCGGCACGAAGTTCGGGCCGAACTCTTTCTGGAGCCGCTCACCGTCGGCGTCCTTGCGCACGCTGCCGAAGACGCGAAAGCCGGTCTTGATAAGGACCTTTGTGGCGCCCCAGCCGATGCCGGTGGACGACCCTGTGACGACGACCGATTTCATGGCATTTCCTCGCTAGTTTCGAAATATCATGTGGGAAGCATAGCCTACTTTTTAACCTCCCCCACTGTGGGGAGGTCGAAGCGCGCAGCGCTTCGGGTGGGGGCGGATATCGACGCCCAGCACCGCCCCCCACCCGATGCGTTCGCTGCGCTCATGCCTCGACCTCCCCACAAAGTGGGAGGTAGAAGAAGCCATGACCATCGACGCCGCGACAATCGCTTTCGCACACCGACTTGCCGATACGGCGGGCGAGGTGATCCGCCCGTATTTCCGCCGGCGCATCGATATCGACGACAAGGGCGGGCCGAAGGGCGAAGTCTTCGATCCCGTAACGGAAGCCGACAAGGGGGCCGAGCGCGCGATCCGCGCGGTGATCGACCGCGAGCGGCCTGAAGACGCGATCCTCGGCGAGGAATACGGCGAGAAGGCGGGCACGTCCGGCCTGCGCTGGGTGCTCGATCCGGTGGACGGCACGCGCGCCTTCATCAATGGGCGGCACGAATGGGGCTCGCTGATCGCGCTGGAGAAGGACGGCAAGCCAACGCTCGGCATCATCGACCAGCCGGTGCTCGGCGAACGCTTCATCGGCGTGAACGGCAAGACGAAGTTCATGGTGCGCGGGATCGAGGAAGAGTTGCGTGTTCGACCATGCGCGCGCGTCGAGGACGCGATCCTGTGCTGCACGCATCCGTATGCCTATTTCGGTGCGGAGGAGCGCGCGGGTTTCCGCCGCGTGTCAGAGAAGGTGAAGATGAGCCGCTTCGGCGGCGACTGCTACATCTTCGGCCTGCTGGCGATGGGCTTCTGCGACACGATCGTGGAGTCCACGTTCAAGCGCTGGGACGTCGCGGCCCTCATCCCCGTGATCGAAGGCGCCGGCGGCATCATCACCAACTGGCAGGGCGGCGATTGCAGCGAAGGCGGCCAATGCGTCGCCAGCGGCGATGCGCGCGTGCATGATGCGGTGCTGAAATTGCTCGCGGGATGAGTCCCAGACGGATCAGAAACACAAAGGCCGGGAGACGATCCCGGCCTTTGTCGTTCGTGCTTGCGATGCGCTTCAGTTAAGCGGGGGCATAGTGGCTTTGAATACCCAGTCGGTGCCGATGTTCCACCAACGTTTGGTTGTCCATTGCGATGTATCGCCGCCGTCGTTCAAACCGAAAATCTGCCCCTTGCTGTACGGGCCTCCGCCAATGTTGGCGCCAAACGTGAGAGTTCGATCTGTGCATTTGTCGTAGTCCTTGTCGACCGTCGCAAAAAGCACATATTGCGCGCCGGCGGTCACCGCGACATCGGCCTTGAACGACACATGGTGAAAGTTGTCGTCCTTGAAGTTGATTTTCCTCGGAGCGGATTCCCACACTGCGCTACCGGTCGCATGGCCGTTTACCGGATCCCACTGATAAATCTCTCCGCGTATGATGATCGGTTTGCTGCCCGAATAATAATTGGCCATCCAGAACGTGAATGAGCCAATCGAGCTTTTCCACTTGGGGATTACGATGGTCTGCCCAAAGACCGTGGATTGGCCGCACCCGAAAGCGGCGTACGCATCGGTTCCGTTCCAGGCCGGAAATGTGTTGATGGCCATCGCGGGGCTTGTGCCCAACATGGCGGCCGCAAGTGCTGCAATCCCTGCTTTGCGCATTGGCGTTCTCCAAATTGAAGCGGCAGGCTAGTACGAAGAAAAGTCGCGCAATACGACCGCTCTAAATTTATCCAGGGGGGAGAATTGTAAAAAAGTATCGTGCACCGCCCTCTCGATGCGCGCGCGGCGCGATGCTCAGCCTGGTGGCAGAGGGACAGCGGAGCGCTTGAAAACGAAAAGGCCGGGAGACGCTCCCGGCCTTCCTGGAACTTGTTTCGCCGCGCGCTAATGCACGGAAAGCGTTGCGGTGAACGCGGTGTCATAGATGTAAGAATTCCAGGTCGTTGTCGTCCACAGCGATGGATCGCCGTTGGTCTGCAGGTAGTAGAAGTGGCCGCCCTTGTAGGTGCCTTTGGGGACCATCGCCCAGCTGACGCGATAGCTGTTGACGCATTGGTCGAAGTTCTTATCCGTCGTGACGAACGCGATGTATTGCGTGGAAGACGCCACAGCCGTATTCGCGTGAAATGTCACGCGATGAAAGTTGCCATCGCTGAATGCGATCGTGCGCGGTGCGGATTCGTACAGGGCGCTGCCCATCGCCCTCTGGTTCACGGAATCCCATTGGTAGATCTCCGCCCGGACGACCATGCTGCTCGACGTCGGAGAGCCGGACATGAAGAAGCTGAACTCGCCGATGGCGCTCTTGAACTTTGGAACGGTGATGACCTGTCCATAGTTCGACGCGTAGTTCGTGCATCCGAGTGCACCAACATTGGTCGTCCCGTCCCAGTCCTTGCGTGTGTTGATGGCGGACGCCTGGCTGCTGGCCAGCACGGCCACCGCAAATGCGGCTATCCAGATCTTGCGCATGGTTTGCCCTCGGTTCGAAATCGCGCAAAACACTAGAGCCGTGCGTTTGAGGGGCAATGTAAGGAACGTCCCAATTTCTTGTCGATCCGTGCCAAAGCGCGCCACCGACACGGTGCCGTTGTTCTCCTGACAAGCGCGTGCATGACGCAGCGCTGAAGCGGCTCGCGGCGTGATCTGCAAAAAAAACGCAGGCCGGGATGTTAGTCCCGGCCTCTATCGCGGTTGCGCAATGACGTTCTTACGGTCCGTCCGGCAGTTTCGCCGTGAACGCAGCGTCATAGATGTATGAGCTCCAGGTCGCTGTCGTCCAGGCCGACGGATCGCCACCGGTGTTGTTGAGATAGTAGAAGTGCCCGCCGCCATATGTGCCCACAGGCACGCCAGCCCAGTAAAGATAATAGTTCACGCAGCTGTCCGGGTCCTTGTCCGTCGTCAGGAACAGGATGTATTGCGCGCCGTGCGTGACGCTCACATTGGGGCTGAACGTCGCCCGGTGATAGTTGGCGTCCTTGTACGCGATCGTGCGCGGATCGGACTCCCACAGGGCCGTGCCGGTCGGCATCAGATGCAGCGCGTCCCATGCGTAGACCTCGGCCCGAACCGTCATCTGGCCTCCGACATTCGGGCCAGATACGAAAAAGCTGAAATTGCCGAGTGTGTGCCGCTTCTTCGGGACGGTGATGACCTGCCCGTAGTTCGAAGTGTTGTGAGTCCAGCAACCGAACGAGGTGATAGCCGTGCTTCCGTCCCAGACCTTGCGCGTGTTGATGGCCTGTGACGGGCTGCTGGCGAGCACCGCGGCCGCCAGTGTTGCAATCCAGAATTTGCGCATCGTCCCTCTCCAAATGGAGGAACCCGACTAACACGCGAAAGAAACGCGCAAAACGCATGTTTCAAATTTGGCCAGGGGCTGCGCGAAAATAATTCAATCGCGCAAAACGCGCGGCGTATTGCTCGCGCTATGGGCTGGGCAAATGCCGATCGCTCTGACCTAGTGCGGCACGACAACCTTGAACGCCAGATCGGCGTTCGCCGTGCTCCAGCTCGTGATCTCCCACTCCGTCCAGTCGCCGACATCGTCGAGATAGACGAACTCTCCCTTAGCGTAGGTTGTATCGGGCACGGCGGCCCATTTCATCGTGAAGGGGTTGGCCTGACAGGCGTCATAATCCTTGTCGACGGTCGCGAACGCCACATACTGCTTGTTCGATTGGACCGTCGCGAAGGGATAGAAGGTCACGCGATGAAAATTGCTGTCCCCGAACTTGAGCGGCGCCTGAGGGGACTCATAGATCGCGTTGCCCGTCGGGCGCATGTTCACGGGGTCCCACGCATAGAGCTCTCCGCGGATGGTGTGGGCTCCCTTGCCACCGGATGTCAGCGCCAGCAGGAATTCGAATTGCTTGATCTCGCTCTTGAACTTCGGAAGCGTGATGACCTGTCCGAAGGTGCTCGAGTCCGGGCATCCGAACGGCCCCACCGACTGGCTTCCGTCCCACGCGTGTCGTGTGCTGATCGCCATGGCCTGGCTGCTGCACAGCACCGCGGCTGCGAGCGCGACGATCGACAATCTGCGCATGTTGCCCTCCCATCGTTACGGAAGCGCAGTTTATCACGGCTGGGGCTCCGCCCGAAATCGCGAGCAAAACCGGGCAAAGTGCCAGTGCGCGATCAGGAATGCGATGGCGCGGCGCATACGTGCATTGCCGGTCGCTCACCACGGTTTAGTCCGCGGATGCCATGCTTCATTTGAACGCGAAATAGGCGGCGCCAATCAGGAACAGAAACGCGATGCCCTGGTTCGTCGTCAGCGCCTCACCGAGATAGGTGGTCGAGAAGATCGCGAAAACCGTCAGCGTTATGACTTCCTGGATGGTCTTTAGCTGCGCCGCCGAATAGACGGTGTGGCCGATGTGGTTCGCCGGAACGGCGAAACAATACTCAAAGAACGCGATGCCCCAGGAAACTGGAATGAGTACCAAAAGCGACGTCGTCGGAAATTTGAGTTGCCCGTACCACGCAAACGTCATGAAGATGTTCGAAATGCTCAGGAGAAGTATGGGCGCAATGAAAGGCCAGGACATCGTCGTTCCTCTTTTGGTGGCTCTATTGGTCCGTCGCCGCTGGCGCGCAGGCTGGGTGAACGATAGGTGCGAACGCAAACCACAATGCGCACGATCCCGCGGCAAAGGAGCCGAGCAACAGGAATGCCGTGGGATATCCCTGTGTTTGAGCCAGCCAGCCGCCAATGGCCGGACTCAACGCTGCCCCCAGCCCCTGTACCGTCATGACGGCCCCTTGGCCCGCATTCACGCGACCAGTGCCGTCAAGAACGCGTGCGACCATGCCAGGCACGGCCACGCTTTGCAGCCCCGCGGCGATGCCATCGAGAATCTGCACCGGCCATACGCCCCATGACTTGATGACGAAGGCTGCGATGACGCCGCGAATGGGCAGAGCGACAAAGGTAATGAACAGGACCAGCCAATAGCCTTCACGCTCCGCCATCCGCATCGCAATCAATGCGGTAGCGATCATCACGGCCTGTGCCACGACGATCGTCATCGCCACGAAAATCGTCGGGTCGCCTTCATGGGCTGCAACCACCGCCAGCCCATAGAGCGGCAGCATGGCTGCGTTGCCGAGATGAAACAGCGCGAGTGCACCGGCGAGCACCAGCAACGGCTTGGTTTCGAACAAGACAGCGAAGCCCTTCACCTGCTCGTGCCCGTGATCCGCCTCGTTGCGCGATCCGCGCGCGGCACGATCGTCGATGGCATCGGCAGGGATCAGAAGCACCGAGAGGATCGAAAGCGCCCCGAACAGCGCCGCGAGCCAGAACACCGCGATGAATCCAAACCTCCAGCCGAGCCAGCCGGATAGCGCGGCACCGATCATGTTGCCCGCATGATTGAATGCCTGGTTGCGTCCGTTCTGGCGATTGAAACCGTTCTGGCGCGCGATTCCGAGCGTCATTCCGGCGACGGCGGGGCCGATGGCGGCGCCGGCGATGGCGGTTGCGATCTGCGAAGCGGCGACCGCCCCATAGCTCTGCGAAATCCAAATCGAAGCGGATGCCAGAAGCGTCGCCAGCCCTGATGCGATCACATAAACGCGTTTGTGATGGGTAGCATCGACGAGTACGCCGGCGGGCGTGGTGACGATCATGCCCGCGACTCCGCCGAGCGTCATGACCGAGCCGATGGCGACCGCGCCCCATCCATGCATTTGCAGGAACACGCCAAGGAAGGGACCGATCCCCGCCTGCATGTCAGCCATGAAGAAATTCAACGCCTCCAGAGGGATGCGCACGCGAGAGGGAACTGGGCGCATGTCTGGCACAAGAGCCCCCGCGATGGGAACGGTACATGGAGCGCCGCCGGAAACCCTGCCTCGCGCGAGAGTGCAACGCGCCGCGCGAACGGCCGTTCCAGGCGCGGGGCCGGCCCGTGGCTCTGACAAACTGTCAGAAATAAATCCTACAGTAGGACTTGAAGCCGTATCCGGCCATCCCCATTTATGCCGGGTGGAGGAGAAACCCATGCGGCCTTGAGCCTTCAGGACGACATCGCGAGGACGACATACACGGCAGAAGATGCGCGCTCGCGCGCAGACGTGTGGAGGAGAGGGAATGCGCCCGTCTCGAGCGGGAGAGCTGCGCCTTCAATTCCGCGGAGCCGGAGGGACAAGCAAAGGTGCGTGTCTGATCCGGGTGAACCGGATGCTGCTCGCCTGCCGTAGCTTCGACGCTGAAGGCGGATCGTGCGCAAAGGCCGGCGCAGTGAAATCCGCCTTTTTGTTATGTGCAGGACGATCCGCCGCCGGAAATAATCGCCAAAATAAAAAACGAATAGCCTTGTGAAATCCTAGCCGAGCTTCGCGGTGAACGCGTCGAAGGCCGACCAGAAACGGGCGCGGATGGAATCGTTCTCCATCAGGATCTCGTGCTCGCTGTCGGGGAGGTCGAGATATTCGCCGTTCGGCATCCGCGCGGCAAAGGCTTCCGTCGCCGACGTCTTGCAGATGCGGTCCTTGCCCGGTCCCGCGATCAGCACCGGCATCGGGATCGCTTCGGCAAAGCCCGGCGCACTTACGCGCGCCATCGATTTGTACGCCGCTTCGAGCCAGCCCCAGGTCGGACCCGCGAGGCGCAGATCGGGATGGGCTTTGAGGAAATCCTGCGTGTGCTGAAACCGCGTCTGATCGGAGGTGACGAGCTGGTTGTTGAAATCGATCTTGAACGGATCGCGGTCCGCCATGCCCCACGCGAACGATCCACCCTGGCCGAACCCGTTGTAGAGCGCGGTCACGGTGCGCGCGAGCCATTCGGGATAACCGCGCGTCGATACGGCGATCATCGGTGCGCTGAGCGCCGCCGCGCGAAACGCCGATGGTTTGTCATGCAAGGTGCGCAACAGGATATGCGCGCCCATCGAATGCGCCAGCGCGATCGGCGGCGTGTCGCTCATCGGCTTGACGATCTGTTCGAGGAAGCTCGTGAGATCGTCGTCGAATTGCGCGAAGTCTTTGACATACGACTTCAGCGGATCTTCGAGCGGGCGTTGCGATCCGCCCTGTCCCCGCCAGTCGAACGTCGCGACCGTATAGCCGCGTGCGTTCAGCTCGCCGATGACCTCGCCGTATTTCTCGATGAACTCGGTCTGTCCGTGCAGCGGCGCGCACACGCCGCGCGTCTCCGGCTTCGCGCCGAACACACCACCGCGCAGGCGCGTTCCGTCACGCGCGGCAAAGAAGCGAGGCGTGAAGGAAATCAGCCGCGTGCCTTCTGCAGGATCGGGCCGAGCTTCATCGCAAGGCCCATGTCGCCGGCGACGCGCAGCTTGCCCTGCATGAACGCGCTAGTGCCGTCGAGCTCGCCCTTCACCATCTTCTCGAAGTCCGCGAGGGAGACCGACAGTGTGCAGTCCGCGCTCTTGCCTTCGCCATCCGTCACCGTGTTGGGCGTCGACTTGCCGTCGATCAGAACCGAGCCATCCGCGCCGAAATCGAATTTGAGCGAGCCGCCGAGGCCGGAGTTTTCGCCGATGGCGGGCCCCATTTGGGCGATGATTTCCTGGATCTGCGGCGATGCCATTGGCGGTTCCTTCCCGGCGTTGTTGGTGGGTTCTTTATATCGGGGCCGCAGGCGGGAACCAACGCCCTTCATCGTATTGTCACAGACATAGGAGCGCGCGCGGTCCCCTGCTAAGGTTACGGAAAGGGAAGGGAGCGCCCATGAGTCTGTCGCAGGACGAAGACATCCCCGCACTCGCCACAACGGCGCCGTCGCCGTTGGAGAAGCGCGATGCCCTGGGCAATTTGTGTTTCTATCTCCACTTCGCGGTGCTGATCTTCATCGTCGCCGGCTGGGCGGTCCCGGTTCCGGCGGCGCTCTATTTCTATCTCGGCTTTCTGCCGCTGGTGGCGCTGAGCTGGCAGTTCAACAAGAACTCCTGCGTCCTCAACAACATCGAGTCCTACCTGCGCTACGGCACCTGGCGCGCGGAGCAGAATGCGGAAGAGGGCGCGTGGCTGATGACGCTGATCAAGAACGTCACCGGCGTCCTGCTGAAACCCTGGCAGGTCGACTGCATTACCTATGGTGTCATGGCTCTGTTGTGGTTCGCGGGCTTTAGTCACCTCAAATGGTGGTAGCGCGCATCGTTCTCTTTCTGCTGGTCGTTCTGGTGTGCGGCCTCGCGCGCGCCGATACGCCGGCGCCTGCGTCCCAATGGTCGGACATCGAGACCGTCGTCGTCACCGCGCGCAAACCCGGTCCGGTGATGTGGCGCGTGACGAAGGGCGATTCCTCCGTCGTCATGATCGGGTTCGTCGATCCGGTGCCGAAGGATTTAAACTGGAATAAGGACGGCGTGACGGAAGCGCTTACCGGCGCACGTCAGCTGATCCTCAATGCGCAGGCGTCGGTCGGGCTTGTCGAAGGGCTCTGGTATCTCACCTGGCATTCGGGCGATGTCTATCTGCCGAGCGGCACGACCGTGGAGTCGACGCTGCCGGAGCCTTTGCGCAACCGCTATCTCGCGGCGCTCGCCAGGAGCCATCACGACGCCGATCACTATTCTTCGCTGCGCCCGCCGCTCGCGATGCTGCGCCTGGAAGGCGACGTGAACGATGCCGAGGGCTTCACCGGCAAGGAGCCGTCCACGGCCATCCACGATATCGCGCGGCATCTGGGTGTCAGCGCCAAGCCGGTTGCCGATTACGAAGCGCTGCCGATGCTGCGCGCGCTGCCGCAGATGTCGGCCGAAGCGAACGAGACTTGCGTGAAGGACGCACTCGACGACCTCGACGATATTGCGGCGCATGCAAGGCCTGCTGCCGAGGCCTGGGCGGTGGGCGATCTCGACAAGCTCAAAGCCAACTGGCGGGAGCAGCGCTTCCAGAGTTGCATCCAGCTCGTGCCCGGCGTGTCGGTGCTGTTTCAACGGGCGGTGAACGACTCGGTCGCGGCTGTGAACACAGCGCTCACGAAACCCGGCAAGACGATAATGATCGCGTCTTTCGACGCACTCCTGAAAAAGGACGGCATCCTCGACCGGCTGACGGCTCAAGGGCTGCCGATCGAAGAGCCTTAGACGCGGCGCGGAACCAGTTCCGGCCCCTTGAAAGCCCAAAACCCGCACTTATCTAGCGTTCATCCGGGCGGCCAACTGGCGTCCGGAACCTGAAAACGGCCTTTGCCCGGAACCGGGAAGGGCCTCAACCAAACGCTTCTAAGGAGGTTTGACCATGCGTAGTTTCGATTTTTCCCCTCTGTTCCGCTCGACCGTCGGCTTCGATCGTATGTTCGACATGCTCGACCAGGCCGCGGAAACCAGCCAGGGCTATCCCCCGTACAACATCGAGCGCACTGCCGATAACACCTATCGCATCACGGTCGCGGTCGCCGGCTTCGGCGAGAAAGACCTGAATGTCGAGGTTCGTGACGGCATCTTGAACGTCACTGGCAAGCGCGAAGACGCTGACAAGCAGGCTTATCTGTATCACGGCATTGCCGGTCGGGCCTTCGAGCGCCGCTTCCAGCTCGCAGAGCACGTCGAAGTGAAGGGCGCGAAGCTGGAGAACGGCTTGCTTCATGTCGATCTGGAGCGTCTGATTCCGGAAGAGAAGAAGCCCCGCCGCATCCAGATCAATGCGCCGGAACTCAAGGCCATCGAAGGTCAGGCGAAAGCCGCCTAATCCAGAACCCTCAGTTCCCCCTCTGAGGTTGGTTCGCGAAAGGCCGGGCAGTGCAAGCTGTCCGGCCTTTCGTTTACGCCGGCCCGCTAACCAGAACCCAGAAACCGGCGTGACAGTGTTGCGCCGCTGGTCCTATCTTGGCCTCGAACCCCCGCGTACCGAGTAGATGCCGTCCTGGCAAAGCAATCTGTTTCGCCGTCTTGCACGTCTTTCGCGTCCGCGCGCTGGCGCCACGACTGACATTGCGGAACTGCGCCAGCAATACACGTATCTGACGGACCGTTTCGGTCCGGCGCCAAGCGACGTGACATACGAAGCGGGGCAGATCGGGCCGATCAAAGGTGAGTGGGTTAAGATCGCAGCGCCCAGCAACCGGCTCGTTCTTTATTTCCACGGCGGAGGATACGTTGCCGGTTCCCCGGAGGCGCATCGCCCGCTGATCGCGCGGCTCTGTCAGGCTGCGGAAGCGAATGCTTTCGTGCCCGCCTATCGTCTCGCGCCGGAATTCGCGTTTCCGGCTGCGGTGCGCGATGGCATCGACTCCTATCGCCATCTGATCGCCAAAGGTGTCGATCCCGCGTCGATCGTCGTCGCGGGCGATGGATCCGGCGGTGGCCTGGCGTTCGCCGTTCTTCTTGCCGCGCGCAACGCGGGACTGGCGATGCCGGCAGCTGCCGTCGCGATGTCGCCCTGGGCCGATCTTTCGCTCTCCGGCATGAGCGTTCTCACCAATGACGGCAACGACACCGCGCTTACCTGGGAACTCTTGTTCCTCAGCGCGCGGAATTATCTTCGCAAGACCAACCCTTGCGATCCTTATGCAAGCCCCGCTTATGCCAACTTCCGCGATTTCCCGCCGATCATGGTGCATGCGGGCAGTTCTGAAATCCTGCGCGACGATGCAAGCCGCTTGGGCGATCGCGCGGCCGATGCGGGAACGTCGGTCAGCGTCGAGATATACGACGGCATGCAGCACGTCTTTCAAGCCAATCCCTATGTGCCGGAAGCGCGCGTGAGCCTTCAGCGGCTCGGCCAATTCATCAAGAGCAAGACGCGCGCCTGATGGATGCGCGCCGTTTCTCGCCCGCCACCGCACGAAATCGCGAACCGATCCTGAATGTGCTGTGCGGCGTCCTTCCGCAGAATGCGCGCGTGCTGGAGATCGCATCGGGTTCCGGCGAGCACGCAGTTTTCATGGCGCGCGCATTGCCGGGCATTGTCTGGCAGCCCAGCGATCCGGAAAGCGACGCGCGCGCGAGCATCGCTGCGTGGATCGCGCAGGAAAATCTTTCGAATGTCCTGCCGCCGCTCGCCATCGACGTGCGCGAGCGGGATTGGAGTGTTGAGGGATCGTTCGATGCAGTCGTTGCAATCAATATGATCCACTATTCACCGTGGGAATCGACACGCGCTCTTTTCGATGGTGCGGGCCGCGTGCTCGGTACGATGGGCGTTGTCTTTCTTTACGGGCCTTATAAACGCGGCGGCAGGCACACAGCGCCCTCGAACGAGGCGTTCGAACAGTGGCTGAAAGAACGCGATCCCGCCTTCGCCGTGCGTGACCTCGACGATGTCGAAAGGGAAGCCGGTGGTTACGGCTTTTTCATGAAAGACGTCGTGGAAATGCCTGCGAACAATTTGTCTTTGATATTCCGCCGTTAGCCCTGGAAAGCTGTCATCAGGTGGTGCCCAGGATGTCGCTCTGCGCATAGTGGTTGTCGCGGGAGTCCAAGAGCGCTGTCCGGCCTTTTGCCATCCTGTCTCCGAGATTCGACGTGCTTGAGACGGCGTGGGACGCCCGCGCCTTCGCTCTCACGTTTGAAATAGCGGAGGGTGAAACATGCAACTAAATCGAACAACGCTGTTGGTGGTTTCGCTGGCGGCAACGGCAATATGTGCGGGGTCGGTCGTCGCGCTGGCCCAGCCTATGCACAACGCGCCTACCAAGGCGATAATCCAAACTGCGAATTCGCGTGGCGTCCTGTCGACGAGCTACAGCGCGGTCGTGAGCGCGTCCGGTAAACTCATCCGTGGCGATGGCGCGACGGCCGCATCGCAGCCGGATGGCACCGGCACATTCGAGGTCGACTTCGCCACCAATGTAACGCAATGCGCTTACGTCGCGACGATCGGCAAAACCGGTAGCAAAGGATCCGAACCTGCCGGCTTCATCACGGTCGTCGGACGCTCCGGCAATGCGAACGGGATATATGTTGAGACCTTTGCGCATAACGGCAAGCTCAAGAGCGCTTCCTTCCACGTCGATGTCGGCTGCTGAGCGGAGATGACCATGACACGCACAATACTCTCAGCCGCGCTCGTTCTCGTGGCGATTTCTTATTCTGCAACGGCGGATACATCGCGCGGTGCGCACAGTGGTTTCGCCGTGGTCGGTAGTGACGGCACGCTGGAGCGGGGCAGCAACACGACAGGGGCAATCCATCTCGGCACGGGAATCTACGAAGTGGATTTCGCGAGTTCGGTCAAGAAATGCGCTTACACCGCGACCATTGCTCTTCCGGGCTCGAGCGGCGTGAACGCTCCCGGATTTGTGACGGTCGCCGGCCGCAGCGACACTGTCGATGGTGTCTACCTCAAGACCTTCGATCAGAAAGGCGACTTGGCCGACACTGCTTTTCAACTGAATGTGCGCTGCTAGGAGAAAGTCATGATTTTCAGAAACGTTCTCGCCGCCGCGACGGTGGTGTTGGCCTTCTCGCAGGCGTTTGCAGCGACCGCGCCCAGCTATACGGCTGTCGTCAATTCGGATGGCTCACTGGCGCGTGGCCTCCATGCCGCATCGGCGACACGTCTGGGCAAGGGTACCTATGAGGTGGATTTCACCCACGATGTGACGACCTGCGGCTACACCGCTACGATTGGCCTTTCGGGCACTGGCGGCGTATCGGATCCGGGGGCCGTCACGATCGTCGGGCGTTCCGGTACCCCCGACGGGCTTTACATCCAGACCTTCAGCCAGAAGGGCAAACCCGCAGATCTGGGTTTTCACGTCATCGTCGCCTGCTGAATTCCTGCTGCGGAAACCCGGCGTTTCCGCGGCGCAGCATCCCGCGTTGCGGCCACGATCGCTGAATCCGGCGTCGTGACACTTGCGCATGCCTGAGTCATGCTCCCAGCGATTTTGAAGTAGGGGGCTTTGATGAAGTGGGCTGGAAGGTTTGCGCTCGCCGTGGCGGCGGCAGCGCTCGCATCGGCGGCAAACGCCGATGGACGTTTGACCAACACAAGCGCGATACGCGCGGTGACGGCGCCGCCCCCGGGATCGCCGCACACCACCTACTATATCGTCGTGAACAAGAAAGGCCGCAGGATTCGTGGCTCGAAGGGCACCGCCGTGGTCCCGCAAAGTGCCGGCACGAACATCGCTACATTTCCGGTTGATGTGACCGGTTGCGAGTACGTGGCGACGCTCGGCCGCGCCACGACTGATGGCGGCGTCGATGAGACCGCAGGTTTTGTGACCGTCGTGGGCGCTTCCGGTTTCTCCAACGGCGTTTACGTACAGACGTTCGGTCTGCGTGGCGTATTGCGCAATCGTCCCTTCCATCTTCTCGTCGCCTGTTAGGAGGGGACCATGAAACACACCACGCTTCTTTCGCTTGTGTTCGCAGCGGTTATCGTTCCTTCGACCGTATTTGCCTTTAGCGGATACGTCGTCTCGGCGCCGGACGGAACGGTCTCACGTGGCACCAGCTACGACGTGACTCACTTCGGTACCGGCCAATACGAAATCGACACGCCTCAAGGAGACGACGTGCACGCCTGCGCCTATAGCGTCACGGCCGGTTCGGTGAATGCGGTAATTCCGGCTCCCGCAATCGCGACGGCTGTCGGCCGCCGCGAAAATCACACGGCGGTCATGGTCTCGACGTTCGATCTGAACGGTGACTACGCAGACTCCGGCTTCCATCTCATCGTGCAGTGCGCGGGCAATACGCCCGGCGGCGCTGCGGCGGTCGGCTCTGATGGAACGTTGGTGCGCGGCGTGTTTGCGACCGCTGCCGCCCACACGGGGACGGGCGCCTATACGGTCACGTTCGCAAACCCCAATCTTTCGACGTCGTGCGCTTACACGGCGAGCATCGGTCTTACCGGTTCGTCGGGCGTGTCGGCTCCTGGGTTCGTCAACGTCGCAGCATCCAGCGGCGGGACGATTGCGGTGCGGACATACGATGTTCACGGCAACGCGGCGGACCTGGGCTTCCAGGTCTACGCGGCTTGCGCGCTGTGATCAGGCGGTAGCGGCAATCGCCTGCGCCATGTCTCGGGGCAGCTTCGCGCCGGACAGATCGGCTGCGTCGGTATTTGCGCCACGTAGATCGGCGTCCGTGAGGTTCGCGTAAGCGAAGTCGGTGCCGGTGAGGTTGATGCGGCGCATATCCGCGCCGCGGAAATCCGTATAGCGCGCAACGGCGCCATCCATGCGCGCGGGCAGGAGACGCGAGTCCGAGATCATCAGTGGACCAAGCTTGCAATCGCGCATGTCGGCATAGTTGAGCTTTGCGCCGGCGAAGTTCACGCCACGCAGGTCGGCGCCGGACAGCTTGGCTGAACGCAGATCGGCATCGCGAAGATTGCTGCCCTGCAGCGATGCGCCTTCGAGATTCACGCCGTAGAGATTGGCGCCCGGCGCGATCAGCGCCGTCAGCAAGCGATGCGACAGCGATCCGATCTTGCGCAGATCCATGTTTGTGAAATCGGCGGGCGCGCCGTCACGACCGTCGGTCTCGACCCAGCGCGTATGCGAAACGAGCATGTCTTCGATCGGCGCGATGAGATCGGCCGGATCGCGACCGCAGGCTTCTTCGGTCAACGCGCCGGTCATATCGGCGCCCTGTGTCTGCGCCATCGAGAAGACTGTGCCGATCAGGATGGCACCCGACAGATTGGCACCGGAAAGATCGCAGCTCGACAGGTCGGCATTTTCCAGATTCGCGCCGGACAGCACCGCCTGCTTGAGATTGGCGCGCACAAGGCGGCAGCCCTTCATGATGGCATCCGTGAAGTCGGCCTGTGTCGCGACCGCGCCGCTCATCTTGGCGCGTTCGAGATTGGCGGAGTTCAGCATCGCGCCCGGCATGTCGGAGGGGCCGAGATCGTGCTGCATGATCTTGAGATTGCCGTACTTATCCTTCTCGGCGATCGTGCCTTCGCGAAGGTCCGCTTCATAGAGATCGGCGCCGATCAGATTGGCGCCGCGCAGGGATGCGCCCCGCAGATCGGCGCGCCTGAGACTCGTGCCGGCCAGATTGGCGCGACGAAGATCGGCGCCGAAAAAGCTGCCCGAATCGAGGCGTGTGCCCGAAAGATTGGCTTCCTCCAGGATCGCGCCGGTGAAATCGGCGTCGGCAAGGTTTCGTCCGGAAAGGTCGAGCCCGCTCAGGTCGGAGAAGGCGAACACCGCGCGCGCACCGCCCAAGCGCCCGGAATAGAGCATCTCATGCCGCGCGATCGCGGCGGAGACGTCCTTCTGGGTCAGCTTCGCAAAGCTGGTGCGGCGGATAGGTTGCATGCGACGGCCCGGGCCCGCTCGTTAAGGATGAGGTTCGGTCCATTCTTGTCGGAACCCGCTAATACCTGATTAAAAAGGGGCAATTTGCGTTTGGGCGCCGGCAACGCTAGGTGAAGTGGCTCGTATTGTGTATCGTCCGGCCCAAAGTCGCGCCGGCCGGCTGTCACAGGGCGCCTGAACGAAATTTGGTGTTGACGTCAGCAGGGTCTTGGGGCTTGTGAGCCCCTCAAGATACTGATTGGCCATAAGAAATAGGGGTTCGACTTGAAAAAGCAGATCCTGGTGCTGTCCGCCGCTGTGTTCGCGCTGTCAGCAGCGCCCGCGTTCGCCCAGCTGGATCCGGTGGACGACATCACCACGACCCTGACCGACCCTATTGCGACGTCGACGGCCGACCCCGCCACCGGAGGCCCGGCCGATATCCTGCTCGACGAGGGCGGCAACCTGACCCTCAACTTTGCCGGCGCCGCAATCACGGTCAACTCGGACAACAGCGTCGACATCACGACAGACGCAACGGTCAAGAACACGAACACGACGGACGCGGTGGGCATTCTCGTCGATCTGACGACGAACAGCTGGAACGCAACGAACGCTGCGCCGAGCTGCCTGAATCCACCCTGTCATACGACGGAAGGCATCCTCGTGGATGGCGCCCTCGACCTGTCCGGCACGGGCGACAACAAGACCGCCATCTGGCTTCAAGGTCCGGCGAGCGATAGCGGATTGTCGGCGAACACCTTCACCGGTGATATCGACATGGCCAACGCCACGGTCACCGTGACCGGCGACAACAGCTATGGCCTTCACATCGACCCGCTTGCGATCGAGCAGGGCAATATCACGTTCGGCGTGCTCAACATGCAGCCGACGTCAACGACGACGTCGCTTCTGGGCGTGACCGGCTTTCTCGATGAAGGTGTCGTGAATGGCGACGTCCGTGTCGGTTTCGTCGACAACACGAATAAGATCGACGACGTTTCCGACATCACGATCATAGGCTCCACGGCCACAGGTGCCACCGGATCGATCGGCATCGATATCACCGGCATGCTCAACGGCAACCTTACGATCGATACCGGCTCCAGCATCAACGTCTACGGCGTCGGTGCGCAGGGCATTGTCGTGTCGGGATCCATCAATCCGCTCTGTGACACCGAGACTCCGCCCGTCTGTTCGAGTCTTGGAAGTCTGGTGAACAGGGGCGTCATTCTCGTCGCGGGAACGAACGATCCGGGCACCGCCACCACAGGCAATCCCACATCCGGCTCGGCTCTGGCAATCGGCGGCAGCATTGCCGGCGGCATCTACAATGCTGGTCCTACCCATATGGACGACACCATCACGGGAGCGCAGATCAGCGCGCAGAGCTTTGCCGCTGCCATCGAGATCGCGCCTCTGTCGACCAGCACCGGCACACCCGTACCCATCACGATCGGCGAGTACGTGGGCGACACCGAAGACCCGGGCTTCAGCTTCTACAATCGCGGCCTGATCTCGGAGAACACTCCCAACGTCGACCAGTCCGTATTGGGCTTTGGCACCAGCGGCATCTCGACCGCCGTCACAACGCTGACGGAAGGTATCTACAATTCCGGCTCCCTGACGGCCGTTACCCTCTCCGACAGCAAGGGGACGGGTATCAACGCAATCGCGATGTCTATCGGCGCGAATTCCGTGATCGGCCCGGACGACGTCTATGTATGGTCCGATACCTGCGATTGCTTCCTCTACAACAATCAAAATCCCAATGGCACCCGCAAGCTGGTGCTGAACGACTTTGGTGAAGACGACCAGGCATCCCTTGTGAACTCGTCCGGATCGGGCAGCGGCATCATCAATGCGACAGTTTCGGGCCCGTCTTCGAACAACGCGGCAGTCGCGATCAGCATTGCCAACAACGCCACGCTACCGTCGATCATGAACTCGGGAACGATCTCGGCCATTGCAACCACGGGCGATACCTCAATCACCGGGCTGAGCGCGACGGCGATCCTGGATGCGTCCGGCACGCTGACCCATATCGACAATGAGGGCGGCACGATCGAGGCGATCGCCACGACTCTCGACGATGGCTCCCAGACCGCGGTTGCGATCAATCTGTCTGGCGACACGGCGGGCGAAGCCGCGGGTTCGGGCGTCGACATCATCGACCACGCAACCGCCAATCGCTCGGCCGCGATCATCGGCGACATCGTCTTCGGTTCCGGTGATCATCAAATCATCGATGTCCTGGGCCTTGGGACGGCCAACACGGCCTCTATCGTGGGCGATATCCACTACGGCTCGGGTGGCGTCGAAGGCAGCGACGAACTCGACATCGGCAATTTTGCGACCGTGGTCGGATCGATCACGTCCGACAACAAGGTCGGCGTGAATGTCGATGTAAAAAACGGCGGAACGCTGACGATCACCAATGACGATGCCGCGCTCTACTCTGCGGGCTTTCATATCGAGCAGGGTGGTACACTTAACCTGACGGTGAGCGAGGACTTCAACACGGGCATCGTCGTGTCCGTGGATGGCAATGCCGATCCGAACAAGGACGCGATTTCCATCGACTCCGGTGCGAACCTGAACATCACCTATGGAAGCTGGATCCCCACGTCGACCAAATTCATCCTGTTCACGGGAAATGAAGTCAGCGTCGTGGATTACAAGACTGTCTATGAGAAAGAGCTGAACGACCCGAGCAAGCTTCCCTTCTTGTTCAACGACGTGAAGCTGGATTTCGAGAGTAACCCAGACGGCACGACGAGCTTTTATCTTCAGGTCGACCCCAAGAACGCGGCAGACCTCGGTCTGACGGGATACGCGGCACAGATGCTGCCGCTCGTCGACCAGGCGGTGGTCAATGACGACAAGCTTGGTGCGGCATTGATCGCCGGTATCACCGACCAGAAGTCGGCGCAGACGGCGTTTGGTCAGTTCGCGCCGGATGTGACCGGTGGCGAGCGCGCCATTGCGATGTCGCTGACCGATCAGGCGACCGGCCCGGTGGCCGCACGCCAGCGCATGCTGCGCATGTACGGCAAGGATTCCGGCGAAGTTACGCTGTGGGGCCAAGAGTTCGCGGAATTCGTGAAGGATCCCGGCAACACCAGCACGGGCCAAACGGGTTACAAGGACCACGGCTTCGGCTTTGCGCTGGGTCTCGATGGCGGCGATCCGAAGATGGGCTGGTACGGCGGCGCCGTCAGCTTCTATTCGGGTGACATCGTCGAAGCCTATCCGCGCGACAGCCACGCGAACACGCTCTGGTACATGCTGACCGGTTACACTGACTGGCGCGGCAAGGGCCTCTTCCTCGATACCAAGGTCGATGTCGCGTACATGACGATGAAGCAGAAGCGCTATATCTCGCTGAGCATCCCGAACACGTCCGGCAGCGGCTCCTCGAGCTTCATCGACGAAGCGGACAGCACGCGTCCTGGCCTGGTGGGATCAGCCGGTTTCACTACCGGCGTGATCCTCGCCTATGGTTCAACCACGCTGACGCCGCAGCTCAGCATGGATGCGATGACGATGCGCGTCGACGGCGCCACGGAAAGCCATCCGACCGCGTCGCCGGGCAATGGCGATGGCTTCGATCTTGCGATGAAGTCCTATTACTCCAACTCGATGCGTGTGTTCCTCGGTGCGGATGTGCGTGAAGATCTGGACATGGGTGACTTCTTCATCCAGCCCGATGTTCGTCTCGGCTATCGCTACGACTTCATCAGCGATCCGACGAAGCTCACGGCGCATTTCGTCTCGACGCCGAACACCGACTTCACGATCACCGGGCCGGACCCGTCGCAAGGCAACTTCGTGGCTGGCGCCTCGCTGTCTGCGACGACCGATGCCTGGACGCTCGGTGCTAATTTCGACTTCGTCCGCGGCAGCAATGGCGCGACGACTGAAGTCGGCACGATCCACCTGCTCGGCCGAATCTAGCCGCGCGCAATCGATATGAAGTTCGCCACGTCCTCTTCGGGCGTGGCGAATGAGGTCACCAGCCGGATCAGAGTCCTCCGGTCTTTCGGCGGCGCCCAGTCGTAGAACTGCACGCCGGCCTTGCGTAGCCGCGCCTTCGTCCTGTCAGGCAGCGTGACGAACACCGCATTGGCCTCGACAGGATGCTCGATCACGGCGCCATCCACTTTAAGCAGCCCCTCCGCGAGCCGGGCGGCCATCGCGTTTGCGCGTGAAGCATTCGCGATCCAGAGGTCGTCGTTCAGATAGGCTTCGAGTTGCGCCGACACGAACCGCATCTTCGACAGGAGATGGCCGGATTTCTTGCGGCGGTATTCGAAGTCCGTGATCGCTGCTGGATCGAAAAAGACAACCGCTTCGGCCCCCAGCGCGCCGTTCTTGGTCGCACCGAAGGACATCACGTCTACGCCTGCGCGCCAGGAAAGGTCCGCCGGTGCGCACTTCAGATGGGCGAGCGCATTGGCGAAGCGCGCGCCGTCTAGGTGCAGCTTCATCCCGTTTGCGTGCGCGATCTTGCCGATCGCCGCGATCTCATCGGGGCTATAGACCGTGCCGAACTCCGTGGCCTGCGTCACGCTCACGGCGGCCGGCTGCGCATGATGCACGACGCCTTTCTGGATCGGCGCGACCGCTGCGGCAATCCTGTCCGGCGTCAGCTTTCCATGATCTCCATCGAGGGCGATCAGTCTGGCGCCATGGGTGGCCATTTCGACCGCGCCACATTCATCGACCGCGATATGACTCTGTGCATGGCAAAAGATCGCGCCATGCGGCGGTGTCAGCGTCGAAAGCGACAGCGCATTTGCGGCGGTTCCGCTGATAACCGGAAATACGGCGACATCGCGTTCGAAGATTTCCGCGAACTGCCTGTTCAGGCGCCTGGTGATCGCATCGCCGCCATAGGACACATCCGATCCGGCATTGGCCCGCGCCAGCGCATCGAGCATCCCCGGCGCTGCGCCGTAGCAATTGTCACTCGTGAAGTTCATGCCGGCGCGATCACCATGCGCCCGTGTTCGGCATCGATGCCCATGGCTCCGCCGGAGGCAGGGCGGGACCTTCCTGAAGCAGTTCGATGGAAATGCCGTCGGGTGAGCGCACAAACGCCATATGCCCGTCGCGCGGCGGCCGGTTTATAACGACGCCGCCATCCATCAGATTTCGGCATGTCGCGTAGATGTCTTTCACCCTGTATGCGAGATGGCCGAAATTGCGGCCGCCGGAATAGACTTCTTTGTCCCAATTGTGGGTGAGTTCCACCATCGGCGCCTGATCGTGCGCGGCGCGCTCGGCGTCTTCGGGCGCGGCCAGGAAAACCAATGTGAACCGGCCTTTGTCGTTGTCGATTCGCCGAATCTCCCGAAGCCCGAGCTTGGCGCAATAGAAGTCCAATGCCGCATCGAGATCGGATACGCGCACCATGGTGTGGAGATAGCGCATGTCACAGCCTTCACATTTTGCTGAGCGATCTTCATGGCATCGCCCGATTTGCGACCGTAACACCCCGGAACGCGCGTGCAATCAAGCCTCGAGAATCAGGCGATCCTCGTCCCTGCGCGCTCGCATCTGTGCGAATGCGGCCGCATGCGCAACATTCTGCTGTGGATTGCTTGGCCTCTAAAGCCTTGAATTTGCGAGGTGATACGATTCGCCGCGTATCACTGCGGCGCGATATGACACAGAAATGACGCGAATTTGGCAGCACCTTTGTTCAAGGCTGTGCGTTTGTTATGGCGGAGGAATGCAAGTCGCTTGACAGGGTTCGGGGAGCAAAAGGGGAACGCTCCCATCCGATGTTCGCTTTTAACCAGGCTGCATATGAGACAGAGTTAACCATTCGAAACACTGGACCGATCAAAAAACCATGACTACCATTGGAACAAGTTTTACGGAGTGCCCAGAAACGACGGGCGCCCGTGGGGGATGTGTCAGTTTCAGTCTCTGTCGCAAGGCACGGCGCCTTTGCGCCGGGTTTAGTTTTGTCAGGTCAGTGTAGAGCCATGGAACAACCCTTCCACAGTCAACGCGCAGTTCCGCAGAGCCGATTCACGCCCACGAGGATTGCCGGGTTGGCCGCCTCGATCGCGCTGCAAGCCGGTTTCGTATTCGCGATCATTTCCGGTTTGGCCGCGACGGTGATTTCGAAACTCCCGGAAGAACTCAAGGTCGCGGTCGAGCAGGAGAAGATCCAGCCGAAGCCGCCGCCGCCTCCGCCGCCGCAGGTCGAACTGCCGCCGCCGCCGGTCGCGCCCCCGCCGGAAATCAATATCGAGACGCCGGTCACCTCGAGCCCGATCACGGTCTCGAACAAACCGCCGCCGCCGCCCGTCCAGCACCAGGCTGTGACGACGCCGGTGTCGATCGGGCGTCCGCACACCTGCACCAACATGCCTTACCCGGCCACGGCGCAGCGCTTGGGCCAGGAAGGCACCACGCAGGTGACGTTCAAAATCGGCATTGATGGCAGCGTGACGGATCCGAAGGTCACGAAGTCGAGTGGTTTCGACAGCTTGGATGAGGCTGCCCTGTCATGCGTCACACATTGGCACTACACGCCGCAAAAGGTGGATGGTAATCCGGTTGAGACGCCTTCTTGGCCGGCCAACGTTGTTTGGAAGATTCCTCGCTAATCAGTAAGCGTCAACAGGTCGGTCGAGGGGATCGGCCGACACAGTTTTGCAAGACACGGAGTAGGACAAAATGAACTCGAAATTTCTGACGGTCGTTGCTGCGGCCGTGCTCTTCACCGGCGCTGCGTTCGCGCAGACCAACAATGCGACCCCGCCGGCGAGCGATCCCGCGGCTGCGTCTTCGACAGCGGCGCCTGCTCCTGCTGCGGCCGCTCCGGCGCCGGCCGCTCCGGACGTCAAGGCTCCGTCGCCGAGCGCCACGCCGGCCGACAATCCCTACGGCCTTATGGACATCATCCATAAGGGCAACCCGGTGTCCCTCGGCGTGCTCGCGCTCCTCGCGATCATGTCGGTCGGAAGCTGGTACATCTTCTTCGTGAAGTACCTCGAGCAAGGCCGCATCCTCGGCCAGGCGCGCACGGTTGAGCGCCGCTTCTGGTCTTCGGGCACGTTGAACGAAGGCATCGACAAGCTTCCGAAGAACTCCATGTTCCGCCTGATCGCGGAAAGCGGTGTTCGCGCCAGCCAAGGCGGCACGTCGCTCGTCGGCCTCAACGACTGGATCGCCATGTCGCTGACCCGCCAGCTTGATGACGCCAATGCGCGCCTCCAGGGCGGTATCGCGTTCCTTGCCTCGGTCGGTTCGACAGCGCCGTTCGTCGGTCTGTTCGGTACGGTGTGGGGTATCTTGCAGGCGCTTATCGCGATCGGCGTTGCCGGTCAGGCTTCGATCGACAAGGTCGCGGGCCCGGTCGGTGAAGCTCTGATCATGACCGCGATCGGTCTGTTCGTGGCCGTTCCGGCGGTGCTCTGCTACAACTTCCTCGTCCGCCGCAACAAGGTGATCCAGGAAAAGCTTCGCGGCTTTGCGGGCGATCTGCAGACCTACCTGATCTCGAAGAGCAAATAAGTCGAGAGATCAGGAACAGAGAGTCTGGGAGTTACCGGCATGGCAATGGATGTTGCAACCGACGTCGCTGAGGAAGAGGCACAGCTAAACACGACCATCAACACGACTCCGTTGGTGGACGTGATGCTGGTTCTGCTCATCATCTTTCTGGTGACGATTCCGGTCATCGTGAAGACCGTGCCGGTGACGCTGCCGAACGAGCGCAATATCGTGACGCAGACGAAGCCCGAGAACATCGTCGTCGCGGTCGATCGGAACGAGAACATCTACTACAACAACCAACCCATCGATTCGAGCGAGCTCAAGGGCCGCTTTGAAGATGCGTTGCGCCGTGCTCAGGCGCGCGGTCTGTCTGCTGCGAACATGCCGGAAGTGCATATTCGCGGTGACGAAAACGTGCGTTTCGAAGCTGTCGGCCGCGTCGTGTTCGCCGCGCAGCAGGCCGGTATCCTGAAAGTCGGGTTCTTGACCGAACCCCGCAATCAGCCCTGATCGCATAGCGTATTTGACAACTCAGAAGGTAGCTTACGATGGCAGGTAGTGTCGGTCCGGCAAGTGGCGAAGGCGAAGTGATGGTGGAAATGAACACCACGCCGCTTATCGACGTGATGCTCGTTCTTCTCACGCTTCTCATCATCACGCTGCCGATCCAGACTCACGCGGTGAAGCTGGATATGCCGAAGCCCAATCCGAATCCGCCGCCGCCGCTGGTAGCTCCGGTGTCTCTTGTCGTCGATTTCGATGGGCAGATTTTGTGGAACGGTCAGGCGATCGACCGCGCCACCATGGACTCTTACTTCGTTTCGCAGGCACAGCAGGAGTTGCCGCTTCAGCCGGAAATCCACCTTAATCCGGACAAACTGGCGAAATACGATGCTGTTGCCATGGTTCTCGCAGATGCGCAGCGCCTGGGCATAACGAAGATAGGTTTCGAGAATACAGCGCAATATCAATAAGTGAGGGGCGACCGCGGTAACGGAGCATGTGGTCGCATGGTTCCGAGACCCCGCGCCTGAACGGTGAGGTCTCTACAATGAATTCCAAGATTTTTCGGTCTCGTTTTGCTGCCGTCATGCTGGGCATGGCGAGCATAAGTGCTTTTACGATGGTCACGACCATGCCGGCGGATGCCGGTGTGCGCCCTGCCGTCGGCAAACCGCTGCAGGAGGCCCAGAGGCTCGCGGGCTCGGGCAACTACAGCGGTGCCATGGCGAAGGTGAACGAAGCCGCCTCGGTTGGCGGTTTGACCGCCGAGGAAAGCCGCGACGTTGCGCAGATGAAGGCCTACATCACGTCCAAGCAGGGCGGTGGCGGCGGTAAGCTGGCGACCGACTATCGCGCGGGACGTTGGGGTGCGGTGATCTCCGATGCCGGAGAGGGCAACCTGTCTGCCAACGATATGGCCGCGGTTGCCACCGCTTACTACAAGCTCGGCCGCAACGCGGATTGCGTGCGCTACATCAAGAGCCATTTCGGCACCGGCGCGAGCGATATCGTGCTGAAAATCCAGATGGCCTGCGCCTTTAACGCCGGCGACGATGCTTCACAGACGGCAGCGCTCGAGGAACTCGTGGGCCGTTCGCAGAGCCCGGAATATTGGGGCCAGCTGCTCAAGTCCGCGCAGCGCACCCGCGGTCTCCGCGATCCGCAGAGCCTGGATATCTATCGGTTGAAATTCCGCACTGGGTCGATCGCGACCGCCGACGAATACCTGACGCTTGCCAAGCTCGCGCTTGCCGGCGGTTTTGCCGCCGAGGCAGCAGCGGTCGAGCAGAAGGGCATCGACGCCAAAATCTTGACCGGAGACAGCGTCAATCGCCTGATGAACATGACCAAGACCCAGATGGCCGGTGACAAGGCCGGCACGCCTGAGGCGCTCGCGGCCGCGCAGAAAGCGCCGACAGGCGACGCGCTCGTGAAGCTGGGTGAAGATCTCTGGGGCATGGGTAAGTTCCCGGAAGCGATCAACGCCATTCAGGCCGGCATCGCCAAGGACAAGACGGACGTCAATCTGGCGAACACGCGCCTCGGCATGGCCTATCTTGGCGCCGGCCAGAAGGACCAGGCACTTCGCGCCTTTGCGAAGGCGGCAAAGGGCGACAATCCCAATCAGGCTATGATCGCCCGGTTGTGGACGCTTTACGCGCGCAAGTAAGCGCTATCCATTGAGGGGACGGGCCGTGCGCCGAAAGGTGCGCGGCCCTTTTCCATTTCAGGGCGCGTTTGGCGTTTGCGGCTTGATCTGCGGCACCGCATGCTGGCCCAACAAATAGCCACGTACGTCCACGTCCGGCGGCTCTGCAACGCCCTTGCCGGGGACGGGCGTCTTGAGTTCCTCCAGCGTGAAATCCATTTCGGCCTCGTAGGTGCGGTCGATCTGGTTACGAAGGTCCTGTTCCGCGTCATACCACGCGGACTTCAAGGTCGGTTCGTTGCAGGTACCGAATTCATCCGCTGCAGCGCCCCAGCGGCGCTCCGCGCATTGATAGGGATCGAACGACAGCGCGAACAGCCGCTTGCGGATGTCTTCATAGCCTAGCGTAAAGGGCGAACCGTCGCTGCGGGTGTAGGTGATCTTGCACTGCGCCGCTTTGCGGTCGTAGATCGCGAGCATATCGGAGGCAAGATCGTTGCCCTTGTACGCGAGCTTCGGGTCGTGCGCCGCATACATGCGCATGAAGCGCTCGACATAATCGCGCAGCTCCTTGAACGCGGTCTTGAGGCGCGCGTCGCGTGACGGCGTCGAATAGGTTTCCCAGTCGCCTTCGGTCCCGTAGATGTTTTCCGGCAGCCTTACCGGTTCCGGCCGGTCAGCCATGCCCGCCTTGATCGCGAGATTAACGGCGTCGGCGCGATCGTGCAGGTCGGCGCAGTTGGAATCGACCATGTCGCCGATTTCTCTCAGCGGATCGAATTCCAGCCGGCCGCCGGCGAGCTTGGCGCGAACGAAGTCGTACCAGTCCACGACGGCGTTGTTCAGAGTGAAACGCCCGTCGCGCCAGTTGCGGTCTTCGTCAGGACGCGGCCCGTTGCCGTAGAACTGTTCGTCGGAGAAATCGGGGATGTCCTTGTTCGCCGCCGGGATCGCACGGCCGCCGACGAAGGTGCCGTCATCGAGTTGCCGTGCGCCGACGAGCTGTACCGGGCGCCAGTTCTTGAAGCCTGCGCCCATGCCTGGATACGCGCGCACGAACCGCAGATCGTAGAAGCCGTGCGTCAACGAGCTGTCGGGATGCGCGTCCATGTAGTGGATGCGCCCATCCGCCTCGACCTTGTAGATCGTCGCGACGTGACCGTTCGGATCGTAGATCATGGTGCCGGGGCGGATCGATTTCGCATCGATCGCCGGTGAATAGAGGTCCGGCTCCATCGGGTCTTCGAGATCGGGATGGATGCGGAAGGTTGCCGACGACACGGCATCGCGGATCGTGTCCCAGATCGCATAGCCGCTTTCCGTCCCGCTGCGCGGCGTTGCGCGCTCTACCGCAGCATTGCCGCGAAAGGTGTAGCGGATATCACGACCGGAGCCCTGCGCGCTCACCGCACTGACATAGCCAAACGGCAGCCCGCGCTTCCAGGCGAAGTAGAAGCGCAGATTGTAGGCGAGGTCGGCGCAGTCGGACCTGAACTCCACGCCTGCGGGATCGGTCGCGCGGAACGGGTTGTGGACGCCGTGAAGACAGGAATCGACCGTGTTACAGCCGGAATCGCCGATCTCGGCAATGAAGCGGCTGTAGTCGCGTTCGTCGCCTTCGGTCCAATGGTCATGCCGGATCACATAGATGGCGGGATAGGGATTGGCGGTTGGCGTCGCCGGGACATCGGCGACCGCGGAACTGCCCGGCCAAGCGGCGAGCGCCACGGCAAGACCTGCTCCCAGAATAAATCCCCTGCCCATGGGATTAACGGTAAGGGGCCTTCGTGACGGGTCAAGCGTCCCAAAGGCGGGAATCTGTGCGCGTGTCCTGCTTGCCACGGCGGTGGGCGGCTGACGATATTGGGCGCGGATGACCGACCTTCTGACCCCCGCCGAAAGCGAGGCACTGCTGCTCAGCCTGCGGGTGGCCTTTGTGGCGGTGTTTGCTGCAATGCCGCTGGCTGTCGCTGCGGCCCTGCTGCTGGCGCGCGCGCGGTTTCCGGGAAAGGTGGTTGTGGATGGTATCATCCATATGCCACTGGTCCTGCCACCTGTCGCGGTCGGCTTTCTGCTGCTCACTATCTTCGGGACTCGGGCCGGCCTCGGTGGCTGGCTGTTCCAGACCTTCGGAATCCGCTTCGTGTTCAGCTGGACCGGCGCCGCCCTCGCGGCCGGGATCATCACCTTCCCGTTTCAGGTGCGCGCGATCCGGATCGCGCTGGAGAGCGCCGACTGCGGCCTCGATGAAGCGGCAGAGACACTGGGCGCGGGATGGTTCGACCGTTTTGCGAACGTTACGTTGCCGCTCGCATTTCCCGGCATCGTCGCGGGTGTGATCACCGCGTTCGCCGCAAGCCTTGGCGAGTTCGGCGCGATCATCACCTTCGTCTCGAATATCCCTGGCGAGACGCGGACGTTGCCGCTCGCAATCTACACCGCGCTTCAAACACCGGGCGGCGAGGTGGAGGCGGCGAAGCTCTCGCTGCTGTCGATATTGCTCGCGTTGGTGTTCATGACTCTCGCCGAGTTTCTGCAGAGACGGATGCGCCGATGAGCGTGGAGGTTGCGCTGCATCACCGCTTCGGTCCGTTTTCCCTCGATGTCGGCTTCAAGATCGCCCGCGCAGGCGTGACAGCGCTGTTTGGACCCTCGGGGGCAGGCAAGACCAGTGTCATCAACGCCATCGCCGGGTTGTTTCGTCCGCACGAAGGCCGCATCGTCATTGGTGACCGTGTTGTGCTCGATACGAAAGCCGATGTGTTCGTCCCGGCGCGCGATCGGCGGACCGGCTATGTGTTCCAGGACGCGCGGCTGTTTCCGCACATGAATGTCGAGAACAATCTGCGCTTTGGGTGGCGGCGTGCGCAGAATCCGGCGAGCGAAGGCGAAATCGCCCACGTGATCGAATTGCTGGGCCTCTCGCATCTTCTGCCGCGATCCCCCAAGGCGTTGTCAGGCGGCGAGAAAAGCCGTGTCGCGCTGGGCCGGGCATTGCTCGCTTCGCCCGATATCCTTCTTCTTGACGAGCCGCTGGCGGCGCTTGACGCCGCACGTCGCGGTGAAATCCTGCCCTATCTCGAGCGTCTGCGCGACGAAACGAAGCTGCCGATGATCTATGTCAGCCACGCCGTCGATGAGGTCGCGCGGCTGGCGGATGAGATTGTCTTGTTGAGCGACGGGCGTACCGTGGAGCAGGCCAGCGTGTTCGATCTTCTCACGCGGCTGGACACCGGCATAGATCCCTTCGGCGCGGTGTTGGAGACGGAAGTGCAGTCGCACCGGCGTGCCGATAGACTCACACTCCTCTCATTCGACGGCGGTCAGCTGATCGTTTCCCGGATCGCGCGGCCGGAGGGCGCGCGTGTCCGTGTCCGGGTTCGTGCCGAGGACATCATGATCGCACGAGAGGAGCCGCGCGCAATCAGTGCCAACAACGTGCTGCCCGCGCGCGTCGTAGCGGTTCGGCAGAACGACGGACCTCAGGCAGAGGTACAGCTTGCCTGCGGCGTATCGCGGCTGGTCGCGCGCATCACGCGGGCTTCCGTGGCGCGGTTGGAGCTTGTGGAAGGAGCGCCGGTCTTCGCGATCATCAAATCCGTTATTGTCGATTCATCGCACTGAAGGAGTTTTCATGCCGCTGATCCCTTACGCCGATACCGACGCACTCTCCGGGGATGCGCGCACCCTCTACGACAGCTTCAAATACAAGCTCAACATCTTCCGCATGATCGCCAATGCCGAGACCAATTTCGCGCCTGCGTTGGGATTTGGCAGTGCGATTCTGTCCAAACAAAAGCTGCATAAGGCCTATCGCGAAATGATCATTCTCGCGGTCGCGCGGCTGGAAGGCGGTATCTACGAATGGGTGCAGCATGTGCCCATCGGAGAACGTGCGGGCTGCACCAAGGAGCAGATCGCGGCGCTCGAGGTTCTGACGTTCGATGCGCCAGTATTTGACGATCGCGCCAAAGCGATGCTCCGACTGGTTCGCGAGGTTGTGCAGAAGGTGAAGGCCGATGAGGCCACGGTCGAAGCGGCCAAAGCGCAGTTCACGCCTCAGGAGATTGTCGAGATCATCCTGACAACCGGCTTCTACATGACGATGGCGCGGGTGACGGAAACGACCCGAGTCGATGTCGATGCGCCGCCGGGCGTGGCGGTGCCGGACTGGCACAAGGTTACTTAGGTCGAAACACCAGCCGCTTCGACAGCGTGAAATTGAACACCATGCCGGCCAACACGCCGACGGCGAGTGCGATGTATGGGTTACTCAGCGGCCATGGTGCCCAGTGGATCAACACGGCGTAGGTCGCGTAGTTCACGAGCGCGCCGAAGGCATTTGTCGCGACGAACCGCGCCCATTCCTGCAAGGTGTCGCGAAAGCCCGTGCTGGCGTGCTCGTGAAAGGTGATCGTGCGATTGCCCCACCAGGTGAAGGTGACGGCGGGCACGAGGGCGAAGAACCACGCGATGTCTTTGCCCAGATGCAGGACGTTGAGCGCGATCCAGAACGCGGCGGCGTTGACGAAGAAGCCTGCGCCGCCGACCAGTCCGAAGCGCAGAAACGGCGGCAAATGCGACAGCGCCGCAACCGCGCGGTTCATGGCAGTTTGAGATCCTGCGGGCCCGGGATCGCGAGATAGGCCATGCGTTTGTCTTCCCAGCGCCCGCGCGTGACGGTATCGAGAATCAATCCGCTCGCCAGCGACAGGAACGCGAGAACCATTGCGCCAACGGCGACAAGTGCCGTGGGAAGGCGCGGCACCAATCCAGTGTGAAAATATTCGAGCACGACCGGCGTGCCGATTGCCGTTGAGAACAGAAAGAGCAGCACGAAGATCGCACTGAAGAAGATCAGTGGCCGTTCTTCACGCAACAGCGAAGCGATGGTGAAAAGGATCTTGAAGCCGTCGCGGTAGGTGCTGAGCTTGCTCACCGAACCTTCGGGGCGTTCCTTGTAGCGCGTCTCGACTTCGACCATCGGCATCAGCAGACGCACCGCGTGGACCGTGAGCTCCGTCTCGATGCCGAAGCCTTGCGCCGTAAACGGGAAAGATTTCACAAAGCGCCGCGACATGATGCGGTAACCGGTGAGCATGTCGTTGAGCTTTACGCGGAAAATCATCGCGGTGAGGCCGGTCAGAAGCTTGTTGCCCAGAACGTGTCCCGCGCGATACGCAGCCTGTCCGGTCGCGATGCGCTGGCCAGAGACGATATCGAGGCCGTCGTCGACAAGCTTGCGGACCAGCTCCGGCGCGACGGACGCGTCGTAGGTGTCGTCGCCGTCGACGATGATGTAAATGTCCGCTTCGATATCGGCGAACATCCGGCGCATGACGTTGCCCTTGCCCTGGCGCATCTCGGTGCGCACCACGGCGCCGGCTTCACGCGCGCGGGCGGCGGTCTCGTCCCTGGAGTTGTTGTCGTAGACATAGATCGTCGCCGACGGCAGCGCCGCGCGGAAGTCGCGCACCACCGTGCCGATGGCGGCGTCTTCGTTATAGCAAGGCACAAGCACGGCAATTCTGGCGTCTGACATCGTCATCCCTGCCACGGAACAAGCGGGCACAATTGATAAGCTCCAATCAGGTTTGTGTCGAATAGGCTGCATTTGGTCCAGACAATGGCGAGGCCGTAGTCCTTCAGGGCATCGTGGGCGCGCAGCATGTTGTTGGCATCGGCGATCAGATAGCGGTCGCCCTTCCATGCCGCGACCCGCTTGCGCATGATCTTGGTCAGGCCGGAACCGTCCTTCGGCGTGATCATCCAACCGTCGATCCGCAGGATCGGGATTTCCGGCGGCAGCGACGGCGCAATGAAGCCGAGCGGATCGTCGCCGGTCATCAGGATCATGGTGTGCCTAGGATCGGCGATCTTCGGCACCGCGACGTCGACATAGGGATCGCCGAGCGGCGCGCGCTCGAGATAATCGGGGCGGGTAAAGACCAGGGCGGCGAAAAACAGGCACCCCAGCGCGATCATCTGCGTGCGGCGCGGCAACGGCAGCAACCCGACGCTTGCCGCGATCAGAAGCGGCGCCAGCATCTCGAGCGCGAGGATATAGCGATAGATGCCGAAGACCTTGAGCCACGCGATGTAGGAGACGGTCGCGAACGCGAACAGGACGCGCACGATCTCCGGCTGCATTAACGGCTCCTTGGAACGCTTGCCGAAGAGCCAGAAAATCGCGGCAACGATGACCGCGACATAGGCCGTCGCGACGCGGATGTCCTTGAACGGAATATCGTCGGCGATCGACCAGTCATAAGAGAAGTAGATCGGGAACAGGATCTCTCGCCAGAAATGCGTCGGTACGAAACGAAGATCGCGATAGTTGCGGCCGACCGCGAGGGCTGAGTGATAGTGCTCGTTGAAATAGGGGAATAGCGGATTGCCGGTGAGATGCTCCATCTGCAGCATCCAGGGCGCCGCAAACAGCGCCATGCCGGCAGCGCCGAAGATCGCACCGGCGATCACGCGGGTGCCGAGATGCTTCCAGTCGCCGCCAATCACGATCAGTGCGGCGGCAATGCCGAGAGCGAACGGCGCTTCCGGGAGTTTCAGTCCCACGGTCAGGCCGGTGACAAGCGTCGCAATGGCGGAGAGTGTGGCCGTCTTCCACAGAGCGCCACTACGCAGTGTCTCGAAATGCACGACGATGATGGCGAGGCTCGTGAAGATGAATAGGCTCATCACGTTGTCGTAGTAGTGCGTGCCGTAGAGATTGATGCCGAGACCGCCCGTCTGCCCAAGCAGCGCCAGCAGCCCGGCGTAAAGCTTGTGGTCGTCGACGAGCAAGCTCTGGCGACCGATGACATAGAGTGGCACGACATTTGCGCCTTGCACGGCGCCGAGCACCGCAAGTGAAAGCCATGAGGACGTGTGCGTCGCGAGCAGATAGAACGGAATGTCGAGGAACGGGTTGTAGTAGCTCGCCAGATGCGCGACCGCGATATCCATCCCCATGCGATGGTTTAGGAACGCGTAGGGGATGTACCAGTGATAATTCCGGAAATCCCAGGACGTGTCTTTGCCGAGAAAGACGACGAACCCGGCCCAGAACGCGATGGTCGCGGCCAGGAACAGCCACTCGCGTGGCGTCAGCCGCAGGTCGCGCTGTGGGGCAGAGGCAGGGAACATAAACGGGCCGGAAGGGTGATTTGGCGCAACCTAGAGCAAATCGCCGCGCTGTCGAAGGGCGCGTTGCCTCACCCCTCGACTGGCGGCTCGACGGCGAGATTGGACAAGAATTGCAGCGTGCAGGCCCGCCAGGAGCGGCTGATCGCGAAGCTGCGGCACGCGGCGCGGTCAATCGTTAACGCCTTGTGGCAGGCGGCTTCGAGGTCTTCGTCCAGCGCGCCGACCGGCGCATCGCCGATCACGTCCTGCGGTCCTTGCACCGGATAGGCGGCAACGGGCGTTCCGCAGGCGAGCGCTTCCAGAACCACCAGGCCGAAGGTGTCGGTGCGACTCGGGAATACGAAGACCTGGCTCCCGGCATAGGCGCGGGTCAGCTCGTCGCCGGTCTTTGGGCCGACGAATTTCACGTCGGGATATTTGCGCTCCAGCGACGCGCGCGCCGGCCCATCGCCGACGACGAGTTTGGTGCCGGGAAGATTGAGGGAGAGGAATGCCTCAATGTTCTTCTCGACAGCCACACGGCCGACATAGAGGAAGACAGGCGCTTCATAAGGAAGGTTTGTGTCTTCCGGCTTGAAGCGCTCGACATCCACGCCGCGCGACCAGATGCGCAAATTCTTGAAACCATGACCTTCGAGCTCTCGCTTCAGCGATTGGGTCGCGACCATCATCGCCGTCGCGGGTCCGTGAAACCAGCGCAGGAAGCGATACACGCGCGCTTCGGAAATGAACGAGAACCGCGCATGCACATATTCGGGAAAGCGCGTGTGGAACGAGGTCGTGAAAGGAATGCCGTATTTGATGCAGATCGCGCGCGCGGAAAGGCCCAACGTGCCTTCGGTCGCGATGTGGATCGCATCAGGTGCGAAATCACGGATCTCATTTTCCAGCGATGCACGGGGGAAGAGTGAGAGGCGTATCTCCGGATAGGTCGGCATCGGGACGGTGATGCGGCCCTCGGGCGTGGCGTAGCGCACTTCGTGGCCGAGCGCGCGGAGATCGTTGCCGAGCATCTCCAATGTGCGCACGACACCGTTCACCTGCGGCGCCCACGCGTCCGTGACGATCAAAACCTTGATGCGGTCTTCGCCGGACAGGATTCCGATCCCGGCCGGCATGGCGCCGCCCGGCCTCACGCGGCGAATCCTACGCTTGTATAAGCGCGGCTTGGCGGCGGGTGGGAGCCACGTTTGCGGCGCCCTGAGGAGCAGCGTTGGCCCAGCGCAGAATCTCCAGATTTCCGCTGGCATCTTCGACAAGGGCGGAACAGCTTTCAACCCAGTCTCCGTCGTTGAGATAGAGGATGTCGCCGATCATCTTGATTTCGGCGTGATGGATATGACCGCACATCACGCCATCGACGCCGCGGGTGGCGGCGGCGCGGGCGACGATCTCTTCGTAGCGCGAGACATATTCGACCGCGTTCTTGACGACGCGCTTGAGGTAGGCGGAGAGCGACCAGTATTGCAGGCCGAGCGCGCGGCGGATCGCGTGCAGGCCGTCATTGAGCTTGAGCGCCAGCGTGTAGGCGCGGTCGCCGACATGGGCGAGCCACTTGGCGCAGCCGATGACGCCGTCGAACTGGTCGCCATGGATGACGAGAAGACGCT
The DNA here is from genome assembly GCA_035502175.1 of Rhizomicrobium sp. Lineage (GTDB taxonomy): Bacteria > Pseudomonadota > Alphaproteobacteria > Micropepsales > Micropepsaceae > Rhizomicrobium. The sequence goes on from DATJUS010000121.1 coordinate 33,806, forward strand.
TGCCATTGGCGGTCTCGTGGATCGCCTCGCGCGTCACCTCCACGCCGAACGCGGTCTGGCCGACATATTCGCGCAGGAATTCGTCGTGATTGCCGGGCACGTAGATCACGCGCGTGCCGTGTTCGATCTTCTTCAGCACCTCACGCACGACCTGATCCTGTGCCGGCGTCCAGTACCAGCGCTTGATCTGCCAGCCGTCGAAGATGTCGCCGACGAGATAAAGCGTGTCGCACGAATTGTGCTGCAGGAAGTCGGCGAGCAACTCGGCTTTACATCCGCGCGTGCCGAGATGCGTGTCGGAGATGAAGATCGTACGGTGATGACGCGATGCCCTGGCGCGTGGCGCAAGGGGACGGGCGGAAGAGGGACGCTGCCGTCTCTCGCTACGCAACGCAGCCGCGCCGACGTAAGCGCTGACGCTCCAAGCGGTTTCGGCCATACAAGGCTCCCATCATGGACCACGAATCACACTCGCGGCCTGCTGGGGTGTGGATAGGTGACGCGCAAGAATCTTTTATTGCGCCGCAACGACAGTCCTGTGAATCGGCAAGGTTCCTTGAAGGAAAGTGAATTTTTTGCGATGCACAACAAACGGGCCTTGATTCGAAGCGGACTGCCCAGAGACGCGCCAATTTGGCGGTTTACCTAGATTTTTATCGTTTTTTTTGGGGTCTTTACCGGCCGAAAATCGCTTGCGCGGGCCTTGCGAGGGGATCATATTGTTGCAGCGCGATATAGCGAGTTCGCACTTGCGGTATCGCCGCCCTTCCTGGGCGTTTCCTCCCTGAACTTGGCCGCTCTTTCGAGAGCGGCCTTTCTTTTTCTATTCCGCCGCCAGCTGCGCATTTCCGGGGCGAAGTTCGTCCACCTCGATCGCGACGAGGTCCTCGAGCGCCTCGCTCAGCCGCGATTTCAACGCATCGAAATGCACGCCGGGTTCGATACTATGTTCGTTCAGATAGAGTGCGCGGTTGATCTCGATCTGCAGCGCGTGCACGCCATTGTCGCGCCGTCCATAGAGATGCGTCGTATATCCGCCGGCGTAGGGGGTGTTGCGCGCGACGCTGAAGCCGCAGCGTTCGAAACAACCTTCCGCCCATCGCATAAGGAGCGGTGATGCCGACGCGCCGAAGCGGTCGCCGAGCACGATGTCAGGCACCGACGCCGCGGACGGCATCGAATGGCAATCGATCAGGATGGCGACGCCGAAACGCTGCAACGTCTCGTCGATCAATCGCGACAGCGCTGCATGATAGGGTTCATGCAAGCGTGCGATCCGCTCGCGCGCCTCGGCCGGTGAAAGCTTGCCCGCGTAGATCTCTGCACCGTCGCGCACGACACGCGGAATGACGCCGAGACCCGCGTGCACGCGCGCATTGGGTCCTTCCAGGCGAAGGCCGAGTGTGCCGTCGAACATCGCGGGATCGAGCTCCGATGCGGCGCGGTTCACGTCGAGATATGCGCGCGGGAACCGCGCGGCGATCATCGGTGCGCCGAGCGCAATTGCGCCGCCGAACAGTGCATCGACATAGGCGTCTTCCGAGCGGCGCAGCGATAACGCATCGAGCCTGCTTTGCGCCACGAAGCTCGCGGGATACAGGCGGCCGGAATGCGGGGAAGCGAAGACAAACGGAACGCGCGGCGCGTCGGGGCGGTGGATCTTGAATGGGTGCGCATGAAGCGCGGACAAAACCGCGTCGAAACTCTGATTCCCCTCCGGCTTGGAAAGCCCCGCCATTCCTTGTCCGATTCCTGTTGCTGACCGTTAGTGGACCACCAAGCCCGGGTTGCATCAAGCTTTCCGCCTTGCAGTGGCGTTAACGCACATTTACGGTTTCGGGGTTATACGCTCTTATATGGGAGCGGAGCGGGCGATGGCGCATATCCTTCTGGCGGAAGACGACGAGTCCCTGCGCAAGTTTTTGGCGCAGGCGCTGGTGCGTGCCGGCCATGCCGTCACCGATTTCGGCGATGGGGGCGAAGCCTGGGAATGCCTGAAGGGTTTCCGCTTCGATCTCCTCCTGACCGATATTGTCATGCCGGGCATGGACGGCATCGAGCTCGCCAAGCGCGCGGCAGAAATGAACGCCGCGCTCAAGATCATGTTCATCACCGGCTTCGCTGCCGTCGCGCTGCATCCGTCGTCGCAGGCGCCGAAACAGGCAAAGGTTCTGTCCAAGCCCTTCCATCTGCGCGAGATCGTGGCCGAAGTGGATCGGATGATCGCCGCCTGACAAGCGATCGGATGATCGCCATCTGACAAGCCGTCATTTGCGGCAACCTCACCACAATCGCGTCCACGCACCGCCGGAATTTGCGCGCACCGTTTGCGTCATCCGGCGAGCGCCGGTTTCAGCTTTGCATCCCGCAAAGCACCTCTCGCCGGATAGGCCAAATGCTTGGCCGATACTCCGGGGAGGAAACAATGCAACAACCCATCCATGCTTTGACACGGCCCACTGTGCGCTGGACGAGAGAGCGTATCGCCGGCGTCGGCTTCGTGGGCATCCTGCATGTAATCGCGATTTCAGCGATCCTTGCGGGACTTACGCCGCAGATCACACGTCTCATCGACACGCCAATAGAACTGATACCGGTCGATACCAAGCCACAGCAGCCGCAGGACAATCACATCAAGAAGATCGACGACAGCGAACTTCCAAAGCTGAGTGACCCAACATTCGCGCCGGATCCCGTGATCAAGATTGATCCGGACAACACCGACGCCATCCGCGGCTCAGACATCAAGACGCCGCCGCCGCAACCCTCGGCTCCGGATACATTCGCTTCGGGTGTCGGCGGCACGCACACCATTCCGGCCTACCCGCCACTGGCGCGCAGGTTGGGTGAGCAGGGGAGTGTGCGGCTGAGTCTGGCGATCTCGGCCGCTGGCGATGTGACCGATGCGAATGTTGTCCAGTCGAGCGGCTTCGCCGATCTCGACCAGACAGCAATCGATTGGGTCATCCGGCACTGGAAATACAAGCCTGCGACACATGGCGGCGTCGCGGTGCCGAGCCAAAGCTTGGCGATCGTGGCGTTTAACCTGCAAAACGCCCGATAAATCCGGCGTTTGCGCCTTGCGCGCGGCCTTGGGGGGACGGTATAGAGGCCGTCCCCTTGAGGGCGCGTAGCTCAGCGGGAGAGCACTACCTTGACATGGTAGGGGTCACAGGTTCGATCCCTGTCGCGCCCACCAGGTTTTTCAGACGTTTAGATCCGTGCCCAACGCGCGGCATCGTCCGCCGCGTTCGCTTTCCCAATCCTTCCCCAATCACTACAGGGGCTATGGTAGCGAATAGCGCCACTACCGTCTGCGCGGCGGCCTCAATTGCCTCCGCCACCTCCTACGGCAAAATGGTAAGCAATCTCGCGTTGAATTGTGTCTCCGGCTGGTTTGTAGTGAACGGTGCTGATTTGGGGGGATGCATGTCCATCCGCTGGAAGGTCACGTCGCTCACGTTCGCCCTGTGCCTCGGGTTGCCAGCCCTTTGTCCGGCGCACGCCGCAGGCACGTTTTGCCCTGTCGATTATTCTAGTTGTCGAGGGCGACACCTTCACAGCAAAGACGGACAAATTCGAAACGTCTGCGATTTGCAGGCGATGCAAACCGCAAAATCGCAGACGTACTCGGTAGTCCCGGAAGGAGGCAATTCCGAAATCGACGCATCCTGCACATCAAAGTGGAATGGACTGTCGGGATTCATCCCTATTGCCGGTTACTTCAACGGCCTACTCAAAGGCAACGGGGTACCGATAAACGGACTTATGATCCACTCAAGCGCGTCCGACGTCGGCCTCTTTAGCCGAATTGGCAGCCAAGGCCGAATCGAGAATTTGGCTCTTACCAACGTGGATATTGCCGGTGGTGGTGCCAGCATTGGGGCCGTAGCGGGTGAGAACTATGGCTCCATCTCTTTCGTCTATGTGACGGGATGTATCGCCAATCTACCAGGCTGCTTTGAAGATAAGAGCCAAGGTTCGTCAATTGGCGGCTTGGTACGGGGCAATAACACTGGCGGCACAATCAAGAACTCATTTTTCAATGGAAAAATTCTCAGTGGCGGGTCTGCTGGTGGTATCGCTGACTTGAATACTGGCGTGATTCTAAATTCTGGCGTTTCGGGTTCAATCCAGTCGCAAACTGCTACCGGTGGACTCCTAGGGACCAATTTTGGTGGTCGAGTTTCATATTCTTACTCAGTTGCCGATGTAACAACGGACGGGGCTCTTTGGTACGGCGGTGGCTTCGTGTTTGGGACCGAAGATGGAAGCATTCAGCATTCGTATTCCACAGGCTCGGTCAGCGGATCGACGGTTGGCGGGTTCGCAACGATCAACGAGAAGGGTGATGCTAAGACCACTATAACAACCGAAGTTTTTGCCACAGGTCTCACGAACGGAGGGCAGGCTGGCGGGCTAGTACAGAGTAGCGATCCCGCAAAATATCAATCTGCATATTGGGATATGGACACGACAGAGCAGCCATCAAGCGCCGGTGGGAAAAATGTAAAGCGGCTCCATACGGCCGATTTCAAAGCCGCATTGCCAAAGGGATTTGGTACTAACGACTGGGCAAATAGTCCGGGAGATTCGTACCCGTTCTTAATCCCTTTCAACTGCGTATTTCCACAGCCACCGGGAGGTTCGCTCAAGCCCAGCAACTGCACTTACACGGACCAACCTGTTGCCACCGAAACGTGTCCCAAGCTCAACACCAAGGTGCCTGAGCCGATGTATTTTTGCGATACGACACAGATGATGGCGACTTTTCAGCCGTTGCTATCTCAATATGCGAACCCCACCCCCATCAAGACGTTTATCCCTGCGAGTCAGCTGCAATTGTTTCAATACTATAACCCGGAAAACGGGATAGCGGCGGGACCCAGTGCTTGCTTCGCGACGGTTTACACAATGGTCGCGAGGATGATCGGGTTTCTCTACCCCGATGCGACAGTGGGGGGCTTGGACACTTTGAGTGGGATTACCGAGAAGGCCAGAGATGCGCACATCGACAGCTTGCTCAACGCCGATGGAGAGGGCTTTTGGCCCCCGAGCTTGAAAAAAAGCATCGCAGATTGGTCGGGCTGGACCGACTTGACGGATGACAACGCTGCGGCCGCGTTAGTGGAAAGCGGGCATCCATTATATTTGCACGGCGCTGTGAATGGAAAATTCCCCGATCACGTAATGCTTGTCACGTCAGTACTGAGAGATCAGGCAGGAAAATTGATTCGCTTTGTGGCAATTGACCCGGAAATTGGACAACAGGTATTTATCAACTTGTCGCCCGACCCGTCCTATCACCAAGCGGTTCTTGAGCCATTCACTGTTACGGACGCCGGAGCTTATCAAAAGCTGACGGCATTTCATTTCAAGGCGGACAAGTACAAATACTTGATCTGGAAATAATGGACCTACCCAGCAGCGGCGTCGTTTGGCAGAAACGTGCCGAAGTATCAAAGGATGCTGCGTCGCGTCTAAATAGAGCGGAGCTGAGTTGCCGCTTCAAAAGCTTTGTCGCGTCCCCGGGGTACGGGGGATACTGTGGATGCGGACAAAAAAAGTCGGCGTCGCAATTGGCCGCTAAAATATCGCGCCGCGCCAAAACGGCCCATCCGTTCGGTGCAGTGTCATTGACTATTCGGTCCTACGTTGAAGCGCTTCGAGTGAGAATTACTCTCGCACTGAATCGCGGACCCGCGTGAACCCGATCACGCCTGAAAGACTGAATGTTGTAACTCGGGCGAGCATTCGCCGCGCCGGTCCGCGATATACACCCGCAGTGGACCCGAGTGCTCCCAATCTTGAAATTGCCAGTCTCGTTGAAGCGTTTGAAACGCTGGGGCAGTCTCCAAGATACCGCAAACGGCTAAATGATATTGAGAACGCGATCAGAAGCGCGTGGAGTGGCGCGCCTTCTGCGATACGCGCGCTCTACAGTAAGTCCGTTAGCGATCTTGACGGCGGCGCTAAGCTGCTCGCGCAGCTTCAGACTGAACCGCCGGGTACGTCGACCAGAACGATCTACAGGATCAAGCAGCATCTAAAGCTAATTCGTCGACGGATTCAGCCGCATGAAGACCTAGTCTATAACCCGCCTGCCAATCCAGATGGCACGAAGCAATCAAGCGAAGAACGCAATCGTAGCGTTAAAGCGCTGCAAGACTTCCTCTCGCCATTTGATGACCTTCAACAGCTGATCCAATCACCGCAGTTCGGCTTAGTTTTAACCAACAAACTTTTTCTGCTTGGGTCTTGGGGCACCGGCAAAACGCATCTCCTTTGCGACGTAGCAAGGAAGCGGATGAAGGAAGGGGTGCCTTCGCTGCTGTTGTTGGCACAGACATTGGAGGCGACGAAAGACCCGCTTGAGTCCGTTTGTAAAGTATCGGGGCTTTGCAAGAACCCACAGCAACTTCTGTCTGCACTAGATCGTCTAGGCAAGAAGAACGGTTGCCGTGCACTCCTGATGATAGACGCTATTAACGAGGGCGACCGTGCCGCTTGGTTTAAGTATTCGGCCTCCATTGCGCGGCTTTTAAGGGAATATCCAAATGTTGCCCTAGTCTTAAGTTGTCGCACTCCATTCGCGCGGCAAGTTATGACGCTGAAGGCACGCGGAGAGTTTGTAGAGCTTGAGCATAGCGGATTTGCTGATATTGAGTTTGACGCTCAGAAAGCGTTTTTCAAACACTACAACATACCAACGCCACACTTGCCCCTACTTGCGCCCGAATTTTCAAGGCCCCTATTTCTCAAGATTCTCTGTGAGACCATTTCAAGCCTCAGTCGTAAGACAAAGCTGAAGCGGATTAACGACTTCGCTGCCGGTCACAAAGGAATGACAAAGCTCCTTGAAGACTTCGTTGTGAGGATCGGAGCGCAGATTGAAGCTGACTTCAGGTTGCCTCCTAAGACGTGTTGGTTTCTGCTTAAGGGCACCGGCGACCAACACAAAAAGATTGGCATCGCGCCCCAAATGGCCGCCAGCGGTATCGATCATCTACCCCGCGAAGACTGCCTCCGAATTATTATGGAGGTCACGAAGTTGAAGAAGTCGCGAGCGAAAGACTTTCTCGCGCGCGCAATGGCGGATGGCCTTCTAGCAGAAGACAGCATCTACGATGAATCATGGAAAGACGTGATCCGGCTTCCTTATCAGCGGTTCAGCGACCATTTAATTAGCAGATATCTTCTTTCGGAGCATCTGAAGGTCGATTCCGCCACCCATATCCGCAGTGCATTTAAAGATGACCAACCTTTGGGTCGCGCGTTTTCAATGGACCAATGGGGATATAGCTATCGAATGCCGGGCATTGCTTCGGCAATCATGCTTGAATTTCCGGAGCGCGTGAAACGAAGCCCCATCCCACCGGACGAGCGCGAGCTATATTTTTATCTGCCAAAGAAAAATCGCGCTGCGGATGCTCTCGCCAGCGCATTCATTGATGGACTCCTCTGGCGAAGTACTGACTCGTTCTGTAAGCAAACCGACCATATCGTGGGCCACTTCTTAGGGGCCCACCAAGCACAGGATATGCTAGAGGCTCTGACCTGCCTCGCGTCTCGAACTGGCCACCCTTACAATGCGAAGCGCCTGTTCGGGTACCTCGCCAAGCAGAAGCTGATAGATCGTGACTTGTTCTGGAGCGAGTTCCTGCGCTCACGAGAGCCAGCATCGGCCGTTTATCGCGTCTTGGATTGGGTACGCACTGCTTCTTTGCGTGAAGTTGGAGAAGAAACGGCCACGAACCTCGCTTATCTTTGCGGCATTTTCCTGACGACAACGGTTCGACCTCTCAGAGATAGGGCTACGCACTGTCTGGTCCTTTTGGGAGAAAGATTTCCGAGAGCACTGTTCTCCGTAGCTCTGGAAGCTATGTCGTTCAATGATCCTTATGTGCCGGAGCGCCTGTTAGCTGCCAGCTACGGGACACTCATGCGCATTTGGGCATTCCCGCCTCCAGATTTGCCCGGAGCAGTATTGCCGCTAGCAAGTGATCTTTCGTTGCGGCTACGGGGCGATGAGCAAACGCCTCCTATAGAGCATATCCTGATGAGGGACTTCGCGTCGGGCATTTGCGAGCTTGCGGCGAAAGTCGTAGCGCCCGCCGATGTTGAACGAGTGCTGCGCCCCGAAAGCGCGTCGACCATGTCGGTCATCCCAGACGCGGCGGACATCACCAAGGCGAGTGTTGAAAAGGCGGACGATGCGATCCGCATGGACTTCGATAACTACACAACCGGACGGTTGGTTTCAGGCCGATCCAACTATGACGAAGACCATGAAGACTATCAGCGAGTGCAAAGACAGATTCGATGGAGAATTTTGAACCTCGGTTGGTCCTCTGAGCGATTCCAGCAAGTGGACGGCATGATCTCCAACAGCAACTATTATGGAGGGCGGCGAGAGGAGGCAGGCAAAACCGACCGTTACGGCAAAAAGTATTCATGGATTGCTTTGTTCGAAGTCGCGGGGCGTCTCAAACTTGATGGGAAGCTCCCCGACCGAGACAATCCAAGAGTTTCAGACGTTGATATCGACCCCAGCTTTCCGGATTCTGGGATTTCGTGGAGACCACAGACAAAGCGATTGTTCGATACCGGCAATATGACTTTACCGCAGTGGGTGGGTGCAGGCCCTAGCCCAGACTATCGTGACCTGCTCAATCCTGAGGTCGTTGACGGACGTCGCGGGCCGTGGGTTCTTCTTCAAGGATATGTTTCTGAAGTTCATTCCAAGGACAAGCGAGAGGTGTTCAGCTTCTTGCGCGGTTTACTCGTCGCGCATCTCGACGTGAATCGAATTGAAGAGTTGGTGAGCGGAGTCGAATACCCGGGCAACACCGCAATTCCAGACCCAGGCCAAGACTACTATATCTTCGCGGGTGAGATTGGATGGTCAAGCAAAGTGGAGCATTGGCTGAGGCGCCCCGATGGCTCTGCAAGGCCGCACACGGGACGGGCATTCGATCAGACTGAACATAAAACCGTTCTGAAGCGTTACGGGGCATTGCCAGCCTTTGAACAGTATCAAGTACAGCACAGATATCGTGAAACCCCAGGGCCGGATCAACTTGTACCGGTCAACGAATACACTCAGATACCCGGCGTGAGAGTCGAAGTCCCCACAATGGAATATAGCTGGGAGTCCTATCACAGCGTAGAAAACACCGGCGGTTCGCCCACATATCCATCCGCTTCAGTTGCCGAATTTTTGCAACTCCGAAAATACGGCTCTGGCGTTGATATGTTCGACCTGAAAAAAGACCTCGCTACGCTCTATCGCACTTCGCGCGGAAACGAGGACAAAAATCGCTTCGACCTGCTCTATTTGAGGGCAGACTTGATGAAAAAGTATCTCCGGAAAACGCGTCGCAAGCTAGTTTGGATAAATTGGGGAGAAAGAGGAGTGCACTACAGCGCCAAAAACGCCGAGGCCCTTCGTGACCATCCGGGTATGCGTGACGTTTGGGATCATCATTCGCATATCCACAAGCAATTTGTCCGGTGGGGTGATTGACTGTTTTAGTCGCGCAAATCCCGGGAGACTTATTGCATTCATTCGTCATCGTCATGAGCACCAGCGGCCGCATGTCTTACTTCTGGCAACGGGTCGGCCAAGCCTGCCGCAATCCAATCTGTTATCGATTGACTGGCGCGGCCTGCATTGCGCAGCGCGATGGCCAGGAGCACGCAGTTTTTCCGCAACAGGCTCAGGTACATCACTTTGGATGCGTACGCGCTTTCATATCTGAGTTTTTCGAAGAGATAAGTCAGTGCGTTCTCAAGATGGCTGAGGTCAATCTCTTCTAACTGCTTCCTCTCGACGAGGCGATAGGAAAACGCCAGCGCCATCAAGAGTGTTTCTTCATCACCGTGGAGCACGACTCTAACAACCTGGCTGGAAAAATCCGATGGAGGTGCAGGAATCTCGGATGCGTCTTGCAGTTCTAACCACTGCATGTATGCACAAGCCCCCGCGTGCCAGGTATTTGCATCGGACATCGCCAAAGCGCGCCTAACTCCGTCCGTGACTTTATGCAGATAATCCGGCCGAATCATGAGGACCCTGGGGAGCGCTATGACCACGCTCCTGGCAACACTGTCGCCCGTCATGCGCTCAATGATTTTTTCATCCAGGTCCTCAGGCTTTAAATTCGGCACCACGGCTCGGGCGAGTGCCCAGCCAATGTCCGCATCCTGTTGCTCGATTTGCTCATGCCCTCTCATGGCACCAAAGCGGGGATAGCCCTGAGGGCGTTCGAACTTCAGCAAGTTAGCGAGCCAAACGACTGCCTGCTGATTGGTCAGCTGATACCCGCCCTTTGTAGGGTCGAGTGTAGCGGCATTTGAAAGTGCCCTGATTTGGACCTGCGTTGGGACGCGTCCCGTTTTCTGCTCTGCGATGTGCTTAGCAAATACTTGCTTTGCGAGTCCGGGAGTTGGCTCTGGAAGAGTTAGGATGACGTGCGCCAGAAGTCCCGTATTGATCGGCAAGCCATCAATACCCTCTCGATGGTCCCATAGCGCAACTCCAAATTCCTTCGCCTCTGTTGGTTGGAGAATATTCCAACGGTAGAGCTGGGAAAGGCGAAGAATTGAACGCTCCCTGTCGAGAGATTTGTCCGTTCTAGCGGCAGCGATAAGTTGTGCGATTCTTCGAGCCCAATTCGTTTCATTCGGCCCACGACTGATTTTCGGATTTTTGAATGCAAAGATCAGCTCTGGCCAGTGGTGTTCTTCCAAGTGGCCAGGCTTTTCGCCCGGAAGGGGCAACTCAACTGCACTCAGCAAGAATTCTTGCTGTTGGTTGGGCGACAAAGCCTTTAGCGCTCTTTCCAAGAGATGTTCGAGCGGCTCGAAAAATCCCCAATCCGTCGCCTTCGAGTTGGCGGCAATTTCGAACCCCCACTTGAGTATCGATTTTGCTTTCGCTTCGTCGGCACGCACGAGCAGACGTGAAAGAACCTCAGTTATTCGCGAAGCGAGGCCAGACCAAGCTTGTGTGACTCTCCAGTTGTCTTCAACGAGCCCAGCGTGCTCAGTCCGGCGTAGGGCATCCTCGGCCGCCGGTTGCAGCAGATCGATCGACCTATCGAGTTCTGATTTGGGCAACCGCACCACTACAAGGCGCGGTAACATCTTGTCCAGGAGATCGCGGCCGGATGCTGCCTGGATCATGCCCAATATGTCACCGGCGGTTTGAACACCTTCGGCCGTACAAGCTAATGTCAGTGCGTCTCCCACCAGATTGACGTGGCCCAGACTTCGCGGCACTCCGCTAGCCTCGAGGAGTCTTCTCAACCGATAGGATTCCGAGAATTTGTTTTCTTGCGACGTATATTCGGTCACCGTGGATGCGCCGGGATCAAACGATTCTTTAATCTCGACTGACCCGCTTATTTTCTTGTCTATCTGCTCGCGCAACGCGTCTCGCGCGATGCGTAGCTCGGTCGATGGATCGCACCTGAGGCGCACCAAATGGGACGGCCAGTTCTCTTCAAACGCATCAAAAAATTCCTCTCGCCCTTCTTTGAATTCGCTCCCGAAGGAGGCTTGCTTGTAAACATATAAGGCCCAGGCGAGCCGTGAAGCGATCCATATTGACCCCCGGTCTTGAGCCTGTCGCGTGCGCAGTTCAATGAGCGCTTGATGCACAGCATCGAAAGCTTCTCGCTCACGATTTAAATGGGCAAGGAATGAGGCTTTGCGGACCTGCCAAAATGGGTCCGCTCCTGAAATGGCTGCTAAGTGCTTTTCTAAAGCGATAAGGTCTAGTCTGTTTTTGGCATCCAAGCATCTTTCCCACGCAACTCTCGCTCGCGTGTCGGGGGCACTACTCTTTTCCAACCATTCCGCCAAACGTGTGAACTCTGCCGCATCGGCCGTTTCTCTCGCGTGTCGAAGGAGCCAAAATCCAATCTGTTCGCGTTGAGCCATCGGCAAGGCGGCGGTGTCGTTCGCGGTAGCGTCCGACAACGATGCGATGATGCTATCAGGCAAAGGGGACAACGCGAGGTCCAGCCGCCAACCGTATTCGAACAGAGCAGCGCGACGCTTATCTAGCGGCATCGCATCAAGCTCGGATTTTTGAATGTGCCGCGACCATTCCGTGTCGCGCCTAATGCCGAACCGAACATAAAAGGGCGCTACCACCCAACCGGGGTAACTCTCTCTGAGCGCTTTCCACTCTTGTACGGGCAATTCTTCCTTGTCAGTTGTCGCAGGTTTGCTAGGGCGGGGCTTTTTCTGCGACGGCCACCGATGGATGGGCCACGGCTTAGCGCTCGCGAGGCTCTCGACAAACAGTTCGACTGCGCGAGTGTGTTGCGCGTCCCTTTCAAGCTCCGATACCAATGGGAATAGATCGATTGGCGCGACCCTCCGGGCCTCTAGCATTTTTCGTTTTGCCACAGAGAGATTGAGAGCGCCTACTAAGTAGATTGTAGGCGCAGACGCTCCTAGATGGTCCCTTACCCAGCCTGTCCAAGCGAGAAAGTTCGGATCGTCACCGGAAAACCCAATAAGGCAGAGAACATTTTCCATCAGCACTTGCTGAGCCAAATTCACGAAGGGTGCTGCGCGGGTGGGATACCGACGGAAATCGTCTTCGGTTATCACGAACGGTGTGTGCGATGGCAGTGAGCCGTGGAGCTTTACAATGCGAGGAGCACTACTTTGCGAGATTTCCGCAACTGTACGTACTACGGCGTAGCGCTTGTCAGGATTATCTATAACCGCGCGCTCTAATAGCGTGTCATAGTTCGTTGTAAGGATGTCCCGCCAGGGCAACTCGACCAAGTTTTTGTGAAGCTGGCCCGGGGTCCGCGACGGGTCATCTATCCTACTGCGGATCAAGTTATCGATAGCATTTCGGTCCAGTGCCGCTTCATACTCTTGTGCAAGTCTGAGCGGATCGGTAGGGCCTCCGCCTTCCGGGTATATCGTCGCGCTCATAACCTTGGCGAGGTCGCTCCATAGCGGGACGGGTTTCGCTTCGCCAGAGGAACTCGCTGCCGTCCGTGAGAGCCCTGCACCCACCATGAGGGCCGCGCCGGGCCCGTCCTCCGCCTGCCACAGCGCAGTTTGAACTCTTCTAAGTGAAGCAATGTCCGGCAGTGTATCGATGGTCAACGGCGCGGCTGCCATTTCTCGCTCCATGCGGTACTAAAAAACTGGCGCTCTAGTAGCAGTTGAAGGCGCACTCGGCTATCGGCTTTCGCAATCGGTGGCGATTATGCGCATATGGGAAAGACTCTGCCTTAGGTCAGCGCCACATTTCCCAAAACCAAGGTCGCTTCGCACCCTTTTTGAGATTCTTCTTCTTGTCTATCACACGTAAGTTTTCCGGCCTGTGGCTTCCGTACAGTGAGAAAGGCCAGCGGTGATCGATGTGGTGTTTAGAGCCGTCGAATGGTTTGTCGCCAAGATCGCGCGCAATGACTGACCGGCGAACGCGTCTCGGTATCGCACGGCTTCGCGGGACGGGTTTTCGCCGCAGGTAAATGATTCCGAAAAGAAGAAAGAGAGCGCCGATGGCAAATATGATGTGCGATGACATGGAGTCATTAAGCGGCCGTGCGAGAAACAGCGCGCCCGCGACAACCAAATAGAGCGCCGCCGCCGTAATAGCTATATCCATCAGAAGGTGGCGAATACCGTCACGCGCCAGGAATAGAGCGCGCATCCAATATAGACAGAAGAACCATGCGGCAACGTAGGTAACAACTTCAATCGCGATGATCCAATCATGGTCGCGAATGCCGATGCTCTGGAGAAATTCGTCCAAGGCTGCCCCCGCTTGGTCCCTACAACACTATTCCGCAAGGGAGTTTGCGACAAGGGTAGAGCGTCCATCAGAACAGCCCCGGCTCGGGCGTCTTGGGCTCAGGGCGTACCTTTGTCGTGTTACGCTCCTTAGCTTTCTTCGGCTCTGGCGCTATAGTCCAGCGCACATTTTCCATAGTGCGGAGGGTCGATTTCACTTCGTCAAGCTCTGCGCTCTCTTCACCAAGCCATATCGACCAATCATCGTCTTCCAAAATGACGGGCATACGATCCGTAATTGGGTCTATTAGCTTGCTCGCTGGAGTCGTGACCATCACACAGCGTTTTTGCGTTTGACCGTCAACGATGACCTCCTGCCATATGAATGCGAAGCCGCGCGCAATGCCGTCATGCGGATCAATGGTCCATTGCTCCGTTTTCTTTCCCCCTTTGGGCCGACAATCTCTTGCCCTTCATTGAACGTCCGCATGACTACGATGCCGCGCTGTCCGTTTGCGAACGACTCCATGAAAGCTGGCTTCGAGTCGATAGTTTCGCAACGCGCGTGAATATGGAGGTCGTATGGATTGCGCGAGCGGGGAAGCCCCCAACGCATGAACTCGACGCTGCGCTGGCGTGTCCCGCGTTCGAATACGATTACGGAGAGGTCGTGGCCGGGTGTGTAAGTTACAACGTGGTCGTTTGATCCGCTGTCAGTTGCGGCGGTTAGAGGCTGTGAGAAAGCGTGGACCTCGCGCCATGAAAACATCGCTGTAAATTTACCGCACATTCTTTAGGTCAATCGAAAAACCGGATCATATGTCAACGTGCCATAGCGAGCCGCTTGGCTTTAGCTGAGATTTATGCATTCTCTGGTTGAATAATTCGGAGGCAGGGATGGACTACTATAAATTGGTTTGCGCCTTAGTTTTGCTTTTTACCTGCATTGCAAGCGACGCCAAGTGTGCACTTCCTCAGGCGATATTGGCCGACAATTCAAGTCTCGCGCTCTTGATTGGCTATGATAGCCTTACAGGCGAGATTAAATCGCAGTGTGTCGAGCTTGTACCGGGCAAGACAATACCTAACCCACAGCTAGATAAGGCAGGCATTACCTCCGGCCTGTTGATTGATGAAAGTAATTCCTTTCAAAGCCTCTTAACTGAGGAAGACCTCTCACTCGCTGCCTCATTTGGGTGGGGGAAATTCAAATCCAGTGCTACTTTTGCCGAATTGAATAGCTCGCATTCGTCGTCATTCAACCAAGTTCTCACTGTTAGAAACTGGTTTCAATACGCAACTCAGTTGATATCTCCTTCCGATATTCAATTGTCGAATCTCGGCAAACTTGCTTTGAAGCAAAATAAATTCCGTGACATTTGCGGCGACTCTTACATGCGAGGTCAAATCTGGGGCGGAGATTTTGCGGCAGTATTTCGCGCGAGTTCGCACAGTGACGAAGAGCAGAAAAAGATATCGTCGCAGCTAAATGCATCATTTTCCGGCCTAGTTTCGAATGGGAGACTCGCTGCATCGGAATCGTCGTCGATCAATAAGCTTGTTAGTGATAACTCGCTACACGTTGAAGTTCTTCGACATGGTGCAACATCTGCGGTGCCCACTGACGCAGTTTCAATTATGAACTACGCTGCGACTTATACATGCCGTTTCGGAAAAGATTTGAATCCGAAGGTCGGTTGTCCTCCAGAGGCGGTTGGGGCTGATGCTCCCATCGTGGTGAAATTCGCGCCTTCCGATTATAGCGCCTTGATAGCGACCGCGATGGATGACGGCAGTATTTCCATGCAGGAAGCTTCGGCAATTGCGAGCATTTATCAGCAGATTGCCGATCTTCAGTATGCGCTTTCTAGCAAGAGTGAGTTCGGGGAATTTTCCAGCACCGCAGTCAGAAATGAAATTCGGAAGCTACAGAAACAGCTATTCAAGCTTTCATCGGAGGCGAGAACGTGCAAAGCGACTGCTAACTGTGACCTATCGACCTTAATAGATAAGTACACTGATTTCGATAACATGGTATCCCGAGCTGAAGTGTTTTCGATTAATGCTAATTCCAATGGCGCACAAAATACATCGGTATCCACGACGAGTAGTGATCCAAAAGCTTTCGAGATTCGAGGCGCATTTTTATGGCAAGCGGGCGATCCAAATAGCCGATGTGCTCCTGCGACATGCAATGCGTACAGAATCCTTGCTCACACCCCCAACGGGCAACTGGAGCGCACTTATAAGGGAGGCGTATGTATGCTACCTCCGGACGCCCAAGTTGATGTGGCTTTGCTTCAACTGGCTGGCACTGGAGCGCCATCAATTCGTGGCATTCAACCCACAGACGCTGCGCAGTTTGTGGCATTTGCGCCTATGCCCGGTAGCTCTTTCGCGTCTTGGGATAATTGTGGGATTCCATGAGACGGTGTCCTCGAAGTTGGACTAAGTAGAGCGCGCTGAGCGGCGCTACACTAAATTTCAAACGGGGCTTCTCGAATTAAGTGCCTAGCGGCACTCCAGCGGCTTTCTCTTGCTCAGCGGTGGTCGTTTTCGGGCTACATCATACGCTATCCAAAGGAGCGATGATCGTTGCGCTAACCCGTTTGCGGCATTGGCGACAATAGAACAGGTCTTTGATTATCTCGAACAACGGTAGCGCTCGCGCGTCTGCTCGCTTGCCGATTTGTTGGATCAGTTTGAAGGCGTGAAGCTGGCGGAAGTGTCGGCACGAATGGCAGACGACCTGGATCGGCATGTCTGCGAATGACGCCTGCCCCACCGTGCGGACAGGCCCGCGATAAGGACGGTATCCCATAACACGCCATGAAAGAGATTGAGCTAGCCGCTAGTGCGAAGATTCCGAACTGGGGTAAGTTCGGATTTCCGGTTCATCGATGACACGCATACCTGCTGCGATCCGGGCCGAACGAATTTCGTTCTGTTCAATCGCGAACATGATGCTGTCAGAAATGGCAATCGCCATGTCATCGCGAAGCGTAACCTCTACAGGCTTTCCGGTCGGATCATTGGCGAGGATCGTGAGTTCAAAACTCGCCGCGCCCTTGTCGAAACGGAATTGCATGTCTGCGATTGACGAGATGGTCGCGCGTATTGGTTCGCTCATAGGAAACGCCCCGCACGTGCGCGCTCTTGGCCCTCTGCCATTGCACGGTCGCGATAGAATGCCGCCATCGGCTCGGCATACCAGCCGCGAAGTCCGGCGCTCACTACCTGCCGCATGATGTGTCCGCGCGCGGCAATGCCAGTATCGGGCGCTGTGAAGGTCTCCACAGAAGCGCCGGGCTCAATGTCGCCAACGAAGTGGTCTTTGAAGGGCTCGTCCATGTATCGGAAGCGCAGGCGGAGCTTGTCGCCGTCCGTGTCCCAGACAGGCTCATAATCGCAATGGGCCATGATGCTGTGGAAGGCATCCGGCAGGGACAGGCCGGTCTCATCGCAATCCATCGGATCGCCCTCAAAAACGGCGTAACGGGTGAGGATTTGGGGCTCGTTCTGCATGAGAACAATACAAGAACAAATTTAACCCAAAGTCCAGCCCTATTTACGGAGTGCCCTACGGCGGCCGATTACTTCAACAAGTCGGGGAGGCGAGCAGAGAGCGCAGCTGCAATTCTGGCCATGACTAGGAGACTGGGGTTGCGGCTGCCGCGCTCGATGCCGCCCAAATAGGTGAGGTCTATCTCTGCCTCGAACGCGAGCTCTTCCTGGGTCAGGCCGCGTGTTTGTCGCAAGCGCCGAATGTTGAGGCCAACGATTCTTCGCCAGTCCTGCATGGCAGGATCGGGCGTTAACGGGCTTATAATCTCTAGGGACTATATACCCGATTGTTCTGACACGGGTGCGGACGGGCTGAAGCGGGAGCAGGGCAAATGCAGAGGTTCTCTCTCTTAGGAGGCGCTGCGATCATCGCGGCAGCTATCCTTTACGTTTTTCGTTGGGAGGTTGCAGCCGCGTCTCCAGAGAAAACGATCATTCTAGACCGTTGGACTGGCCACGCTGTCCAGTGCACGCGTCTTTTCAATACCAATACCATGACCCACGAGAATGTGTGCGATCCTGTCAATGGCGGTCGGTGATTATTCGGTTTTTCGTCGCGCAGTTTACTAGCGCGTCTGTTGGGCGAGCTTTTTCCCGCAACGTGCCCGCTGCTGCTTTGCCTCAACAGAATTGCCGACTAAGCCCCGTCCCCAAAGGAAAGCGTCCAGATCGTCTAAGTGATAGCGCGGATCGCGGCCTAGGGCGGCAGAATAGCGAGGTCCCGTACCCAGCTGCCGCCACTTGGCTAGCGTGGCTATCGTGACCCCGCAATGGGCGGCTGCTTCTTTTGGCGGCAAGCCCCGGCCCCTGCGCGGAAGATCATTCGCTTCAATCACCTTCCTCAGGCCCCTCGAACCCAAGGATCAGCGCGAGACGGCTACGCTTTGCTTCATCGCCGTCAGGTGTTTTCGGAAGACGCTTCACAGTCAGATTGAAGACCGTGCAATTAAAACGACTCTTGCTGTGCCAGTGGGCGCGGCAATCCCAGTCTCCGATGCCACGAACAGCGTTGAGCAAGCTCGCGAGAGTTAGGGAATTGTTCTGCCTGCCCAACATGCGAAGCCGGTTTGCGAGCGCGTGCGCGTACGGAAACGCGTAATGGATATTGCTGCCTTTGCCGCGCTGGCCGCGCCGTCCGTGCTTGAGGACGCGAATGTCTGGACATGTTCGCAAAATGCGCTCCCATACCCAGCGCGTGACGAGAACGACTTCACCCCGTCTCGCGAGCTTTCCTTGCAGCTCGACACGTACGTCCTCCCATTGGCGATAGTCGTTCAACAGACCGGGTGCGACCCAGCTTGGTCGCTGCCAGGGCCACGCTCCGATGCGCTTGTGGTCTGCAATCAGCCGATAAAACCGTTTGCGCTGTTTGGGCGTCAGTGTCGTCCTGTCGGGCCAATCGTCTGGCCAGTCAGGAAGGCGTGGCGGCCGTCGATCTTTCTGCATTGTGCGCTTTCCGTATGTAGTGAAAGACGCACAACAACGGATAAAGCGGGATCATTTCGCCACTTGTGAAACTGTTGGGGAGCATTTCGTCACGATGCGGTGATGTCTCCGATGCTGCTAACTCCTGCGCCCTATAGGAAAAATGGACGATAGCTAGACAGCCCGGTCCCGCTTATCGGTAACGGTATGGAAGGGAAGCTAGGAGGGAGAAGGAGTGTGAGTACGGTGTGGGAAAGGTGAGTTACCTCTGAAGCATCTAGCTGACAGCCCAAGCTATGCCCCTGGCGTTCTTATCTCCCGTCAGACTAGCCGCGATATGTCAATTGAAGCTGTCGCCCCCCGGACAGCGAGATACTCTCAGCCTTATCGGTGTCGTGCCCCGCTCCTTCGACCTTGAATGCAATCTCCAAACCCAACGATTGGGCGGCCGCAACGCACAAGCCAAGGGCGACTGACTTGCGCTGACGCAATTCGACTGCTTCGAGTTCGCGATTCAGGTCTTCAAGTTGCCCCCTTTCCGATAGGTATTTCACGAGACAGTAGATCGCGTGGCGAGCTTCGCGCCTTCCCTGTTCATATGTTGATCGGCGGCTGTTGCGCTTTTCATATTTGCGAGGATGGATGCGATGCACCCCACAAAGCGCAATCCACCGCGCGTAATTGACCGCCGAGAAAAATATATGAGTAATCAAGGGCGAGGAGCAGGCTGGCAGAGGAAGTTCTGTCCCAAGCTCGGTCTGTGCCGCCAATAGCCCATACTCAATGCTCGCGTAGTGCTTGAACACGCGCTTAGCAACGAATAGCGGCTCGCCTTCCAGCTTTACCAGTCGCGTAGGATCAAAGACGCCTTCGGCCGCTGTATCGTGCCACTTGCCATCGTAGTGGGCTTTGAACGCAAGTGGCGGGGGGCTCATAGCCGTAAGCATTTCCACGTCAATGCGCGCCGCGCTCGTTGCATGAGTAATGGCCCGGAATGCTTCGGCCAGAATCTCTGTCGCACGCTTGCATCTGCTGACAGGCACAAGCAAAGCATCGTGAACGGGCAGCGCGGGGATCGCCTCAGCACGGCAACGGCGAAGCGCATCGAGTAGGATTTCGCTTTCGGTGTGCGTGAGGGCGTGTCCAATGGCTGCTGAAACAGGATAATGATTGTGAGTCTTGAATTGGACACGCTGCCCCAACAATCCCGCGATGGGGCGATGATGGCGTGCGATTTCCTCAAGCATAGTATTCGGGCGGTATGACTTAGGCGTGGGATATAGGTCAGCCGGATCGCCGTTCTTTAGCGCCGGATACTTGGACCCTCCACGATAACCATTTAGCCGCGCATTTAGGACGGCCTTTACGGTGTTTCGCTTGAGATTGTTATTCCGTGTTTCCGCCCACTCATACAGATCGCCTTCTGGTAAGGGCTTTTGGGTCCGCGCATAGCAAAGTTGAACATTCAGGGATTTGAAATCGACATAAGCAAGGGGTTCGCCGTCCAGGCGAATGCGCCAACGCTCATCCCGGTGCATATTGATCCAGAACCCACCATAGAGGCGTCCGTGGCTCTGGAAACTAGCGTTGTTGAATACGCGGTGAAGCGTGCGATCACGGCTGTCCAATTCGCGGATGCTCCTGTCGCTGCCTTCCAAGCGGATTGAAATATCAAATCCCGCTATCCATTCGTTCAATGCCAGAAGGTCTTGGCGAAGCGCGCGAATTGCGGGCGTGTCTCTGTACGCTATTGTAACGCCGTTGCCGTTCGCGTCCTTGCCCTCCTTCAGCACAATGGACTGTGGGCCTCTACCCGCGCAACCAATATCAGCGAGCGACCACAGGCGAGCGCTGAACTGCTTCGCGAGCCAAGGCCCGAAAGAAACGCGCGATACCATCCCCGCAAACTGGCTGCCGCGCTTTATTCTAATGATGCGCGCGTCTTCCATTTCGTTGAGCAGCGGAGAGAGGCGCGAAGTTTGCACCTCGTCGTGCCGGTAGGGCTTCCGCATCCAGGCGCTTGCCGGGCTGCAATGCACGCCAATCGCATCTTTCCCCGTGCATCTCGCGTGAAAAAGGTCAGCAACAATGGCTTCCACTTTCGGCAAGAGGTCTCCGTCTCTCCAACGAGCGCGAGAGTTAAGGTATTTTCGGTGGTCGCGCAGCAGGGTGCACACCCCGGCAACAACCTCCTTCAAGTGTGGCGACTTCGCGGTACGCCAGGGATTGAATTGTCTGGAGTTATCGACATGCCGCTTATTATTGCGCACTGGTGGAGGCCATTTGCGTTGCAGCTTGCATTGAGATGACGTTGGAAGGCGGCTCTTCGCCCGAAACGATCCTGCCAAGCTCTTCTGTCCACGCATCCAAGGCCCTCCGTTTGGCTCCCAGATACGAGTTCACATCGTAGGTCCGCGCCTGTGCGGACCCCACAACATGATTGAGGACCCGCTCGGCTGTGTCCGAGTCTATTCCCAGCCGCTCCCCAGTCAGTGCTGTGCGTGCGGTCCTGCGCAAATCGTGCGGTGTAATCTCTCCCAACTCCGGCGTTGCCTTTCGCAGTCTAGCCATAAACCGAGTGACGGAGTGCGGGTCCATTGGTTTGTCAGCACCGTCCCGCGCTGGAAAGGCCCAGTCGCCGCCGCTTCGTTCAAATGCCTGTTCAAGGAGATATAGGGCAGATCGCGAGAGTGGCGTTTTAGAAGCCCGCCGCTCCTTTCGTTTGTGCGCTGGGGACGCCCAGATAGCCTGCCGCCAATCAACTTCTGTGCGATGAATTGCCGTTATTTCACCCCGCCGTTGCAGGGTAACGAGTGCGAGCTCAAGAATTGTTGCCGATGCCCAAGCGTCATTCCGCTTGTTTTCAACTGGGGCGGTTCGTACGTCTTCCAGCTTCGCCCATAGAAGCCGGAGTTGATCCTCATTCGCGGTAACTTGGCGAGGCGACGTAGGAAGCGGCGACACGCCTAACGCCGGGTTGAACTCCAACAACTCGCGATCAAGCGCAAATGCGAGCACCCTGCGCACAGACTCAACGCACGTGTTCGCCGCGCTCGGTGTGCCTTTAGCCGCTACGCAATCTCGAAGCTCGATAATGTCTCTCCGGCGAATGTCCGCTATGGGCTTTGACCCGATTTCTGGAAACACGTGCTTTCGGAGATGCTGCTTCTCTTTGTTCAAGGTAGAGATAGCCTTGGGGTGCTGCCCACGCCCAAACAATCCCTTGGCTGAGGCTGCCAAGTAGCCGCTTGAAAGTGACTCAAAGGTGTTTGCACGCTTGATCCGCTCGGCGGCTTTTGTGCTTTCACGTTCTTGGCGAGAGCGCCGCTTCGTGTCGGCTGGGTCCTGTCCGTGTTGTCCGCGCGTAGAGGCATAGACCTCGTTGGCCTTCTCTCGGGCCGCTTTGGGGAGGAGGGCGGGCCAATCGCCTAGCGCCATTTCGCTGTTCTTGCCCGCGTTCGTCACATAGCGGACGGTCCAGTACTTTCGGCCGGTCGGTTCAACCACGAATTTGAGCCGCGTGACCTCCTTATCTGTGACGCGATAGCGAGCGCTTTCGGGCGTAAAGGCTGCGCACCGCGCCTTATCCAACTGCTCTATTCGTTGCGCTTGTTTCGGCATGTGGCCTCGCACCCATTTTCCCAATCGATTCCCAATCAGCCAAGTCGGAGTCATCCGCATTGGTCTGGATTTATCTCGTCATTGGAAAAGCGAAAAGCGCCGATTCCGCTTGGGGTTAATGCGCAGCGAACAAATTCAGCGAGGGAGTCGGGCTGCTTCGCAGGGAGCTATGAACATCGTTGACATGGTAGGGGTCACAGGTTCGATCCCTGTCGCGCCCACCATCCCAATCAATACCGAAATCGTGACCTTGCCTGGCATGTCCAGCAGCGGCTGCGGTCTCGCCTTGTTCGGGGCAGAGATGCAGTCTAAGGTTGAAAAATGCAGCGGCCGCGAACGCCTTCATATGCGACGCGCTCCAGCTTCCATTACATCATCATCGGTGCCGGCACGGCCGGATGCGTGCTTGCGAATCGGTTGAGCGCGAAGTCGGGCACGCGCGTGCTTCTGCTGGAGGCGGGACGGCGCAGCATGAGCCCTTGGCGCCGGATCCCCGCAGGTCTTGCCTTCGTCGCTGCTCCGCATGGACCGAATTGGGGTTACACGACAGAGCCGGTCTCAGGTCTCGGTGGGAGACCGATATTTTGGCCCGGCGGGCGAATGCCTGGCGGATCGAGCGGACTCAACGGCATGGTGAGTTTGCGCGGGCAACGATCCGATTACGATGCCATGGGCGCCCTGCTGGGAGCGGATTGGGGATGGGACGCGCTTCAAACGTATTTTTCGCGCTTGCCTGCGTCGGAGGCATCACAAGAAGAGGACTTAGCGACCGAGATGTTCCTGGCCGCTGCCGCCGCGGGGGGATTCGCGCCGCGCGATGATTTTCTCAGCGGCACGATCGCCGGCGTCGGGCGTCCACCTCTTTCCATCCGTCATGGCCTGCGCCGGTCGGCGTCGACGGACTATCTGTCGCCGGTGCGCAGTCGCGCAAATCTTTGCTTCGAAACGGGAGCCTGCGTTACTCGTATCACCTTCGATGGCACCCGGGCCGCTGGCGTTTCCTATCGCAAAGGAAGCGCCGAATTTGCTGCGATGGCCGAGGCGGCAGTCGTCGTGGCGGGCGGGGCGATCGAAACGCCCAAGCTTCTGATGCTTTCCGGCATTGGCCCGGCGCGTGAGCTATCCGCGCTTGGTCTCGACGTGGTGCGCGATAGCCCCGGCGTCGGCGCCGATCTGTGTGACCAACCATGCGTTCCGCACATCGTGCGCGTACCGGCTTCGCTTTCATTCAATCGCCGCTACAGTCCGCCGAGGCTGTTCGCGGAAATCGCGAGATACGTTGCCATGCGTGGCGGGGTGCTAGCCGAGGGCGCAATGCAAGCGGTTGCCTTTGCAAGCACGCGCGGCACGGAAGAACCGGACGTGCAAATTGCGTTCAGGCCGTTGGCGTTTGCGCAGGACGATGGCAAGTCCCCACGCATCGATCCGGTTTCCGGCGTCACCGCACTGGTCAGCCTCTGCAATCCGACTTCACGCGGCCGGGTATGCCTTAGCGCAGTTGCGCCGGAGGTGCCGCCGAGCATTCAGCCGAACTACCTCGAAACCGCAGCTGATCGCGAAGCTCTGATCGCCGGTCTCAGGCGCAGCAGAGAGATTTTCGCCTGCGAACCGCTTCGCGATGCCACCCAAGGAGAGCGCTCGCCTGGCGAAACCATCCGGCGTAGCGAGGACCTTCTGGAATACATCCGCAACGCCGTCCAACCGATGTTTCATGCGACAGGCACCTGCCGCATGGGAACGGATGCGGCATCGGTGGTCGATACGCGTTTTCGGGTGCGCGGCGTGGACGGCCTCTATGTCGTCGATGCGTCGATCTTTCCGCAACCGCTTTCCGCAGGCCTCTGCGTCCCGGTGGAGATGATCGCCGAAAAGGCGTCCGCTTTGCTGACGAGCGCGCCTTGAGTTGCGCTAACCGTGCACGCGCACCGGCAGGGATGTGTACCCATTGATGAAATTGGATCGCAGCCGCCGGATGGGTCCCGACGGAACCAATTTCGGGAATCGCGCGAGAAGTTGCTCGAACAGGACGCGAAGCTCGAGATCGGCCAGCCTGCGGCCGACACAGGTATGCTGTCCTGCGCCGAAGCTAAGACTTGGCTGACCGACGCGCGTGATATCGAAACATTCCGGCCGATCGAAAGCGCCGGGATCGCGATTGCCGGAGATGTACCAGAGCACCACCTTCTGGCCTTTCCGGATGCGCGCGCCGTGAAAGTCGAGATCGCACATTGCAGTACGCCGGAAATGATAGATCGGCGTCACCCAGCGGTTGATTTCATCAATGGCGCCTGGCAGCCGTTCCGGGCTCCGGGCCAGAATGCGCATCTGCTCCGGATGAGCGTGAAGGGCGAGCAGCCCTCCGGAGATACAGTTGCGAACGGTTTCGCTACCCGCGATCACGAACATGGCGAAATTGGCCAGATACTGTTCCTCGGGCATCGGGATCCCACCGCTGCCTCTGTGAACCATCAGGGAGATCAAGTCGTCTTGAGGTTGTGCGCTGCGCAGCGCTGCCAGCCTGCGGCCGCAATCCATCATCTCGTCGACGGCTTGCTCGGCGCTCAGTGGCCGGGCCGCGATGAAGGGATCTTCCTGACCGTCGATCGTATCAGACCAAAGGCACAACTTGCGCCGCTCGCTGGCAGGAATGCCCAGCAGCTTGGCCATGACGCACGCAGGCAACTCCGCGGCAACGGCGTCCGCCCAGTCGGCCTCGCGATGTACGGCGAGCTCGTCGAACAGTCCGTTCACCGCGTCGCGCACGAAGGATTCCATCTCGTCGATTTTCCGGCTTGAGAAGCGCGGCGCGAACAAATTGCGCAATTTCAGATGCAGTGGAGGATCGGATGTGATCATGCTGGCGCCGTCACGGAATTGTTCCGGGTCGCTTTCTCCGGCGATGGTAATGCCGCCGTTCTCCAAGGCCGAGGAAAACAGGTCAGGCCTTTTCGATATTTCAACGATGTCCGAATACCGCGTGATCGACCAATAGCCGCCGCGGGATTCGGTCCAATGCACGGGATCGTTCGCGCGCAATTCGGCAAAACGGTCATGCGCGGCGGCGAGATCGACGAAAAGGTCCGGGCCTAGATCTTCGCCGTTACCCGGAACGCTCGATATTGGCGTGTGATGCACAGGGCAATTCATTCGTTGTTCTCATGGACGCTGGGCGGCGCGCGGAACGGCTCTTCGCATGAACATCGCGGAAATTCCGGAGAGTGGACGCGTCCGCTCTCCGTCCAGCCAGCGTCCAAGGGCGGAATAGCGGATGACGAATTCATAGAAACCGAAGGTCACCAGCGTCGTTGTGGCGACGAGCACCAGGTAAGACAGTGCAACGGGCAGCGACAGACGATACAGCACAAGCTGGATCGCAAGCAGCGGAAACATGTGAAGGAGATACACCCAGTATCCGGCATCGGCTGCGTAGCGCAGTGTTGGAGTATCCTTGGTGCAGTAGCGCGCGAATAGCCCGAGAAAGCCGAGCAGCATCGACCAGGTGTAGGTGGCGGTGACGAGATCGACTGCAATGCAGTAGAGCGGACTGCGGTTCTGCGAAGCCAGCAGCACGACCGTGGCAGCGCGGAGCGCGACTCCCGCCAGCAGCAGCCATGGCCAGCGTCGCGCGAAGGCCTTAAGTTGGATATCCGTCGTCCAGCCGATCCAGAAGAACAGGCCGAAATAGGCGAAAATCCAAGGATTGACGATGAGCGTGTGGATCGGCGACGTCACCAGGCTGGGATCGCGCAGCAGCGCATTGCCGACGCCGTTGATCTGGAATGTTATCAACGCTGTCGGAACAGCCAGTGCGATCAATCCGAACGGATTTCCGAAAACCGCCGAAACGACTCCTTTCAAGCGGTCACGCAATCTCTGTGAAAGATACGATGCGGCGACCCAGGCCGCGATCAGAGAAACAACCGACACGAGGGCAAGGTAGTAGATAAACCACAGATGATAGAGGCTGAATTTCTCGACGAAGAAGCGCAGTAAGAAGGCGAACGGTTCGTTGCCGTGGTATTGCGCGGCAGTCACTACCGTCGCAACGAACAAGTTGAAGAGGATTGCGGTCGCGCATAGAGGGGGAACGAGCCGTTTTAGCCGGCGCTTCAGAGCTTCGTGCAGGCCTCGGGCCGCCAGCGTGCGAGCGGAAAGGACACCGGCCACGAAGAAGCATATCTGGATATTGAAGCCGACGATGATCCAAATCAGGAAGTCCATGACCGAGCTGGACTTTCCGGTGAATCCGAACCATTCAAACTCGCTGCCATAGGGCAGCGCTGCATGCCAATAGACGATTCCCAGAATGCTGACGAAGCGCAGTGCGTCGAGCGGTGGGATACGCGTGCGCGCAACAGCCGATGCTGCTTCGAATTCTACCTTAGAAGTCACTTTTCTATAACTCTACTTTTGAGAGAATTCAACTTGCACGTTAGCATGGTAAAATATATGTTAAAACGAGAATTCTCTAAACGCAGGACAGGAGGCCAAGATGAAGCTCGGCAAAGGGTGGCGAGTATGGGTTGGTGGCGTAGCTGGTGCGTTGGTGATGCTGGCTTTGGCGGGACGCGGTTATGAAGTCTTCGCCGAAGCCAATGATGCGAAGGCTTTCAAGGCCACCGGGATGCTAGTGGATATCGGCGGACGCAAGCTCCATATCGATTGCACAGGTTCGGGCAGTGGGCCCGTCGTCGTGGTCGAAGCCGGCGCCGGCACGCCGGCGATGACGTGGTTGCCGGTGCAGAGACTGGTGCAAAATTCCGGCAAGATCTGTACCTACGATCGCGCTGGCTTCGGGAGTAGCGATCCGGCTCCCAATCCGAGCCGTAGCTTCGATGACCGGGCGGCCGATCTGTACAACCTGCTGCATGCCGCGAAGCTGCAGCCGCCCTATATCCTCGTCGGCGAAGCTTATGGTGGGTTCATCGTCCGCCGATTTGCGAGCGACCATCCAAAGGAGGTTGCGGGCGTCGTCCTCGTCGATGCGCTCGAGGAGCAGGAAGCCTTCACTCACTATCCGGAAATGAAAGCGAAGTACGAGTTTCGCAATCAGCTGGGAGCGTGGGCAGCCTCGGAAGGTTTGATGCGCGCCTATGTGAGAGCGGCCCCGGCGGCGGAGGCTTCCAAGGCGCTATGGGACAACTACACTCCCGAAGAACGGGATCAGCTGGTCGCGACTCTTTCCAATCCGAAATACTGGCAAACAGAAGCGCACGAAGGCGATGCCTACACGATGACGCCGCAGTCGATGCGCGGGGCCGGCGGCTTCGGGACCTTGGGTTCGACACCCCTGTTTGTCCTGGTCCACGGCGGCTCGCTCCCCGCTCCGCTCCGGGCTCAGGAAGAGGGTTGGTCGAAAGCGCAAAGCAGGTTGGCCTCGCTGTCCTCCGTCAGCCGTACGGTGACGGCACGCAATGCCGGTCATGCAATCGCGGAAGACGATCCCGCGCTGGTTGCCAAGACGATCGGGGACTTGAAGATCGCGATCAAGGGAGGTGCGCGCAAGCTATAGCAGGCGAACGCGTCGTGTTTGGTTGCTTGCTCGCGCTGTTCACCCGAATTGACCGCTGGCTTTCGCCCGCACGATCGGTCGTTATCGCGGTCAATCACTACAACGTGACCTCATCGAGCATCGTCATCGTGGCGCTGCCCGATGAGGCCGCTTCCCAGCCTCTTCCGTCCGCCGCGCAGAATCCACGCCAGGTGCGAGCCGACGCCGGCGCGCCACTCGCGGCGCTGATGGAGGAGCGCGCTTGACAGTGCCTCTTGGCGATTCTCCGCCGCGCGTCGGCGGTCTGCCGCTCGCCGGTAACGCGTTCGACATGTATCGCGATCCCGATGCTTTCCTGGCGCGCTGCTATCGCGATCATGGACCGGTTTTCGAGATCACCGTTCCCGGTCGCCGGTTGACGGTGCTTGCTGGTCCTCAGGCTATTGCCTTCTGCAATGCCGAAGGCAGGCACTGTCTGGGTGCCGCGGGCGCCTATCGGCAGTTCTATGCGGCGTTTGACATGCTGGACTTTTCGCTCGCGCTTGACGGCGCGCCGCATCGCCAGGTGCGCCAGCTCTACACGGCCGGGTATGGGCGGCAGCGTGCTCAAGATCATCTGCCGGATATCCGGCGGATCGCATGCGAGCATGCGCGCGCTCACGCAGGCCGCAAACATGTCGATCTGGTGGTGCTTCTGCGCAGGCTGGTCGCAGACCAACTCGGAGCGGTGTGCATGAAAATGCTGCCCGGCGGCGCTACCGACGCGCTTGCGCGCGTCGCAAGCGACTACATGCAGGTACATGTCGAGCACAGCAAGCCGGCATCCCTGTTACGTGGCCGCGGCCATCGTGCACGCCTGCAGGCGATCGAGCACATGGCCGCCGCAGCTGTGGCGGGACGAAGCCGTTACGACGCGTTATGCCGGCGTGATTGCCTGATAGACGATCTTCTTGCCGCCGATCCCACCGGGAAACAGGCGCGTACCGGAGTTATCGGCAGCTATCTCGCCGGCATCGACAATCTCGCCGGCACGCTCGCCTTCCTGTTTGCCGAACTCTTGTGCCGTCCGCAACTGATGAAGCTCGTTCGCGACGAGGCATATAAGGCTATGCCGGGTGTCGCTGTGCTGGACGGCGCCGACTCTTCCGGGCATCCGGTGCAAACCCTTTCGATCCTTCGCGAAACGATGCGGGTGCATCCTGTCTCGCCGCTGCTGCCGCGGGTTGCCATCAGGGATTTCGATTTTGCCGGTCGGCATGTGAGCGCAGGCACGCACATCCTGCTCGCGATCGCGGCCGCCGATCGGCCCGCATTCGACTTGCACCGGGCGCTGCACAACGATCCCGGAGCGCCTGGCGATTTTGCGCCATACGGCGCCGGACCTCACGCGTGTCCCGCGATCGGCTTTGCGGAGTTATCGATGGTGGCAACCGTCTTCGCGTTGCTGACGACAGTGAGGATCACGCTTGCCGACCCGTGTTACCGTCTGCGCATCGCGCGCAAACCCAGCCCGGTTCCTGCCCGGCTGCATGTCGATTTCGCGAAGGTTTCGCGAGAAGCGTGAACCCCGCCTTTCTTTTTTCGCGATTCGCTTGACAATCTTAGATTTATTTTACTTTATTTCTACCAATGGGTGTTTTGCGGCTTGTCTTAAGGGGTGTCGAGAATGGTTGCGCTTGTCGGGACGACCGACTGGATTTTGCGGCTTCTTGAATTTCTTCGAACGGGTTCTTCGGACACCTCGGTCGGGTGAAGCGCATGAAATTCGCTAGCGGAAATGAAGTTAAGCAGCGCTTCTCGACCGAGGAGATGGTCCAGTTCGATGAACGCGATCCGTGCTACACATGGCTTTATCCGCTGGCGCTCGGCGACTTCGATCCGCATGCGATATTGACGCCTTCGCGCCAGCCGCGCTTCGCCAGCAACCTTACGCTCTACGTCCACATTCCGTTCTGCAAATTCGTTTGCAAGATGTGCCCGTTCACGCACGAAGCATTGGGCAAGAAGGATCTGAGCCGGTACGTTGACGCGCTTTGCGAGGAGATACGATTCTACGGGCGGCTGCCCGGCGCGGCGGAAAAGCCGGTGACCTCCCTTTATTTCGGCGGTGGCACAGCCAGCAGTCTAACGCCAGCTCAGGTTGACCGCATCCTGACAACGATCCGCTCGTATTTCACCTTCGCGCCGGGTTGTCCGATCACGCTGGAATGCCACCCGCGCACCGTCGACGGAGATTATCTGGCGGAGGTAAGAGGGGCAGGCATCAATCGCGTGTCGTTCGGCATCCAATCGTTCAACGCAGAGAACATCAAATCCATCAAGCTGCATCAAATCCCGGAGCAGAGCATCGCTATCCTGGAGACGGCGCTTGCCACAGGTTTCGACTGTGTCGCGATGGATCTTATGTATCGCTATCCCGACCAGACCGTCGCCGATCTTCAACAGGAGTTGGACACCGCACTCGCCATCGGGGTGCAGAGCATCAGCACCTATGCCCTCGATACCGAGGTGCGCGAAATGACCAATGCCCGCGCACGGCAGAAGCCCGTCGAGATCGAGCGGGAAATGTACTACTACCTGCACGACCGTCTTCACGACGAAGGCTTCGTCCACGTCGCCCAGCCGGACTACGCGCGCCCTTCGCTGGAGAACCGGCAACTGCGCGATCTGTGGGGCGCTCCGCAAGCGGAAAACCTGTCTTTCGGTGCGGGCGCGTTCTCCGAGAACTACCACGGCTCGACATGGGCCAACATCCACGATTCGAATCTTTATACGACGACGATCGAAGAGGGCTTTCTGCCCATAGCGGTCGGCCAGGAGCATAGCTGGGACGACGCCGTCTCGCGCTATCCGGCTCTGGGCGTGCGCTGCCTGCAGTTCGAGACTGCGCCGTTTCGCGAAGCATGCGGAATTGCACTCGAAGATCTGTTCCGCGCCGAGCTCGACATGCTCGAGCGCAAGGGATGGATCGTGTGCGCCGACGGCAAGCTGACCGTTACGCGCACGGGAAAATTCTTCATCGATAACATCTCGAAGACGTTCTTCAACCTGCACAATCGCGGCAAGTCTCAAATCTGGGGTGTGCAGATGGAGGAGCTTCGACCGCACCGCCTATGGAGGCGGGACGAACTACTCGAAGGTTAGGTAGCGGCGCGGGCGCGCACGGAGATGTCCGTGTCCATGGCAATTTGAGGCTTGAGGAGAGGGCGCATCATGGATTCGAACGAGATGGTCAGGGCCGGAGACGAATTTATTTCTCTTGCCGGCAGCATTCCTGAGGCCCAGTTGCTCGACGGGCTTGGGTGCGGTTTCACGCGGCCCGAGCACGCTGGGTCCAAGCCCGCGCTCGCGCTGGCTCTGTTTCGCAGCGCCATCCCCACCGACGATATCTACAGGCTGGCCAAAGCTCGCGTGGACGAGATATCGGCGTCGAAGGAGACCTTTGTTCCGATCTTCCTGACCAATCATTGCGAAGCGGACTGCGCGATGTGCGGCATGCGCACCAGCAACGGCGAATTGCACCGCAAGTTCTCGGGGCGCTCCGTCGTGGACGAGCAGCTGCGCATCCTGCGCGACGCCGAGCATGTCCGAGGCGTAGGGTTTCTCACCGGCGAATACGCCGACAAGTTCACGCGCTATGTCAACGCGTTCTACGTGGGCTGGGCCATCAACAGGGCTCTGTCCTACGGCTTCGAGAAGGTCTTCTTCAATATCGGCAGCATGGCGCCCGACGAGATCGCCGTTCTTGCGGATTGGCTGGAGCCTGGCGACGAGCGCATCACTATGTGCGTTTTTCAGGAGACCTACGATCTCGAGAAATACGACAGTGTCATAGGTCGTCGGGGACGGCACACGCCAAAGGCGGATTTCGACAAGCGGTTGCGTTCTTTTGAGAACTGGCTTGATGCCGGCTTCAAGGCCGTCAACCCCGGTTTCCTTGTAGGCCTCCACGATCTCGATCAGGAACTTGTCCGGATCCTGCACCATATCGACGGACTCAAGGCGCGCGACGCGAAGATCTACGTGTCGTTGCCGAGGTTGCGGCCGGCGCTTGGCGTGTCGAACAAAACCAAGATCGGCGATGACGCCTACATTCGCCTGATCTCCGTCATCGCGCTGCTTTATCCCGAAGCGGGGATCGTCATAACGACCAGGGAAGATGTTGAGTTTCAGGATCGCGCGCTGCCGCTGATACGCACCCTCAGCCCCGGCAGCCCGGACGTCTCGCCTTACCGCTGGGAAGGCAACGCCGCGAACGACGTCGAAAGTTCTCAGTTCGTGATCCCTGACCACCGCAGACCTCGGGACATTCTTTCGAGGCTCAAGGGCAATGGCTACGACGTGCGCTATTTCGAGCACGCCCCGCGTCCGCACCCATCCGGTGAACTAAGGACCGCGTCGTGAACGAGCGGCTTGATGCCCCGCTTCACATGGACGCTGCGATGCTCGCCGACGCGGTGGGTCGAACCTGGGGCTGCAACGATCTAGCCGGCTTCGTGGCTCTGTTTTGGCCCGATGGCGACATCGTCCATCCCTATTTCAAGCAGCCGATCAGTCCACGCATCGCCATGGAAGTAATGAACGCAGCAGTCAAAGGCACGACGCGGCTGAAATCGTTCGCCGTGCTCTCGGGGAGCGGTGAGGGCGTCGAAGACATCATAGAGATGCTGTTCGAGGAAACCGGCACGATGAGCGGCGGTGTGCCGGAATATATCGGCCGGGTGAAAGTGCTGGCGAATGTGAGCGGGCACAAGATCGCGCGCATGACCATCGCGGGATTCGAGTTGGTCTCTGACGGCGAGGTTCCGTCTGAGGAGCCTTCGCAATTCACGCAGCCTTTCACCTCCTATGAGATCGCCGGAAAGCTCGCATCGAGCTGGGGCGGCAACGATATGAGCGAGTTCCTGTCGTTGTTCAGCCTGGATGCGCTCATTGTCCACCCGATGCTGCAGGCTCCGGCCCGCCCCAAGGTCGTAGCCGACGTGATGAACTGCAATGTGAAGGGCGAGACCATCCTGAGGAGCGCGGTGCCACTCACCGGAGACGGATCGGGCGTGGACGACGTGATGGAGATGGAGTTCGAGGAGACGGGGAACGAAATCGGCTACGCGCCCCCGATCGTCGGCCGCATGTCGATCACCGCCACGATCCAAAACCATCGGATCGTCCACATGAAGGTATTCGGCTACCAGGTCGCGGCCAGTCCTCAGCCAGCGCATGAGATCCACTCCCAGCGAGGCGCGCCATGAACAGTATGCAGATTGCCGAACGCAATGGCGCCAATTGGGGCTCGAACGACGCGACTTCGTTCACCGCTGATTTCGCTCCCTCCGCCTTGATACATCATCCCTTCTTTCGCCAGGCGGTGACTCCGAAAATTGCGGTAGAGGTCATGAACGCGACGGTCTGCGGTACCACGCAATTCGATGGCTGCCGTCTGCTGAAAGGCACAGGTGATGGCATCGACGATCTTGTCGAGATGCACTTCATCGAGACTGGCGAATGCGCCGACTACCGGCCCCAATATCTCGGGCGTATGGTCGTATTCGCGCGCATCGTCGACGAGGCGATCTGCCATCTCAAAGTCAAGGGATACGATCTCGTCCACGCCCGGCCCACCCAATTGCGGCCGTTCGAACGCGAGCCGATCGGCAGGCTCAATTCCCACGAGATGGCGCATGCGATCGCCGAAAGCTGGTCGGGCAACGACATGGGGCGCTTCACGTCGCTGTTTGGCGAAGGCGCGATGATCATTCACCCACTGTTTTCAGCGCCGATCACGCCCGAGATCGCGGCCGATGTTCTCAACAGCGCCATGAGAGGCGTGTCCGAAGCACGTGGGCCGAAGCTTCTGCTCGGCGACGGGGCGGGCGAGTTCGACATCGCGGATATGTGGTTCGACGAGACCGGAGATCAGATCGGCTTCCTGCCCGACACCATGGGAGTGATGCACAGCACCGTGCGCATCGAGGGTGGCTCGATCAGCGAGATGATCGTTCATGGATATACGCCGGAGAAGACCCGTTTCTCGCGCGACCTGACGGCTCTGCGCTACGAGCCCGCGATCGCCTTCGCGGAAGCGCGCGTGGCGGAATTCTCCTTCAGCACGAGGGATGAGCGGCAATGACAACCCTTAACGGGAACCCTCTCGATGCGCTGTGGATGAGTTTCGTCTTCAACCGCGCTCTCACCTACGACCTGCTCGATGAGGTCTCCGATGAGGATCTCCTCAAACCCTGGCCAAGACCCGGCCTCGATTCTATTTCGAAGCAGGTGCAGGAGCTGGCTGCCGTCGAGCGGGCTTTCGACCAGGCGCTTGTGAGCGGAACGATGGATTTCTCCGGTGTTCCCGACGTCATGGCTTTCGACCGCGTCAGCGATCGCGCCAAACTGAAGGGCGCACTCAAGGCGGCGGATGAAGCCTTCGCGAAGACCATCGCCGAAGGGGTGGCCAAGCCATCCGTCCGTTGGGACGATGTCGACGTTTCGAGCGTCGTGCATTTGTCGAACCTGATTTCACATGAGGTCTTCCATCAAGGGCAAATGGCGATGGCCTGCTATGCGCTGGGTATCGGTCTGCCCGAAAGCTGGCGCACCAACTGGGCGATGCCCAAGGCCGGGCAGCGATAATGCGGGTGAGGGGTTTGCTGGGCTTGGAGCTGCCGCACCCCATCATGACGGGGTCCGGAACGATCTCGGAAACGCCGCGTCAGATCGAGTCGCTTCTGGAGTTCGGTGCCGCGGCCGTTGTGACCAAGACGATCTATGCCGGCTCCTTTGCTGGAACGGACGAGAAAGTGCGCCGCTTCGCGCACGGCGCCGTCAACTCGACGACTTTCTCGCGACGGCCGCTTCTAGACTGGCTCTCGGACCTGCGAGCTCTGGCCACGCGCCACAACAATATCGTTGTCAACATCCATGGGCCGACCGCAGACGCCCTGGGAGATCTTGCGTATGCGATAGCCGCGGTTTGCCCGTTTCCATTTGAGTTGGGAATCTCCTGCCCGACGGATGGATCGGACAAGGCTTTGAGCGGTTCGTTCGTGTGCGCCTGCGTGCGGGAGGTGAAACGCCGCGCCGCAAGGCCGCTATCGGTCAAACTCGCTGCCGGCGCCGGCGCG
The DNA here is from genome assembly GCA_035502175.1 of Rhizomicrobium sp. Classification (GTDB taxonomy): domain Bacteria; phylum Pseudomonadota; class Alphaproteobacteria; order Micropepsales; family Micropepsaceae; genus Rhizomicrobium. The sequence continues at coordinate 68,801 of DATJUS010000121.1, forward strand.
GTCGAACTGGCGCTGGCCGCGGAACGTGAGGGCGCGGATGCGATCTCGATGAGCGATACGCTTCCGGCGATCTTGACGCTCCGTGCGCCGCGCCGGCCGGCTTGCGAAGGCTCCATGGGATATTCGGGGCCGGGTATCAAGCCACTCGTCCTCCACGCCGTCCATTCGCTCCGCGAAGGCGGATTGCGCATCCCGGTGATCGGCATCGGCGGCATATCGGACGAGGAAGACGTTCGCGATTATCTTCATCTCGGGTGCGTGGCTGTGCAATTGCATACAGAATTGATGTTGCACGGGGCCGCGAGGCTTGCCCGCATTTGCAGCGGATTCCTGGCGACCGATGAAGAGGTGAGCGCGGCTGACAGGCCCGAAGCGAAATTCGGTGCGGCCCATGCGCTACACTGATCTCACGACGGAAGAAGCAGGAAAGGAGCTGCGCGAGCGGATCTTGCTCGTGCCGGTGGGCTCGATCGAGCAGCACGGACCGCATCTTCCGCTTTCGGTCGATTGCGACATTCCGGCGGCGCTATGCGTTGCCGCTGGCCGCCACATGCCGGTGCTTGTCGGGCCGACGCTTCCGATCGGCGCCCGCTCGCTGCCGCAAAGCGGAGGCGGCGTTGCAGGATTGCCGGGAACCCTCTTTGTGCGCGGTGAAGTGCTGATCGCTTATCTGCACGACGTGCTTTTGTCGTTCGTTCGCGCGGGGGCGCGTCGCGTCGTTCTTCTCAATGGCCACTACGAGAACGAGGCGCATATCTTCGAGGCCGTCGCTCAATTGGAGGAAAGGGGCGCCCTCGAAGGCGTGTGTGTGCTTGTCGTCAGCTGGTGGTCGCTCATCGACGAGGATTTGGTTCGCCGGATCCATGAGGCCGGCTACGTTGGCTGGCACGCCGAGCATGCAAGCTTTGTGGAGACGGCGCTGATGTTGCACATCCGCCCGTCCCTCGTGCGCGACATACGCATCGATAACGATGAGCCTCCGGCCGCCGGCGTTATGGTCGTCTCCGGGCAGGCTTCCGGCCCCGCCCATCGCGGCGTCCTGAACAAAACCAGTGGAGCCACCGCTGAGCACGGCCGCAATTTCTTCGATGCCATCGTCGCGGGGCTGCTCGCATGTATGCGGCGCAGCTTTGGACCGGTGCTTGCGCAAGAGTGCGCGGAATGAACGCGGCCCGCGCCAACGATCTCGGTGCGATAGCGCGGAATGCGTTTCTCAACGTGCCTTTCTATCGAGCGCTTTATTCGCAACACGGTCTGGATGAAGCGGATTTCGATGACCCGCTGCTCTTTGAGCGGCTCCCGATCGTCACGCCTCAGGAGTTCATCCTTCGCGAGGAACCGCGCTGCGCGAAGAATGCGCGACCCTATCGCGTCACCAGCAGCAGCGGCACGGCGGGGAGACCCAAGATGCTGTTCCGCACTCCCGGCGACACACGCCGCAGCACGGACATCATGGTTCGGCTGTTCGCGCTCGCCGGACTGCGTAGCGGAGACGTTCTCTGGATTGGACAGCCCTTCGACTTCGCCCATGTCGGTTTCCTGTCACTGGGAGCCTGCGAGCATCTGGGCGTGGTGGGCCTCCCCGCTGGCCTGTCAGTCACCGATGACCGCATGGTGGATATGCTCGACCGCTTCGCGCCGAATGCGATCTTCACCGCGCCGTCGCGAATGATGCGTCTTACCGAAATGTTCGCCGCGCGCAGTTCTCGTCCGGCACTTTCCAAAATACTGCTCGCGGGTGAACCAAGCAGAAGCGAGCAGGTGAGCTTTCTTCGCGACTTCTGGCAGGCGCAGATCTTCGATCTGTACGGCAGCGAGGAAACCGACGGTCTCGCCGGGTCATGTGTTTATGGTGACGGCCTGCATTTCATGGACGATGCGTTCCATTTGGAGCTTGTGGACCCGGAGACCAAGCGCCCCTCCAATGGGGACAGTGGCGCGGCGGTAATCACCGCCTTGCATTTCAAGGGGACGCCGCTTGTGCGCTACCTGCTCGGTGATGTCGTGGCGCGGCTCGATGGCGCGTGCCCCTGCGGGTCGCCCTGGCCACGCATTGCGATCAAAGGGCGCAGCAATGCGGCGTTTGCACTCTACGACGGCGTCAAGCTGCACGACTACCAGATCCGCGACGCTATCAATGGATTGGGCGTGGCGGGTCTTTGCTTTCAGGCGATCCTGCGCACCGATGCGCACGGTGCCGACGAGGTCGAAGTGCTGCTGCGCTATCCCGCCGGCGCCGAACGCATTCCGGCCGCGAAAGTCGACGAAGCGCTGTGGACCACATCGCTCGACCTTGAGGCCCCACGGTCCATCGGAAAACTTTCATTCCGCGTTCGCGAAGTCGATGTTCTCGAACCGACGCCGCGCGGCAAGATCGCGGAGCTCGTGGATCGCCGGCCGGCGCGGACGGGGGCCTTGGCATGAAAGCGGCTGTTCGCCGGAAGCCGGTCCGGAGCGGCGGACATGTCACGCCGATGACGGCGAAAGCTGCGATAGCGCGTCTCGCGGCGCTGGGCAGCGAAAAGCGTAAAGAGCACGGCGCGAAGGTGGGGATCGACGCGGTCGAGCTTTTGGGCGTGTCGACGGCAGATGTGCGCCGCCTGGGCAAGGAAATCGGCAGGGACCAGACTCTCGCCGATCAACTCTGGGATTCGGGAATCCACGAGGCTCAGATCCTCGCAGTGCTTGTCGCTGAGCCGGCGAAGGTCACAGAAACGAAGCTGGAGAAATGGCTCGGCCGCGTGCGCACCTGGGACCTCTGCGATCATCTCTGCAACGAGCTCGTCCTCAGGCTTCCAGATCCCGACAGGTTCATCCGCAAATGGGCAAAGGACAACCGGCTCTATTTCCGCCGGGCGGCCTTTGCGACGATGGCGTGCCGCGCCGTGCACGCGCCGCAGATCGTCAGCGAGGAGATCGACTCCTTTCTCAAGCTCATATGCGCGGTCGATGACGACCGGCCGCATGTCATGAAGGCGGTATCCTGGGCACTGCGGGAGATCGGAAAGATCGATCTTACTGCGCATGACCGCGCGATGGCCGTTGCGACGGATCTCATCGAGAGTGGTTCGAAGGCTGCTCGCTGGATTGGGCGCGATGCGATGAGGGAGCTCGAGACGCTCGTTGCGGTTCCAGAGCGGCAGCGCCTCCTGACGGCAAAATCGAAGATGGGCCGAAAAGCGGCGATGGGTAAGCGATGAGACATTCAGTCATGGTCGGCGGGCCGATCCAATATGCCTCACAGCCGGGCACATTCTACGGTCCTCTCCGGCGCGACGTCATGCGCGCGATCGAGATCTTGCGAAGCCGCGGCTTCGAGGTGTTTTCCGCGCATGAAGCCGAGGCTTTCGGCGATCGTCTGTCTGAATTCACGGCGGCACAGATCGCGCATCGCGATTTTTCGTGGATGCGTGCGGCACATGCCTATGTTGCGATTCTTCCCTGCGATGAGCAGGGCTCGCTCATGCGGACAGACGGCACCCATATCGAGATCGGTTGGGCGTCGGCGCTTGATATCCCCGTCCTTCTTCTGGTCGATCGCGCCGGCCGTCAGCAGGCCTCGCTGCTGCTGCAGGGTCTCGTCCATCTTGCCGATGTCGAGATCGTCGAATTCGAAACGGATAAGGGCTGCGACGTCGCGCTTATTGCCGCACGCCTCACGGAAATGTTGTCGCTTCACGACGTGCCGGCGCGCGTGTCCGGAAGGTCTGGCGCATGAGAGAGGAGCTCACGATCATGCCGGAGAAACTCAAGGAAAAGAGCGCCGAACCGGCGTGGCGCATCACTTATCCGAACGACTGCATCAGATACGTGGAAGCTTTCCGCCGGCACTTCTGGGACCACAATGGCGTCTGCAAGCTGCTTGATGAGTTCTTCCGCGACGAGGGCAGCGTCCAGACTGTCTGCGAGCTGGGCAGCGGTGCGGGTACCAATCTCGGACATCTGTCGGATTTGGGGTATCGCTGCTACGGGTACGATTGCAGCATCGAGTCCGTGGAAATGTCGATTTCGCGGGCGAAGGCCGCTGCCGCTCCGACCGAGTTCCGGCTGATGGATTTCTTCAACGACTTGCCCGAGCGCGAGTTCGACGCCGTGCTGAGTCTTTTCGTTCCCATTTCCCTGGCCGACATGCGCGATCTGGCGATGCGTGCCCATCGCATCGTGAGACCGGGCGGCTACTTCGCCTGTATGCTTCTCGCGGTCCAAGAGGAGTTCGAAACCGTCGCGGAGAATACTGTCACGACGACGGAGCATCTCGAGATCGGCGGCGAGGACGTCTTGCGCTTCAATTTCTTCGCCAAGGACGGCAATCGCGTCGCGTTCGAAGGCGTCTATCTCGCCAACAGTCCGGGCGGGCTGCGGATGTTCAAGGACCGCGACACCTACGATCTGATGTCGGCCGCCAATCCGTTCACGCTTCCCGAAAGCCATTTTGAACGCATTTCGCGCCAGAGGGTGTATGGCAAGCCGAACCAGGCCCCTCCGATGAGCTTCGAGGTCCTCGACATCTATCGCAAGCGCTAGGAACCTCCATGTCCGCCGCCGCTGAACATCAACTGGATTCGAAAGTAGTACCGCGGCTTCCCGAGATACGCCCGATCCTGGCGATCGGCATTGGGGTTGGTCTCAGCCAGTTCGCACAGGTCGCCATGGGCATGACCGACGCCGCGATGATGGCGCGACTGGGTCCAGGTCCGCTCGCCGCGGGCATGCTGGTCAGTTCGCTGTGGGTGCAGGGCGCGCTGTTCTGCCTGGGCATGCAGGTTGCGATGCTGCCGGTCCTGGGCGCGGCGGTGGGGAGCGGCAGCAGCGAGCGGGTGACATCCGTATTGCGTGCCGGTCAGATCATGACGGCAGGGCTGTGTGTCCTGCAAGGATTGTATCTGGCCGCGCTTCCGTTCGTGCTTCGCCTCTTCACAGCAGACGCGACGGTCATCGCCGAAGGTACACGTTACGCGCTGGGGCTTATAGCCGGCGTGATACCGTGGATGTTCTTCGTGTCGACGCGCTTCTTCCTGATCGCAAAGGGTGAAGTTGGAATCTTCGTGCCTGTTTCGCTTCTGGGCATCGTCATCAACGCCCTGCTGAATTTCGTGCTGATGTATGGGGCGGTGACGGGGCGGCCACTGGGCGTCGTCGGCTCCGCAATTTCGACCAGCCTGACGAGTTGGATCATGCTGGGCCTTCTTCTGGCGCATATGCGCCTGCGCGCGAACCAGCGTTCGGTCGCGGAATTCTTCAAGGGGCATGGCGCAACGGTTCGCAACATCGTACGGGACCTCGCCAATCTGGGGTGGCCGATCGGGCTGATCTTCTTCTCTGAAAACCTGATTTTTTCGGTGGGCTCGCTTCTGATCGGGAGAATCGATACGACCTCGCTTGCGGCCTTTGTCGCAGTCCAGCAGTGGCTCGTCGTTTCCTACATGTTGCCAGTCGGCATATCGAATGCCGCGACAGCCAGGATAGGCTTCCACATCGGTCGCGGCGACAATACAGGTGTGCGCGCAGTGCTGGCGGCCGCGCTCATCATCACCATCGTCTATAGCGTCGCTTTGAGCGTTTTGTTCCTTGCCTTGGCGCCGCTCTGCGTGCGCATTTTCGGCGTTGATCCGCTGGCTCATCCCGACTTCGTGGCGAAGGCCACCTCCGATATGGCATGGCTCGCGGTGATCCAGTTCTTCAACAACTTCATCGTGGTCATCGCGGGCGTTATGCGCGGGTTCCGTGACACGAAGACACCTCTGATCGCCATGTTTCGGAACTACTGGATCATGGGGACCGGCAGCACGATCCTGCTGACATTTCTGCTGCAGGAGCGTGGCGTGTGGTTGGGGATCGCTCTGGGGCTCGCGCTGACCCTGGCCTCGATTACGTTCAGCTTGCGGGCCAAGCTTTCGAAGCTTGACAGCCTGATCCGGGAGATCGGCGGCCGCGATTCCGCCATGGGCCGCTTTGAAGCCGCTGAGACGGCCACGCAAAAGGGCGGATAGGTCATGAGCGCCCTCGCCGGCATCGCAAAGCGGATGCTCTTTTTCTTCCCGTTTACGCTCCCGCTGTGGTTCGGCCGCATTGCCTGGACGTTTCCGCAGAGCGCGATGTGGGAATTCGCGCTTTTGCTCGTCTATCTCTACGTCTCACCGCAGCTCCTCGATCTGATCGGAGGACGCGCGCCCGGCGCCGGCTCCGATACATCGATCCGGTCCGGCGAGACGGCAGCGTGCACTTGGACGATCCGGCTTCTATTCCTCAAGATGCTCGCCGCCAAGGTGATCCTGCTGCAAACCGTTCACCACTTTAATATTCCGCCCGCCGACGCCCTTCTGCTGGCTGTGATCGCCGGACAGGCGACGGGTAGCTTCGGCATATTCGTCGCGCACGAGATGTTGCATGGCAGGTCGCGCTTCGATCGCTTCTGCGCGGAATTGCTCATGGTCACGGTGAGCTATCCTCATTTCTGCATCGAGCACATTCACGGCCATCACAGGAATGTCTCGACGCGGCTGGATCCTGCGACGGCACGCTGGCACGAAAGCGTCTATGCCTTCATTCCGCGCTCGGTCTTCGGCGGTGTGGCCGGAGCGTGGCGTTATGAAACGACGCGCCTCGCGCGCCGCGGCCTGGGTTGGCTGAACATACGCAACCGCATGCTTCGCTATACATTCTGGATCGGGCTCTTCTATGCCCTGGTTTTCGCGATCTATGGGACGCTGGGCGTGGCTGTGATGCTCGTGCAGAGCCTGGTGGCGATCTTCACGCTGGAGACGATCAACTACGTCCAGCACTACGGACTGCAGCGGCGGGAGCTGGCACCCGGCGTGTTCGAGCCCATTGGCCCGCAACACTCATGGAATACCGAGTTCCTGTTCTCGAACCGCTATTGGCTCAACCTCGGCCGCCATTCCGATCACCACTTTGCGGCCGAACGGAAATTCGCGTTCTTGCGGATGCACGCCGATGAACCTGAGCTGCCGGCAGGACTCGTGACGATGCACTGCGTGGCTTTGATCCCGCCTCTTTGGTTCAAGGTGATGGACCCACGGGTGCGCGCATGGCGCGCGCGCTATCTGGACGAAGCACCGACCGCGCACTCTGATACGCACGCGTTGTCGTTCGCTGCATCGTCGGACGACCATCGGGCCAGGAAGACTGAAGAGGCGCCGCAGGGCTGGCTCAGCTTGCTGCTGCTCGGCAGCGCCATCGTTCTGCTTATCGTCATCGCCACGATGTGGGGGCGTCCGTGGGATATCGGATTCCTGGTTTTCTTTTCGGTTCTCGCCATCGCTCTGCGGAACCTGGCCGCCGGACGGGACGCGGGGGGCGATACCATCTCGACCCCGTAGCGGTCGGTATCGCCGTGCGAGCGGCGCCGCGGGCATCGCGACAGGGAGACGGGCATGCTTTGGATGGCGGTCTTTGCCGGGGTGTCTGTGCTGTGCGCAGCGTGCCTTCTGGCGGCCGGCATGACGCGGCGCTCATGGGTGTTCGAAAACGACGTCGCGCGTGTCACGCGCATGGGGCGCGTTCGCGTTGCATCGGTTCGGGCGATCATTCCGCTCATCGGCGGTGTTTCCAGGTCGATCGGATACAAGTCGCATCCTGTCCGGATATCGCATCATCCCGTCATGACCGGCCTTGGTCGCGCTTGCGTGACGCTCTATCGCCCGTCCGGCGCAGATGCCGGGACATTGCCTGTCTATGTGAATTTCCACGGCGGAGGTTTCATCCTCGGCTTTCCGAAGCAGGACGACATCTTCTGCCGTCACATCGCCAACCATGCCGGTTGCGTTGTCGTGAACGCTGACTACGCGCTGGCGCCCGATCATCCGTTTCCGGCCGCCATCCTGCAAAGCTACGACGTTTTGAAATGGCTGGTATCCCGGTCTTCCGATCTCGGACTCGATACGTCCCGCTTGGCGGTCGGAGGAAGCAGTGCCGGCGGCGCAATCGCCGCTGCGCTATGCCTCCTCTCAAGGGAGCGCGCCGATTTCAACATCCGGATGCACGTCGTTGTCCACGGCTGCCTGGATTTCGCTCAGTCATTCGAGGACAAGCACATACTGCCTGCGCGCAGACAGTTCTTGTCGGCGCGGGACTGGGCCTTCTGCAAGAACCTCTATCTGCCGGACGCCCGCGACCGGAACATGCCGCTCGCGTCGCCACTTCTGGCGAAAGATTTTCGCGGCCTGCCACGGGCGCTTGTGATCACCGCGGAATATGACGTGTTGAAAGCGGAAGGGCGATCCTACGCGGAAAGGCTGCGGGCTGCCGGCGTCGGCGTGGTCTATCGCGATTTCCCAAATTCGGATCATGGCTTCATGTATTTCGGACCGAAATCCGAGGCGATCGAAGCATTGGATCTGATGACCGCGGAAATTCGCGACGCCCTGCACGGCCCGGACGCGACGGTACCGATTGCGCGAAGCAGGCCTCTAACGGAGGCGGCATGGAACCCGCAAGCAGTCAAATGACGGAGTTCGAGCCCTGGAGGGTGAAATGGACGGCAAGCTAGCTTTTGCGCTCACAACGCTCGCGATCCTGTCGATGCTGGGACCGACCAACACGCTCCTTGCGACGTCGGGCGCGATGCGCGGCTTTCGCCAATCGCTGCCTTTGGTTCTTGCCGAACTTTGCGGTTATCTCACGGCTGTCCTGGCCATCGGACGCGTGATCGGGCCGGTCCTTCAGGGATCGCCCTGGCTCTTTGGTATTCTCCGTCTTTGCGCGACATTCTATCTGGGATATCTGGCCATCCATCTCTGGCGGCGAGGAATAGAAATCGATCCCTCGCGGGCGCCGGGCCCTCGCGATGTTTTCGTTGTGACGCTGCTGAATCCAAAGGCGGTGATATTCGCGCTATTTGTGATCCCCATGAAATCGGATCGTTGGCCGGCCTATACGGCCGCGTTCTCGGGGATGGTCGTGGTCATGTCTGTCGTGTGGATCTATCTCGGTGTTCTTTCGACGACGGGCAAGTTCGGCCAGGCCGTGCGCAAAGTGACTCCGCGCGTGAGCGCCGGTGTGTTGGCGGGATTCGCGGTGCTGGCGGTATGGACGGCGGTCGCCAGCTTCGTTTGAAAGTCGGCAGCCGAAACGCCGCTATTCGCTATCTTCGCAATGAGCTGCTGCGCAAGCAGAGTCAGTTCCCTGCGAGATGCGCGTCAATCAGAATATCCGCCGCCTCGATCAGTACGCGGGAGGGGCCGCCGGCACCGAACAGCTGGCCGGATGCGTAAGTGCCCTCCAACAGGAGCAAGAGGGCGTCTCCGAGCCGGTCGGATTTCTTCGCGCCCATCGAGGCTGCCAACGCTGAAAGTCGCGCGCGGAAGCGCGTCTTGATGTCATTCGCAACCTTGCGGGCGGGATGCTTGCGGTCGGGATATTCGACGGCCGCATTCGTCGTGCCGCAACCGCGATAGTCTTTGCGCGCGGCTTTGACCTGCAGTTCTTCCAGCCACACATGAAGCTGCTTGCGCGGATGGGAAGGATCTCTCGCGATCGTCGCGTCGAACCGCGCCAGTCCGTCCTCGCCCATGTGGCGAAGGTAATCCGCCGTCAGTTCGTCCTTGGACGGGAAACTTCGATACAAACTCGGCTTGGTGACGCCGGCGCGCGTGACGATTTCATCGACGCCGACGGCGCGAATTCCCTGCCGGTAGAAGAGGTCGCGCGCGCTTTCGCGAATGCGTTCCGCGGCCCGTTTCGGCGCCTGCCGCTTTCTCGAAACCGCCGTGGCAGCTTTACGTTTTGTCACAGCCTTTTGCCTTGACGATGTTACCGGGTGGTACCTATATACCCGCGAGCGACGTACCGGTCGGTAACATAGGCTGGTGTGCTACAGGGTCAAGGGGTTGGTCCTGTCGTCAAAAACGGAAGTCGCGAAAGCCGGTTCGACGCCGCGAGCCGCAAAAGAAAACCACCGGGCGTGCCGGTGGCGTCGGTGGTTTGCGTTGAAGGCGAATTCGTAGATGACCTGGATCGTTCGTGTAGCGCTGGAACGGCCGCTGACGTTTATCGTCATGGCGATCCTGATCGTCATCGCGGGCCCTATCGCCGCCATCCAGATGCCGACCGATATTTTCCCGGACATCAAGATTCCGGTGATCGGTGTCGCGTTCCAATACACCGGTCTTTCGCCCGACGAGATGGCGGGACGCATCATCTCGCCCTACGAGCGCGGCCTCACGACCACCGTCAACGACATCGAGCATATTGAGAGTACGTCGATCCCCGGCATGGGCATCGAGAAGATCTATTTCCAGCCCAGCGTCGACATTCGCACCGCGACGGCGCAGGTGACGTCGATCTCGCAGACCACCGTCAAGCAGATGCCGGCGGGTACGACGCCACCCCTGATCCTGAATTACAACGCCTCAACGGTGCCAATCCTGCAGTTGGCGTTCTCCGGACAGCACATGTCGGAGCAGCAGGTTCTGGACCTCGCGCAGAATTTCGTTCGTCCGGTGCTAACGACGATTCCCGGTGCCGCGATTCCGTATTCCTATGGCGGCAAGGTGCGCCAACTGCAGATCGATCTCGACAGCCAGGCGCTGCAGGCGAAAGGGCTGTCCGCGCAGGATGTCGAGAACGCGATCGCCGCGCAGAACCAGATCCTTCCCGCAGGCACGGTGAAATTCGGCGCCACGCAATACACCGTGAAGCTCAACGACGCGGCCGAGACCATCCAGGAGCTCAACGATCTCCCGATCAAGTTCCAGAACGGCGCCACAACCTATATCCACGATGTCGGGCATGTTCGCGACGGCAATCCCCCTCAGCAAAGCGTCGTGCATGTCGATGGCGCGCGCGCGGTTCTCACAACCATCCTCAAGACCGGGTCGGCCTCAACGCTCGACATCGTCCAGGGCGTGAAGGATGCGTTGCCGAAGATTCAGGCGACGTTGCCTTCGAATTTCAAGATCAGCCTGCTGAACGACCAGTCGATTTTCGTGAAGGCGGCGATCTCCGGCGTGGTGCGCGAAGGCGTGATTGCCGCGGGCCTGACCAGCCTGATGATCCTGCTGTTTCTGGGCAGCTGGCGTTCGACCGTCATCATAGCGATTTCGATCCCTCTCGCCATTCTCTGCGCGCTCGGCGCGCTCTTTTTCAACGGCCAGACGCTCAACATCATGACGCTGGGCGGTCTCGCGCTCGCGGTCGGCATTCTGGTCGACGATGCGACGGTGACGATCGAGAACATCAACTGGCATCTCGAGCAGGGCAAGGATGTGAAAACCGCCATTCTCGATGGCGCGCAGCAGATCGTTCAGCCGGCGTTCGTCTCTCTTCTCTGTATCTGCATCGTGTTCGTGCCGATGTTCGCGCTTCGCGGTGTCGCGGGCTTCCTGTTCGTGCCGATGGCCGAGGCGGTGGTGTTTGCGATGATCGCGTCGTTCATCCTATCGCGCACGCTCGTGCCGACGATGGCGATGTACCTGCTCAAGCCGCATACCGGTGAGGGCGCCGAGCATGTGGCGACAGGCAGTGGGCCGCTGGCACGGTTTCAACAGGGCTTTGAGGCGCGGTTCGAGCGGTTCCGCGAGTCCTATCGCAATCTGCTCGCTATGGCGCTTGATCACCGCAAGCCCTTCGTTATTGGTTTTCTGGGCTTCGTCCTTGTGTCGTTCGTCCTTTTGCCGTTCCTCGGCTCGAACTTCTTTCCCTCGGTGGATGCGGGACAGATCACGCTTCATGTCCGTCCGCCGGTCGGTACGCGCATCGAGCATGCAGCGGCCGAGTTCGGCGATATCGAGCGCGAAATCCGCAAGGTGATTCCGCCGCGGGAAGTGTCCTCGATCGTCGACAACATCGGCCTGCCGACCAGTTCGATCAACACGGTCTACAACAACTCCGGACTCATCGGATATCAGGATGGCGACATCTACGTCACGCTGACGAAGGATCACGGCGCGACGGCGGATTATGTGCGCCGGCTGCGTGAGACTTTGCCGAAAGCTTTCCCGGGAACAGCATTCTCGTTCCTGCCGGCAGATATCATCAGTCAGATCCTGAACTTCGGCGCGCCGGCGCCGATCGACATCCAGGTCGCCGGCCCGAAGATCGACAATGATCGTGCCTACGCGCAGAAACTGCTCGAAAAGCTGCGCACTGTCCGCGGTCTCGCCGATGCGCGCATGCAGCAGTCTTTCCAGAATCCCCAGATCCGCGTCGATGTCGATCGTTCGCGGATGGCGCAGCTTGGGCTGACGGAACGGGACGTGACAAACAGCGTGGTGACGTCCATCGCCGGCAGCTCGCAGACGGCGCCGACCTATTGGCTCAATCCGCAGACCGGCGTGTCCTATCCGATCGTCGCGCAGACGCCGGAATACCGGGTCGACAGTCTGGGGGCACTGCAGAACGTGCCGGTGACCGGCGCTTCTGGCGGACTGCAGATTCTCGGCGGTCTCGGCAAGATCCACCGCGAACAGTCCGATGCCGTGGTCTCGCACTACAACGTGATGCCGCTGATCGATCTTTACGGGACGACACAGGATCGCGACCTTGGCGGTGTGGCAAGCGACATCCGCGGTATCCTGGCCGACACGGCGAAGGATGTGCCGAAGGGCGTCACCGTCACGCTGCGCGGCCAGGTCGTGACGATGAACACGGCCTTCACCGGGCTCTCTTACGGGCTGCTCGCGGCCATCGTGCTGATCTATCTTCTGATCGTCGTGAACTTCCAGTCATGGCTCGATCCGTTCGTGATCATCACGGCGCTGCCGTCGGCACTGGCCGGCATCGTGTGGATTCTTTTCGCCACGGGCACGACATTGTCGGTGCCGGCGCTCACGGGCGCGATCATGTGCATGGGCGTCGCCACCGCGAATTCCATTTTGGTCGTCAGTTTCGCGCGCGAGCGTCTCGCTGCCACCGGCGATGCCGCGCTCGCGGCGATCGAGGCCGGCGTCACCCGTTTCCGTCCCGTCCTCATGACCGCGCTGGCCATGATCATCGGCATGGCGCCGATGGCGCTGGGCCTGGGCGAGGGCGGCGAGCAGAACGCTCCGCTTGGCCGCGCAGTCATCGGCGGTCTCGTCTTTGCCACCTGTGCGACCCTGATGTTCGTGCCCGTGGTTTTCAGTATCGTTCACGGCCGAAAGGCCAAAGAAGCACACGCCGCGCCATTACCGGCGCCCGCGAGCGGAGAAGCCTATGCCTGATCAACACGAGATGCTGCGCTACACGCCGCCGGCCCGATTGAAGCTTGCAGGCTATGTCGCAGCCGGCGTTGTTGGGCTGGTCGTGGTCGTCGGCCTTGTCACGCGCGTCACCGCGAGCCGCGAGGTCGGCGAATGGACGGATGCCAATGCGCTTCCCACCGTCAGCGTGATCCGCCTGGATGCGAACAAGAAGACGGGCGATCTGACGCTGCCCGGCAATGTGCAGGCGTTCAACAGCGCCCCGATCTATGCCCGCGTCAGCGGCTATCTGAAGAAGTGGGATGTCGACATCGGAGCCAAGGTGAAGGCCGGCCAGCTTCTCGCCGAGATCGATGTTCCGGATCAGGACCAGGAGCTCGCCCAGGCGCGCGCCGATCTCGGAACGGCGATCGCCAACCAGAAGCTCTCCGCACAGACCGCAATCCGCTGGAACAAGCTCGCGAAGGAAAATGCCGCCGCGCCGCAGGATGTCGATGAGAAGAACGCTGATCTCGCCGCCAAGACCGCCGCCGTCGCGTCGGCAAAAGCCAATGTCGACCGCCTTCTGGATCTCACCCGCTTCAAGCGCATCACGGCGCCGTTCGACGGCACGGTCACGAGCCGCTCCGTCGATATCGGCGCTTTGGTCACGGTCGGAGCGCCCGGCACGGCGCCGCTGTTCACCGTTGCGGACAACACGAAGGTCCGCATCTATGTGCATGTGCCGCAGAACTACTCCGCGCAGATCGTGCCCGGGATGAAGGCCGGGTTCTCGGTGCCCGAATATCCGGGCCGGACGTTCACGGCGACGCTCGTGGCCACGGCGCAGGCGGTGGATACGACGACCGGGACGGTGCTGATTCAGCTGCAGGCCAACAATGCCGATGGCCGCCTGAACGCCGGCGACTATGCCCAGGTGCAGTTCAACCTTCCTGCGGCGGCCGAGGCCATCCGCCTGCCGGCGAGTGCGCTCGTCTTCAACGACAACGGCACGGCGGTCGCCGTGGTCGGACGCGACGACCGCGTCCAGATAAAGCCCATCACGATCCTGCGCGACTATGGCACGGCGGTCGAAATCGCTGGCGGTGTCACGCGCCACGACCGCGTCATCGACAATCCGCCGGATTCGCTGCGGGCAGGGGACAAGGTACGGGTCGGCGGCTCCGAAGCCTGAGGGCTTCCTGAACCCCTTCCCGCGCCGGGAGAGTGCGCAGGCCGCACATCCCGTCGTTGTACGGAGGTTCCGTTTCTGACAGAGTTCCGCCGCTTGGCTTGGGGCGGGCGATGGCGGAAGAGACGGTCGGGGGGGCTGCCCGATACTGGTCCTTTATCAGCTATAGTCATGGCGATGCGGCATTTGGACGGCGCCTTCACCGCCGGCTCGAGGCCTATCTCATGCCGCGCCGTCTCGTGGGCCGCGCCGCGCCGCGCAGCACCGTGCCAAGGCGTTTGGCGCCGATCTTCCGCGACCGCGAGGAATTGTCTGCCGCCGCCGACCTGAGCGCCGAAGTCCGCGCCGCGCTGCAGGACTCCAGAAGCCTGATCGTCGTGTGCTCGCGCAAATCGGCCGCTTCGGCCTGGGTCTCGCGCGAAGTCGAATTGTTTCGCACGCTGCATCCCGACCGGCCGATCCTGGCTGCGATCTGCGACGGCGATCCGCCGGACTGTTTTCCGCCGTCCCTTCTGGGCAGCGGCGCGGGCGGCAAGATCATCGAGCCCCTGGCCGCCGATTTCCGCAAGCACGGCGACAGCGGGCAGCACGCCCTGCTCAAGCTCATCGCCGGCATCCTCGGCATCGGCCTCGACGAACTGATCCAGCGCGACGCGCAAAGAAGAACGCAACGCGTGACGGCCGTCACGGCGGCGTCGCTGGCGCTCGCGGTACTGATGAGCATCGCGGCGGGTGTCACATTCAATGCAAAGAAAGATGCAGACAGGCAGCGAAGCAAGGCGGAAGGGCTTGTGAGCTTCATGGATACGGATTTGCGCGAAAATCTTCGGGGCGTGGGCCGGCTCGACTTGATGAAGGCCGTCAACCACCGCGCGCTCGAATAT
>DATJUS010000122.1:0-35382 GCA_035502175.1 Rhizomicrobium sp.
TGAAGACCATGGCCCAGAAGGGCGTGCAGGTCTCGGCCAAAGCGCCGTCGGAAGGCACGCCCTGGTTCATGGCGCTGCTGGTCAACTCGCTGCCCTTCGTCATCTTCATCGGCCTGTGGATCTTCATGTCCCGCCAGATGCAGAACGGCGCCGGCCGGGCGATGGGCTTCGGCAAGTCGAAGGCCAAGCTTCTCACCGAGGCGCATGGCCGCGTCACCTTCGAGGATGTCGCCGGCATCGACGAGGCCAAGGAAGATCTTCAGGAGATCGTCGAGTTCCTGCGCGATCCGCAGAAATTCCAGCGGCTGGGCGGGCGCATCCCGCGCGGCGTGCTGCTCGTCGGCCCTCCCGGCACGGGTAAGACCCTGACGGCGCGTGCCGTCGCGGGCGAGGCCAATGTGCCGTTCTTCACGATCTCGGGCTCCGACTTTGTCGAGATGTTCGTGGGCGTCGGCGCCAGCCGCGTGCGCGACATGTTCGAGCAGGCGAAGAAGAACGCGCCCTGTATCGTGTTCGTCGATGAAATTGACGCCGTCGGCCGCCATCGTGGCGCGGGCCTCGGCGGCGGCAATGACGAGCGCGAGCAGACCCTGAACCAGCTGCTCGTCGAGATGGACGGCTTCGAGGCGAATGAGGGCGTCATCCTCATCGCCGCGACCAACCGCCCCGACGTGCTCGATCCCGCGCTGCTGCGCCCGGGCCGTTTCGACCGCGAAATCGTGGTCGCCAATCCCGATCTGATGGGCCGCGAAAAAATTCTGCGCGTGCATATGCGCAAGGTCCCGCTCGGCACAGATGTCGATCCGCGCACGATTGCGCGCGGCACGCCGGGCTTCTCGGGCGCCGATCTCGCCAACCTCGTCAACGAGGCGGCCCTGCTTGCGGCCCGCCGCGGCAAGCGCGTCGTGACGATGAGCGAACTCGAAGACGCCAAAGACAAAGTGATGATGGGCGCGGAACGCCGCTCGCTCGTCATGTCCGACGACGAAAAGAAGCTGACCGCCTTCCACGAAGCCGGTCACGCCATCGTCTCGCTGAATGTCGTCGGCACCGATCCGATCCACAAGGCGACGATCATCCCGCGCGGTCATGCGCTGGGTATGGTTATGCGTCTGCCGGAACGCGATCAGATGTCACTCAGCCGGCAGAAGATCCTCGCCGATGTGTGCGTGGCCTTCGGCGGCCGTGTCGCGGAAGAACTTGTGTTCGGCTATGACGCCGTGACCACGGGGGCGTCGTCCGACATCCAGCAGGCAACGCGTCGCGTGCGTGCGATGGTGACGCGTTTCGGTCTTTCCGATGCGCTTGGTCCGATCGAGTATGGCGAGAACCAGGAAGAAGTGTTCCTTGGCCATTCCGTTTCGCGGACGCAGAACATCTCGGAAGCGACGGCGCAGAAGATCGACGCGGAAATCCGCCGCATCATCGACGAGTGCTATTCCAAGGCGAAGCAGATCCTGACCGACAAGCGCAGCGATCTGAACGTGCTCGCCCGCGGATTGCTCGAGTACGAAACGCTGACGGGCGACGAGATTGTGGCGCTGCTCAAGGGCATTGCGCCGGTGCGCACGCCGTATGAAGACCCGGAGCCGCAGCGCGGTCCCGGACCGAGTGTGCCGGTGGCCGGTCGTCGTGGCCCCGGTCCGCTGGTGCCGGAGCCCCAGCCCGGCCGTTAATGGGTTCTTCCATGGGGCAGGCGCGCTTGTTACCGGGCGCGCTTGCCGCTATGTCTTCGGCCCCATTTTCCCGGAAAACCGATGACCTGGCTTCGCCTTATCCCTGAGACCACCAATATCGACTTCGTCGGCGCGCGCTACTACGCATTCGCTGTAGACGGTTTGCTGGTTCTGGTTTCCGTCGTCTCGATCTGCCTCTACGGATTCAATCTCGGCATCGATTTCACCGGCGGCGCGCTTCTCGAAGCGAAGTCCGCGCAGACGATCAACATCTCGGAGATGCGCTCGCGCGTCGGCGCCCTGAATTTCGGCGAGACGCAGATTCAATATGTCGGTACCGGTGCGTGCGACAAGCCGGTCAATTCCTGCGTCCTCATCCGCGTTCAGCCAAAGGCGAACCAGTCGGGCCAGGCCGTCGTGCAGACGATCAAGAACAGCCTCGGCAGCGGCTACACCTTCCGCAACGCGCAGGTGATCGGTCCCAAGGTCAGCCAGGAATTGTTCAGTGCCGGCGTGTGGGCGACGGTCGCGGCGATCCTGCTGATCTCGATCTACGTCGCGTTCCGTTTCGAGTGGCAATACGGCGTGGGCGCGCTGGTCGCGACAGGCCATGACGTGTTCGTGACCGCGGGATTGTTCTCGGTCCTGCACCTGGATTTCACGCTGAACACCGTGGCGGCGCTGCTGCTGCTCGCGGGTTATTCGATCAACGACACCGTCATCGTGTTCGACCGTATCCGCGAGAACCGCCGCAAGTACAAGCGCATGCCGCTGCCGCAACTGATCAATCTTTCGACCAACCAGATCGCGACGCGAACCACGCTGGTGTCCGCCGCGACGGCGCTGTCGATGATCCCGCTGCTGTTCTTCGGCGGCCCGGTTCTGTTCAACTTCTCGGCCGCGATCCTGTTCGGCATTCTGGTCGGAACGTTCTCGTCGACCTATGTCGCGGCAGCCCTGCTGCTGTATCTGCCCGCGCCGGCCGGCACCATCGAAGAACCGGCCGCAGCGAACGCTTGAATTTCATTGGTCGCGCAATTTACGGGCGAAGCGAAAAGCTTCGCCCGATTGCACTCGCTAGAACGGAAACCAGTCGCGTTCCTGGGAGAACACCAGGTAGCCCGCGTTGACGCCGGCGCGCAGGCCGATGCCTGTACGCATCGGTGCAACCGTGACGCCGCCGCTGCGCAGATAGTTCACACCGATACCGGCGACGAAGTAGTAGCTGCCCTCGACGCTCGGGAAGCGCTGGTACAGGCGGTTCTCGCGCTTGAGGTTGTAGACGAGCGCGAAGAATTTCGACGCGTTGCCGCCGACGTCGAAGCCGACCGACGGCCCCTTCCAATAAACCTTCACAGGCTCCTCATGCTTGCGGATCAGCCAGCCTGAACCGTAGCGCAGGCCGACCACGACCGCGCCGCCGCCTTCATCGCCTTTGATGTAGGCATCGGGCTGGCCGAGGTCTCTGAAGGCGCGCTGCACGGCCTTGGCCGTCGCTTCGGTCGTGATGCCGAAAAAGTCGGAAGCTGCGTGCGTGACTTCATCCGGATTGAATGTGTCGCCGCTGTCGTCGGCAGCGCGGGTCGGAGTTGCCGCGAGCAGCGTCAGTGCAGCGATTGCGCTCAATGCCAGCTGTGAAAATCTCATGTTCGGACTCCCAAAGAATCACGCGCCCCAGCGGTGCGATCATCGCCCGAAAGCGCAAGCTGCGACAACGGGTTCCCGGAGGATTTCTCGCGCCTCTGATATGGTCAGGTGTCTTGTTTCGGCCTTATTTCGCGTTCGCGCGTTTCCGTCTCAGCAGGTGATCCGATGAGCGACGCTGGCAAATCCACTTCGAAACGCCTTGGTTTTGCGGGCTGGTTCGCCATCGCCGTGATGGCTGCGTTTCTGGTTTGGGCGGGATGGTATGGGCTTCACGCCTGGAACGCGCTCGACGGCGTTGAGGTGAGCACAGCCGGATGGATATTCATCGCGGCGGGCGTCATCTTCACGCTTGTGCTTGGTGGTGGCTTGATGGCGCTGGTGTTTTATTCCAGCCGCGAAGGCATGGACCGTTAGTCGAGCCCGCGCGCGACGAAGAACGGATTGTCGTAGCCGCGCTCCACCTTGCCATAGAGGAAGGGCTGGCCGTCGAGTTGCTTCACGCTGCCACCGGCAGCCGCGAGCACCGCGTGACCGGCAGCGATGTCCCACTCCATCGTGCGTCCCGTGCGCGGATAGATATCGGCTTCGCCGGCGGCGACGAGGCAGAGCTTCAACGACGATCCGGCACTGATAAAATCCTTCACCTTGAAGTCGGCGAGATATTTGTCGGTGTTGGCATCGCGATGCGAACGGCTGGCGACCGCGATCATGCCGTCCTTGGGCACGGCGCGCACCTGAATGCGCTTTGCCTCGCCGAAATCCGGCGCCCCACCGGGCGGGGCCTTTGCTTCGTAGGCACCGCTCAGCATCTCGCCAAAGAATAGGCGCTCGATGGCTGGCGCGTGCACGACGCCGCGCACGGGCTTGCCGTCGATGATTTCGGCAATGTTCACAGTGAACTCGCCATTGCGGCTGATGAATTCCTTGGTGCCATCGAGCGGATCGACAAGGAAGAAGTGGCGGCCAACCTTCGGCACGCGCCCGGCCGCGACCGACTCTTCCGCGATCACCGGGACGTCCGGCGCCAGGTGGGCTAGGCGCTTGAGGATGAACTTCTCGGCTTCTTCGTCGGCGGCGGTAACGGGTGACTGGTCGTCCTTGCGTTTCGCGACGATCTCGTCGGCGTAATGGCGCAGGATGATGGCGCCGGCGTCATAGGCGATCTCGGCCAGGGCCCGCAGCATCGGCGAGGCGGCGTGGGAATGGATATGATCGGTCATGACGCTGTATCTGCCCCTGCGAAATTGGGTGTTGAAAACCTATTCACGATTCCTTAACGAGCCCGGCGTGAAGTTACCCTTTGCTAACCATAAGACGCGCCTCGGAGGCAAGCAGAGCCATGAACGAACTCGATTTTTCGGCCCTTCTGGTCAGCCGCGTCTGCCACGATCTTGTGAGCCCGCTGGGCGCCGTGGTCAACGGCCTGGAAGTGCTTGAGGACGAGCGCGACCCCGCCATGCGCGCGGACGCACTGAAGATCGTCGCATCCAGCGCCGCGCAGGCTCTGGCGCGCATCCAGTTCATGCGCATTGCATTCGGTGCCGCAGGTTCGGCGGGCGCGGAGCTCGATCTCGGCGAGATCGGCAGGCTGGTGAGCGGTCTGTTCGCGGACAGCAAGATCACGCTCGCGTGGAACGCGGCGCATGCGCATTGGCCCAAGGATTGGGCGAAATTGCTCATGAATGCGACGCTTCTGGGTGCCGATTGCCTGCCGCGCGGTGGCACGGTGACGGTCACGACCGGCGCAGACAGCGCCGCGCCGTCGTTCAGGGTCCACGCCTCGGGAACACATATTCGCGTGTCGGAAGATGTGGAAAAAGCGGTGCGCGGCGAGGCATCCGCGAGCCACGATGCGCGTGGTGTGCAACCGTTCCTGACCCACAAATTGTCAAGAACTCTGAACGCCGCATTGACGCTGACGGCCGCCGACACCAGCGTGGAACTCGCGGCCGGTTAGCGTTTTCAGATTGCGTTTACTCTCTCGGCGTAATGTCCCTGTCACAGGAACGGCCGTATTTCGGCCAGAGAGCGTTGCGCACATGAAGTCTTGTCTTGTCGTCGATGACAGTCGCGTCGTGCGTAAGGTCGCTTGCCGCATTCTCTCCGATCTCGGTTTCGACACCGCGGAAGCGGAAGACGGCGTGACCGCACTGGAAGCCTGCCGCTTTCACATGCCTGAGATGATCCTGCTCGACTGGAGCATGCCGAACATGACTGGCATCGAATTCCTGCGTGCGCTTCGCCGCGGCCAGGCAGGCGAACAACCGATCGTGATCTTCTGCACGACGGAGAACGACGTCGCGCACATCACCGAAGCGCTGGGCGCCGGCGCGAACGAATACATCATGAAGCCGTTCGACCGCGAGATCCTCGAGGCGAAACTCGCGGAAGTCGGTCTCGTCTAGGCTGCTCCTATGAACCAGGACGATCTTGCATATCTGGCGCAGATGCTGAGGCGCCGGTCGGGATTGGCGCTCGGTCAGCCCAAAGCGGATCACATCGAGAACCGGCTCGCGCCGGTGATGCGCCGTTTCGGTTTCAAGGACATGGAATCCTTTGTGGCAGAGTTGCGCCATGGCCGCGATGCGATGGCGCGCGCCGTCACGGAGGCGATGACGACGAACGAAACCTCGTTTTTCCGCGATCGCGTGGCGTACGAACATTTCCGCGACACGATCGTGCCGGCGCTGATGAAGCGCAGGGCTGCGACGCGGCGCCTGCGCATCTGGAGTGCGGCGTGCTCCGCAGGGCAGGAGCCTTATTCCGTCGCCATGCTGCTCGATGAGATGAGACTGCGTGCGCAGGGCTGGACGGTCGACATCATCGCCACCGACATCAATCCCGAGATGATCGCGCGGGGCGAGCAGGGACTCTACAGTCATTTCGACGTGCAGCGCGGCTTGCCCATCCGCCGCCTGGTCGAGAACTTCGCGCAGGAAGGCGAGAACTGGCGCATTAGCGAGCCGTTGCGCCGCATGGTGACGTTCCGGCCGTTCAATCTGCTCGACTCGTTCGGATGGCTCGATGATGTCGATGTCGTGCTCTGCCGCAATGTGCTGATGTATTTCGATCAACGCACCAAGGCGGCGGTGCTCGACAAGATCGCCGATATTCTCCCATCGGATGGATACCTGGTGCTTGGTCCCGTCGAGACACCGCAGGGCGTCTCTTCCGAATTCGAAGCGGCCGATGGAATGCCCGGCGTGTACGTCAAGGCGCGTCGCGCCTTGCCGCGCGCCATCGGTGCCTGATCACCACGTGTCTACAAAGCGGCCGCTGCCTTTGCCCGGTGGCGCCGATTTCAGGCCGCGCAGAACCCAGCGCCGCGTATCGGACGGATCGATGACGTCGTCGATCTCCAGATAGGCGGCCATGTTGATTGCCTTGCCGCGCGCATAGGACTCCGCGACCTTCTTCTGGAATAGCGCTTCGCGCGCTTCGGGCGTTGGCTCCGCTTCAAGCTCCTTGCGGAAGCCGAGCCGCACGGCGCCTTCCAGGCCCATGCCGCCAAATTCTCCGGTCGGCCACGACACGATGAAGAAGGGCGCGTGGAAACTGCCGCCTGCCATCGCCTGCGCGCCGAGGCCGTAGCCCTTGCGCAGCACGATGGTGAACATCGGCGTCGCCATCGCGCCGCTGACCACGAACATGCGCGAGGTCTTGCGCACCAGCGACGCTTTCTCAGCTTCCGGTCCCACCATGAAGCCCGGCGTGTCGCAGAGCGAGACGATGGGAAGACCAAAGGAGTCGCAAAGCTGCAGGAAACGTGCGGCCTTATCGGCACACGGCGCATCGATCGCGCCGGCCAGATGCATCGGATTGTTCGCGATAAGGCCGAACGGGTGGCCCTCGATCCGTACCAGCGCCGTGATCATGCCTGACGCGAATTCGGGGCGTAGTTCGAGAACCGAATCTGTGTCGCACAGCGTCGCGATGACCTTGCGGATGTCGTAGACGCGCAGCCGGTTCTCCGGGATCAGATGGCGCAGGGTCTTCTGATCGGCCGCGTTCCATTGCGCAAGCGGGCCCTGGAAATAAGAAAGGTATTTCTTTGCCGCCGCGACCGCTTCGGTTTCATCGGCGACGGCGATGTCAACAACGCCGTTCGGCACCTGCACCGACATCGGGCCGACTTCATCCGGCGTGTAGACACCGAGTCCTCCGCCCTCGATCATCGCGGGTCCGCCCATGCCGATGTTCGAGTTCGCGGTCGCGATCACAACATCGCTGGAGCCGAGCAGGGCGGCGTTGCCCGCAAAGCAGCGCCCGGAATTGATGCCGATGCGCGGCACGGACCCGCTGAGCTTTGCGTACTGGCGGAATGTCGGCGTGTCGAGGCCCGCGACGCCGGGGAAATCCGTATCACCCGGACGGCCGCCGCCGCCTTCAGTGAACAACACGACCGGGAGCTTCGAATCCTCCGCGATCTTGAGCAGGCGATCTTTCTTGCGATGGTTCATCGCGCCCTGCGTGCCGGCGAGGACGGTGTAGTCGTAGGCGAGCACCGCGCAGCGCGCGCGCTCTTCGCCGAACTGCGCGGCGTTGACGGTGCCGATGCCGGTGATGATGCCGTCGCCGGGTGTGTTCTTGATGAGATCGTCCAGTGTGCGGCGGCGTTTCTGGGCGGCGAAAGCGAGCGCGCCGTATTCGATGAAGCTACCGGGATCGACGAGATCGGCGACGTTCTCGCGCGCTGTGCGCTGATTGGTCTTGCGGCGCCGCGCCGTGGCTTCGGGACGGTTCGCGTCGTAGCCGAAATCGTGCCGCGCGCTGGACTCCGCGAGATCGGGCCGGATGAAGTCGGGATCGACCGTCTTTTCCGTCTCGCTCGCCGCACCGGAAACTGTTTCCGGCGTGAGGAAGACGAGTGCGTCGCCTTCATAAAGAACGTCTCCCGGTTTCGCGCCGATGGAATGGACGCGGCCGGACACGCCCGCGCCAACGAGATGCTCCATCTTCATCGCCTCCAGCACCGCCACAGGCGTACCTTGCCGAACGAGATCGCCGACGGAGACGGAGTAGCTGACAATCTTGCCCTGCATCGGTGCGGCAACGGCGACCGTGCCCTCAGGTGCTATTGTGTGCGCTTTGGCGGCGGCGACGGAGGGAGCGGATGCAGCGGCAATCTCTTGCGGCTTCCATGTCGCGCTTTCGCGCACCAGCGCGGCCATGTTCTCTTCAACAATGCGCGTATGCGTCCGGCGTCCGGCGACCTCCGGATTTTCGAGCAGCGCATGGAGAAAGCCGATGTTCGTCTCGACGCCGCCGATCGCGAACTCGTCAAGCGCGCGTTTCGCACGGCCAACGGCGAGTGTGAAATCGGGTGCGTGCACGACCAGCTTCGCCAGCAGCGGGTCGAAGGCCGGATTTGTCCCGTAACCCTCATAGCCAAACGTATCGACGCGTACGCCGGGACCGGACGGCGGCACGAAGCGCGTGAGCGTTCCGCCGGACGGCTTCACCGATCCGTCCTCGGCGATCTTCTCCATGTTGATGCGGAGCTGGATGGCCACGCCACGGGGCTTCGGGATGTTCTCCTGTTTCAGGCCGATGTCGCGCAGGGAATTGCCGCGCGCGAGTTCGATCTGCACGGCGACGAGATCGATGCCGGTAATCTCTTCCGTCACCGTGTGTTCGACCTGCAGGCGCGGATTGCACTCGATGAAGGCGAACGCGGAGGCGTGACGCGCAGGTTTCGGATCGACCAGGAATTCGACGGTCCCGAGGCCCTTCAGCTTCACATCGTCAGCCAGCCATACGGCGGCATCGCAGAGTTGCTGGCGGAGATCAGGATCGAGCGCGGGTGCAGGCGCGATCTCGACGATCTTCTGGTGGCGACGCTGCAAAGAGCAGTCTCGCTCCCAGATGTGGCTCGCGGTCTTGCCGTCGCCAGCGACCTGCACTTCGATGTGACGCGCGTGCGGCATGAAGGCTTCGACATAGACGGCATCGTTGCCGAAGCTCGCCTTCGCTTCGGATTGGCAGCGCTTGTAAGCTTCTTCAAGCTCACTCTCCGCGTTGACGACGCGCATGCCGCGCCCGCCACCGCCCGCGAGAGCTTTCACAATGATCGGTCCCTTGCGCTTCGCCATGAACGCGCGCGCCTGATCGAGCGTCGTGGCACCTGATGTCCCTTCAAGGATCGGTACGCCGAAGCGCTCGGCAAGTGCGCGGGCGCGCGCCTTGTCACCGAACACGGACAGGACCTCCGGGCTCGGGCCGATGAAGGTGATGCCGACCTCCGCGCAAGCACGCGCGAACATCGCGTTTTCGCTGAGGAAGCCATAGCCGGGATGGATCGCGTCGCAATTCGCGGCCTTCGCGGCGGCGACCACGCGCGCGATGTCGAGATAGGCGGCAACGCCGCTGGCCCCCAACGGCCGCGCCTCGTCCGCGAGCTTAACGTGCAGCGATGTCGCGTCGTCGTCGGAGTAGACCGCGACGGAACGAATACCGAGATCGGCGGCGGCGCGCGCGATGCGGATCGCGATCTCGCCGCGATTGGCGATCAGGATGCTCTTGAAAGACATGGCACAGTCCGGGATAGCGTTCCCCGGACTGTGCCACGCAAAACGCCGTCCTAGAAGGCCGCGCGGATGCCGCCATAGGCCGCCAGGCCCATCCGGCCGTAGCCCGCCACGTCCTCGCTCTTCTCGTTGAAGAGGTTCTCGACCCGGCCGAACAGCTCCAGTTTGTCGGTGAAGGCGTAGGAGCCGAAGACGTTGACTGTCGTGTTGCTCTGAAGCGGCACGAAGTTGCCACCGTCATCGAACCGATCGCCGACAAAGATCACGCTGGTCCCCAGCGTCAGCTTCGGCATGGGCAACCACGTGATCGTTCCGCTCGCCGAATTGTGCGGGCGGCGGGCGAGTTCGGTGCCGGTGATCAGGTTCTTGGCGGTCAAGTTGGTGTAGTCCGCCGAGACCGTCAGCGCATCCGTCAGTTTCGCCGTGATCTCCGCCTCGGTGCCGGTGGCACGCGTGCGGTCCAGATTCTCGTAGTAGCCGTAGGGTGGCGTGAACGTGTCCACGAAGTCGATCTGGTTGTGTGTGTGCCGCTCGAAATATGTGAGCGAGCCAAGCAGGCGGCCATCGAGCAGCGATTTGTCGACGCCGGCTTCCCAACCCTTTGCCGTCTCAGGCTTCAATGCGTGGAAGGGATTGGCGTACTGCGAATACAACTCATACAGCGACGGCGCCTTGAACCCGTCGCCATAATTCGCGCGCAGGGTCGTGTCCCAGCCCGGAATATTCCAGGCCCCGGCGAGCTTCAGCGACGTGTGCCCACCGAATTCCTCATCATCGTCGTAACGCACGCCACCCGTCAGGGTGAGTTGATCGAACAGCGTCGTCTGCATCTGTGCGTAGCCACTCGAAATACGGTCATGGCCAAGCTGCACCGGTGGCGAGAACAGGGCGTTGATGCCGAAGTTGTCGTTCCGGAACGAACGCTCCTCGGTTTCTGCGCCGAAGGTCAGCTGGTTCGCATTGTTTATATCCACGATGCCCTGATACTCGAGGCGCGATGCGCTGCCTTCGTAGTCGTAGTTCTTGTGGACCGTATCCGACGCCGAGTCGAAATAGTCGCGGGTCCCTTCCGTTGCGATGAAGGCCAAGCGGTTCTGGAGCATGCCGAAGGTCGCGTTCACGCCGGCATAGCCTGCAAACAGCTCATTGGTGTTGTTTGCCGCTGAGTCCGCGATCTGGAAGTTCGGCGGCGGGAAATTGTCGTCGAAATCGTCGTGGCCGTGGGTGTAGTAGCCGCGCAGATCGATGCTCCAGTCCTGGCTGAGATGCGTGCGCGTGTTGAAGGTCGCGCCAAAATTCTCATAGCCGTCGGCCTCGGTGTTGCCGTTGCGCGAGTCCGCCGCCGAGATGCCGCCGGTGTCGAACCAGTTCAGCGCCGCACCATATTCGACATTGTCGGTCGTTCCGTTCGCGGCAGCATTGAGATGGAAAGTGTCGAATGAGCCGCCCTCCGCGCTCGCCGTTCCGCCGAACGGCGTGTCGCCGCCGCGCTTGCTGAGGATGTTGACCACGCCGCCCATCGCGTCGCTGCCGTAAAGCGTCGATTGCGGTCCGCGCAGGATTTCGACGCGGTCGATGTTGTTTGTGAGCACATCGCTCAGGATCGCGCCTTCGTCCGTCGCGCTTGGGTCGTTGATGCGCACGCCGTCGATGAGGACGACGGTCTGCCCCGTCTCTGCGCCGCGCAGGGAAATGCTGGTTGGCTGTCCGACGCCGCCGTTGCGGTTCACGGTGAGGCCGGGCGTCTCGGCGAGAATGTCGGTGAGGACATCCGTCTGCTGAACCTTCAGATCGGCTGCGGTGATGACCGAGATGGACGAGCCCGTCTTTTCGATCGGCTGTGGCGTGCGGGTCGCGGTGACGACGACCGTCTCCGGCGTCGCGTCGTCGTCGGCGAATGCCGGCGCGGTCAGCGCGAAGAGCGCGGTGGTGGCAAGAAGTGCTTTACGCATGATGACGTTCTCCTGGTTGGGTTCCAGAAGCCGCCGCACGATTGGCAGAACGAATGACTTTCAACGGAATGCCCCCGCGCAACGACTTCGACTTGTCGTCACGCGGATTCCCGCGCGCATACGGCACACCCCGGCCGGCTGCACAACGACGGCGCAAGGCAGGTTTCCTGGCTCCCGGGTCGTCACCGTCGCCCGCCTTCCCAGAGCCTTGTGGCCCAAGTGGCATGTGGACGACCGCTCGCCGGTCACAGTTGCGGGGGCAGCCGCGGCATAACCGCGTTCCCTAAACCTCGCACGTGGGCGCAAGCTAGGCCGAACGCTGATCCGTCGTCAATTCGTGACAGTTGGGCTATTCATGGCCCGAGGCAATTGGCTGGCGCGACGAGGCTTTTCGCGCTCGGGGGTCCAGATGCAGGAAATGGAGCTAACGCTAACCCCTCTGTTGCGACGATTTCTGCGCGCCTCGGAAGCGTTGGAGAAGCGATTTCTGCGGAGAACGACGCTCAAGGTCTTTGGCGGTCTGGCCGCAATCCTGATCGCGCTGTTTGTCTTCGCGGCGTTTTTGGGAAGCAGCCGTCTGTACATCCTAGCGGCCATCTTCGGATTGATCTTTTGCCCCGGCCTGCTCTGGACCTATCGAGATCTGTATCGCACGGAATCGAAAGCCCTGCGCGGGTTCGCGAAAGCGCGCCAATCGAATTCGATGCGCGCGATGCATGTTGTTGCGAGCGAGGTCATCGTGCTGCAGGGCGTCGAGGGCAGGAACCACACGTTTGCCTTTCAGATGGCGGACAGCCGGATCATCTTTGTCGAGGGGTACGAGGCTTCCGCGAAATTCCCCAACGACAACTTCACGCATTGGCGGCTGCTCGACGATAACGGCGTCGAATTGACGTGCTGCATCGAAAAGCATGGAAGCAGGTTGCGCCCGTCGAGGGCGATCTCCGGTTTGGTCATGCAAGGTGCCCAATGGCGGCCAGAGCATCTGCAGATCATCACCGGCAGCCTCGCCGATTTGGAAACCATGCTGCGCACGCCGAGCGCTCCGGCTTGAATCGCTCCTGCCTCTCGCTACATCCAGTAGACCTGCGCACGACTGTCTGATGAAATGTCAGTGACCTTGATGGGCAAGGGGTACCCCCTTCGGACTTTTGAGGTTCAAATGGTAGCGGTGAGCTTCCGGCATCACCCTCAACATCTGGTAGGTAACGCGCGCGATGTCTGAATCAGCAAAACCCTGGCCCGCGATGTCGATCGCGCAGGCGCATGCCCTGCTCACCGCGCCGGGCTCGCCGCTGGAGATGGATGAGGTGGTCATCCGTGGCGTGAAGACCCGCGTGTGGAAAAACGCGCCGCCGACCTTGCGCGATCTGCTCGCCATCGGCCGCGCGCATGGCGACAAGACGTTTCTGGTCTACGAGGACGAGCGCGCGACGTTCGAAACGTTCACGCGTGCGGCGCTCGCTGTTGCCGAGGAGCTAACCAAAGCCGGCGTGAAGAAGGGCGACCGCGTCGCGCTCATCATGCGCAACATTCCGGAATGGTGCCCGATCTTCTTCGGCGCCACGATCATCGGTGCGATCCTGACGCCGCTGAATGCGTGGTGGACAGGACCGGAGCTGGAATACGGCCTTGTCGATTCCGGCACCAAAGTCGCGTTCGTCGATGCCGAACGGCTCGAGCGCATCGCGGAGCATCTTGTCAATTGCCCCGACCTGAAGTCGATCTATGTCAGCCGCTATCCCGATGAGCTTCCGCATCCGATCGTGAAGCGGCTGGAAGATGTGCTCGGCAGGGTCAACGATTGGGGCAACCTGCCCGCGGGCACGATGCCGACGGTGCCGCTCAACTCCGATGACGACGCGACGATCCTTTACACCTCAGGGACGACGGGGAAACCGAAGGGCGCGCTCGGCACCCACCGCAACATGCTGAGCAACATTTTCGCATCGGCATCCGTTGCCGCGCGGAATTTCCTGCGCCGCGGCGAGCAGCCACCGGCGCCCGATCCGAATGCGCCACAGCGTTCGACCTTGCTCTCGGTGCCGTTTTTCCATGCGACGGGATGCTTCGCAGTGATGGGGCCGTCGCTGTTCGCCGGCGCCAAGCTGGTGCTGATGCGCAAATGGGATCCCGAACTTGCGATGCAGCTGATCGAGCGCGAGAAGATCAACGGCGCGGGCGGCGTGCCGACCATCGCGTGGCAGCTGATCGAACATCCCAACCGGCACAAATACGATCTGTCGTCGCTGGAATCGGTCGCCTATGGCGGCGCACCGTCTGCGCCCGAGCTGGTGCGCAAGATCGTCGAGACGTTCCCGAAATCGCTGCCCGGCAATGGCTGGGGCATGACGGAGACGTCGGCGACCTGCACCTCGAACTCCGCGGAGGATTACGAACATCGTCCCGACTCGTGCGGCCCGGCGGTCGCGGTCTGCGACCTGAAGGTGATGACGGTCGACGGCTCGCGACAGCTTGGCCCGAACGAGGTTGGCGAGTTGTGGGCGCGCGGGCCGAACATCGTCAAAGGCTATTGGAACAAGCCTGAGGCGACCGCACAGACGTTCACCGATGGTTGGGTGAAGACCGGCGATCTGGCGCGTGTGGACGAGGAAGGCTTCTGCTTCATCATCGACCGCGCGAAGGACATGCTGATCCGCGGCGGCGAGAACATCTACTGCATCGAGGTTGAGAACGTCCTCTACGAACACCCCGCGGTGATGGATGCCGCGCTCGTCGCCGTGCCGCACAAGACGCTGGGCGAGGAACCCGGCGCTGTCGTGCATCTCAAGCCCGGCATGCACACGACCGAGGACGAACTGCGCGCCTTCGTCGCCGGAAAACTCGCGGCGTTCAAGGTGCCGGTGAAGGTCGTGTTCTGGCCCGAGACCCTGCCGCGCAACGCCAACGGCAAGATCCTCAAGACCGAGTTGAAGAAGATCTTCGCGGTCTAGACCATCGGCCCGGGCGGTTCGTCGGCGAGGAGATTTCCGGCATCACCCGCCAGCTTGCGCAGATTGTCCTCGTGCGACTGGCGGCTGATCGGAAACATGGCGATGAAGACGAAGCCGATTGTGTAGATCACACCGACGGTCACAAAGTAGACGATGCAGAAATTGCGCACGATCTGCGGATCGACGGAGCAAGGCATCGCGGCCGTGGGAAAGCCCACGGCCGAGAGAATGATGCCCGACACGAACAGGCCGAGCCCCGACGCTGCCTTCTGCATGAAGCTGTTGCCGGCGAAGAACAATCCTTCGGAGCGCCGTCCGGTCTGGAGTTCGCTGTCCTCCACGATGTCGGCCGTCAGCGACACAACCATCACCGAGCTTCCGATCGCGAGGCCGGAGCCGATAATGGCCGAGACGAACAGAATCCCGACGATCATGGGTGACGGTTGGGCCGGAAGTATTCCCATCAGACCGAGCAACAGCGGTGTGCTGGAAAGCAGATAGCCCGAACCGAACATCAGGATTGCGGAGACTTTCTTGCCGAGCCACTTCGACATCGGCAGCGCGACTGCGAAGCCGAAAGCAACGGCGATGAAAAGCGCCATCGACAGGATGCCGATCTGTCCGTTGTTCAATTTCCAGAAGAATGTGTTGACGTAGAAATTCAGCGCGAACACAAGGCCGTTGGCGAGATTGAAAAAGATCAGGGCCGCCAACAGGATCAGGAACGCGCGGTTCGACATGCTCGCGAACATCTCGCGGAAATACTGTCCTATGCTTCTGTGCTCCGCTTCCGGCTTGCGGAAATACGGGATGAATTTGTGCGTGCCCCACGCCGACACAAGGATCGCGACGAACATCACCACGGCCGCGACAATACCGTAGAGGCTATATCCTTCGGCATGGAGTTGGCCGGCTGGCTTGCAACTGCCTGGCGCCGGACTCGGTCCCATGAAGTAGAGAAAAGCGAGCACGGATAAAACCAGTGCTCCATACCAGCCGAAGAAAATGCGATAGCCGATGAACGACGTGCGCTCGTCGTAATCCGTCGTCAACTCCGGCACCAATGCGGAGCTCGGAATTTCGTAGAATGTGATGAAGGTGCGCACCACAATGGCGACGACGATGAGATAGTAGAAGAGCGCCATCGGGCTCCAGTGCGGTGGATTCCAGAGCAGCAGATAACTCACCGCCACAGGAAGTGCTGAGGCATACATCAGCGGATGGCGACGACCCCAGCGCGTATTCAGATTGTCGGAGAAGTGCCCGACGACCGGGTCTAGGAAGGCATCGAACACCAACGCGATGAGGATTGCCAAACCGACCAGGTGGGCGGGCACATGGAGCACGAGGTTGTAGAAGGGCAGGAGGATCGTCTGAAAACCGTTGTCCTTGACGCCGAAAGCTATGGAGCCGAGGCCGTAGAAGATCTTCGTGCGCACGCTCGTGATGCCGCCGCGCGCTGCCGCGTCTGCCATGCCATCCTCCCGGCTACGCCACTCTCGGGCGTTTTGGTACCAACCCTTTGAAACGAGCCTGCTTTAGAGACTGACGGATTGTCAAATCACGCCGGCTTGGGGGCCCATTTGGCGCTGGCGCGCTGGAACGCCGGGCGATCTGCCATGCGGGTGCGATAGTCCGCAATCTCGGGACCAAACTTGCTGCTGAGTCCGAGACGCTCTGCCATGCCCAGCGCATAGACGACAGAAATGTCCGCGGCGCTGAAGCGATCGCCGGCCATCATCGGTGCGCTCGTGAGTTGCCGTGTGACGAGGGCGAGGCGGTTCTCGAACATGCGCTCCGCAATGCGCGCGCCGAAATTGTCCTTCTCGCTTTCGGGCGCCATGAACCTGCTGCCGACGATCACATTCAGATACGCGGCAAGCCCCGACTCGCCGAGATGCAGGAATTGCTGATAGCAGGGGAAGCAGGCGTCGTTCGCTGCCGGCGCGAGCAGGCCTTTGTCGTCGTAGCGCGCGATCAGATATTCGAGCATCGCGATGGAATCGACCATCGTCACGTCGCCGTCCTGCATCGCGGGCAGGAAGCCGGAGGGGTTGAGCGCGAGAAACGCTTCGTCTGCCATCCGGTTGCGCAGGTCGACGGGACGAAGCTCGTAGTCTTTGCCCAGTTCCTCCAGCGCCCACATCACGCGCAAGGATCGGGTGGGAAACGCGCCGTAGACAATGATCATGGGTTCCTCCGCCGTTCAGGCTAGAAAACAGGAGCGAAGTGTCAACGCCATGACCGATTTGCACACCCCTCATTCGAGTCCGAAAATGGCCAGTGGTCCGCGTGAGAGTGCATATATTGGGGCCATGACGATGCCGCCGCATGACATCTGCTACCGCGCGCTCCAGGCCCGCGATCCCGTGCTCGACGGCCGCGTGTTCGTGGCCGTGCGGTCGACCGGAATCTACTGTCGCCCGATCTGCCCGGCGCGGACGCCGAAATCGGAGAATGTCCGCTTCTATCCGAGTGCGGCCGCGGCGCAGGAAGCCGGATTTCGCCCATGCCTGCGTTGCCGCCCGGAGATTTCGCCGGACGCCGCGGCGTGGCGCGGAACGGAGAATACGGTGTCGCGTGCGCTCGCGTTGATCGGTGAAGGCTTGCTCGATGGAGAGGCCGGTGTCGAGGCGCTCGCGGATCGTCTGGGCGTCGGTGAGCGGCAGTTGCGCCGCCTCTTCGATCAGCATCTCGGTGCGCCACCCATCGCCGTGGCGCAGACGCGGCGCATCCTGTTCGCCAAGCAACTGATCCATGACACGCAATTGTCGATGACGGATATCGCCGCCGCATCCGGCTTCGGCAGCGTGCGGCGCTTCAACGATGCGTTCCGCAAGCTCTACCGCCGCGCGCCGAGCGAACTCCGCCGCAAGAAGAATACGCCGCTCTCGACGGTCACGCTGAAGCTCGGCTATCGCGCGCCGTATGATTGGGATTCTATCCTCGCGTTCCTTGCTTATCGCGCCATCGAAGGCGTGGAGCTGGTCGACGGCAACCGCTACATGCGCACGATCGAGATCGACGGCGCCTATGGCAGCGTAGAAGCCTCGCAAGGCAAAAACCATCTGCTGGCGACAATCCGCTTCCCGAAAGTGAAAGCGCTGCTCGGCATCGTCGCGCGGCTGCGGCGTCTGTTCGATCTCGATGCGGATGTCGCATCTATCGGTGCGCATCTGTCTGGCGATGCCGATCTCGCGCCGTTGATCTCCAAACGGCCCGGGCTCCGTACGCCGGGAGCCTGGGATGGTTTCGAACTGGCCTGCCGCGCGATCTTCGGACAGCAGGTGACAGTCACCGCGGCACGCAAACTCGCCGGCCATCTCGTCGCGCGTGCGGGTGTGAATGTGAGTGCGGACGTTACGGGCGATCCGCGGCTGAACAGGATCTTCCCCAACCCGGCGCGTGTCGTTGCGGCAGATCTCTCGACAATGCCTATGCCCAGGGCGCGCATCGCGTCGCTGAAAGCGCTTGCGGAGGCGGCGAAGGCCGATCCGAAATTGCTCGATCCGACAGGAACGTTCGACGAAACGCTGGAGCGTCTGGTGGCGCTTCCGGGTTTTGGGCCGTGGACGGCGCAGTATTGGGCGTTGCGCGCACTGCGCGACAGCGACGCGTTTCCGGCCGCGGACGTCGGATTGCTACGTCATCCCGCGGTGGCAGACAAGGGCGCGCGTCCGACGCCGAAGGCCCTGCTCGCGCGCGCGGAAGCATGGCGTCCGTGGCGCGCGTACGCTGCGCAGCATCTGTGGACCTCCGATGCAGAGGCCGCGAATGGCTGACGCGGAAGAATTCATCGTCGAGCGAACGGCAACACCGCTCGGCGAAGGCGTACTGATCTCTGATCAGGAAGGCGCGCTGCGCCTGTTCTATTGGGAGGACCCAACGCATCGCTGGGAAGCGGCGCTGCGCCGGCGTTATGGCAAGGTGATGCTGAAGGAACGGAAGAATGCGTTCGGCCATGCGAAGGCGCTGAAGAAATATTTCGATGGCGATATCGCGGCGGTTGACGAAATGAATGTCGCATTCAACGGCACGCCGTTTCAGAACAAGGTTTGGAACGCGCTACGCAAAATCTCTGGCGGCACGACGACGTCGTATGGTGCTCTGGCGAAGAAGATCGGCAAGCCCGACGCGGTGCGTGCCGTCGGCCTCGCCAACGGGCAGAATCCGATCAGCCTGATCGTGCCATGCCATCGCGTCATCGGCAGCAACGGTGCGTTGACCGGCTATGGCGGAGGCCTGCCGCGCAAGCGCTGGCTGCTCGACCACGAAGCGCGCTACACACGCGACGATCTTTTCACAAGGAAAGCCTCACGATGAATCCTTTCAAGCAACTCCATGCCGGTCCCGACGTTCTGGTGCTTCCCAACGCCTGGGATGCCGGCAGTGCGCGCGTCATCGAGCTGGCCGGCGCGAAGGCGATCGCGACGTCGAGCGCCGCGGTTGCCTGGGCGCATGGCTATCCGGACGGCGAGGCGCTGTCGTTCGACATCCTGCTCAATGTCGTGCGCGAGATCGCGCGTGTCGTGTCGGTTCCGATCACTGCCGATATCGAAGCGGGTTATGCGGTCGACGATACGGTGGTCGACAATGTCGAGTACCTGATCGATGCCGGTGTGACGGGCATCAATATCGAGGATGGCAAGGCCTCGCCCGACGAGCTCGCCGACAAGATACACGCGATCAAGGATCAGCACGGCGACGAGATCTGGATCAATGCGCGCACCGACGTGTTTTTGCACAATCTGGCGCAGGGCGAAGCGGCGTATGACGAAACGGTGAAACGCGCGCGAAAGTATCGTGACGCCGGCGCGAATTCGATTTTCATCCCCATGTGCGTGGACGAGGCGATGCTGGTGCGCTTCGTCAAGGCGATCGACGCGCCGATCAATTCTCTCGCCTGGGTCGGGCTGCCACCGGTCGCGCGGCTCAGGGAAATCGGCATTCGCAGGCTCAGCGCGGGCAGCGGCATTGCAAAGACGTCGCTCGGCCAGATCTACGAGATGGCGCAGGTCTTTCTCGCCGATGGCCGGTCAGAGCCGATGACCGGTCCGCTTGCCATTCCCGGCGGGCTCAACGCGAACATGAAGCGCGACTAGCAAAACACACGCGGCGCATGCCATATCGCTCGCATGGAAGAACAGTGGCATGCGCTGCGCCGGTATTTGTGGGCCGCCGTCGTCGGACTCGCGGCGGGAAGCGTTGCATATGCCGATTACGGGCGTAGCGGTGCCTGGCTGACGATCGGTGTTGTCGCCGCGCTCGCGATCATAGCGACGATTGTCGCTCTGTTCCGGCCCGCCACCCGTTCGAGACCCGCAGGTGGTGCCGCCCAGTCGGACGGCACGCTTCTGTCGCAGATGGCACGCGATCTGTTCGAGCGCCTGCCCGATCCGCTGCTGCTGATCGACGCTTCCGAACGCGTGATCCTGGCCAATCGTGCGATGCGCGACGCCGTCGGCATCGATGCCGAGCGCAAGCATATCTCCGCGATCATCCGCACGCCGGCCGTGCTCGATGCGATCCGGAAGACGGCCGCGACGGGCGAAACCTCCTCGGTCGAATACACGACACCTGTCCCGGTGCAGCGGACCTATCAGGCCTATGCCGCGCGGGCGGGATCGGAAGAAGCCGTCACGATATTGTTGCTGCACGATCTGACGGCGATGAAGCGCGCGGAGCAGCTGCGCGCCGATTTTGTCGCCAATGCGAGTCACGAATTGCGCACGCCATTGGCCGCACTCACCGGGTTCATCGAGACGCTCAAGGGGCATGCCAAGGAAGACCCCGAGGCGCGAGACCAGTTTCTCGACATCATGTCGGTCGAGGGCGCGCGCATGCGGCGGCTGATCGATGACCTCCTCTCGCTCACGCGCATCGAGCAGAACGAGCATGTCCCCCCGTCAGGCGCGGTGTCACTCGAGATCATCCTGCGCGAAGCGATCGCCGCGCTGACGCCGCTGGCCAGGCTGGACGGCATCAGTCTTGAGCTGGACGCAGCGCCGCACCTCCCGCGTGCCATCGGCGAGCGCGATGAACTGATCCAGATTTTCCAGAATCTGATTCACAACGCGATCAAATACGGAAAGCCCGGTGGCCATGTGTGGGTGACGCTCAGCATGACGGCGCTGCCCGGGGGGCGGCGCGCGGAGCAGATGCTCGCGGTCGGCATCCGCGACGACGGCGAGGGGATTCCGCCCGCCGCCGTGCCCCGACTCACGGAACGCTTCTACCGGGTCGATGTGAAGCGCAGCCGCGAAAAAGGCGGCACGGGCCTGGGTCTCGCCATCGTCAAGCACATCGTCAATCGCCACCAGGGGCGCATGACCATCGAAAGCAAACTGGGCGAAGGCACGACATTCACGGTATTTTTGCCCGCCGCCGGCCCGCTTCCCGCTCTGTCATAGAACTGTCATAAAAGTGTCGCACATCCTTGGTGCAGGCGCCATAAGCAGAGGTCCGACGCGCGATGCGCAGCTGGGCGAACGATATGACAGATCACACCGTAAAGGCCTTTTCCGAGAAGCTGGAAGCGCTTGCGACCAGCATCGCCCAGATGGGCGGGATGGCCGAAGCGCAGCTTGCCAACGCCATTGAGGCCATCGCCAAGCGCGACACACATCTCGCCGAAAGCGCCGTCGGCGGCGACAAGCAGATCGACGAGCTGCAGCAGCAGGTCGAGGATCAGGCACTGAAGCTCCTTGCGCTCCGCCAGCCGATGGCGGTGGACCTGCGCGAGACCCTGGCCGCGATCAAGATCGCGAGCGAGCTCGAGCGCATCGGCGACCTCGCCAAGAACATCGCCAAGCGCGCCATCGTGCTGAACCGCGAACCGCCGATCCGCCTGACGCAGTCGCTGGCGCGCATGGGCAAGCAGTCGCTGTCGCAGCTGAAGCTTGTGCTCGATGCCTATTCCGATCGCGATGCCAGCGCCGCCGAAGCAGTGTGGAAGCAGGACGGCGAGATCGACGAAACCTACAACAGCCTGTTCCGCGAACTCCTCACCTACATGATGGAAGATCCACGCACGATCGGGCTCAGCACGCATCTGCTGTTCGTCGCCAAGAACATCGAGCGCACGGGCGATCACGCCACGAACATCGCCGAAGTCGTCTACCACATGGTCAGCGGTGGCCATCTCTCGAGTGCGCGGCCGAAAGCCGACACGACGAGCGAGACCCGCGTTTTGTTCGAGAACAAGTCATGAAGCCGACGGTCCTGGTCGCCGAAGACGAGGGCGCTCTCGTCACCTTGCTGCGCTACAATCTGGAACGCGAAGGCTATCGCGTGCTTGAGGCCCGCGACGGCGAGGAAGCACTGTTGGTCGCGGCGGAAGAGAAGCCCGATCTCGTCCTGCTCGACTGGATGATGCCGCAGCTTTCGGGCATTGAAGTGTGCCGCCGCCTGCGCGGCCGTCAGGAAACGCGTAATGTCCCGATCATCATGCTCACCGCGCGCGGCGAGGAGACGGATCGCATCCGCGGCCTCGACACCGGCGCCGACGATTATCTGACCAAGCCGTTCTCGATGACGGAGCTTCTCGCGCGTCTCCGCGCCGTGATGCGCCGCATCCGCCCGAGCCTCGCCGAAGACGTCGTCGCCATCGGCGATATCGAAATGGACCGCGCCGCGCACCGCGTGCGCCGTGCCGGCAAGGAAGTGCATCTGGGTCCCACCGAGTACAAGCTGCTCGATCATCTGATCCAGCATCCCGGCCGCGTGTTCTCGCGCGAGCAATTGCTCGACGCCGTGTGGGGCAGCGACGTCTATGTCGAGGCGCGTACGGTGGACGTGCATGTCGGCCGCCTGCGCAAGGCGCTCAACGTCGAGGGTGTCCGCGACCCGATCCGCACCGTGCGGTCGGCCGGTTACTCGCTGGACGATACGATCGCGGCGTAAGACCGCTGCTCGGCGAACAGCCAGCCGAGCGCTACAAAGCCCGCGAAGACCGCGATCATCTGTGCAACGACGAACATCGGCGCCGACGACGGCGCGATTCCCGCGAAGCTGCTCGTCATCATGCGCGCCAGCGTCACGGCAGGATTGGCGAACGAGGTCGATGCTGTGAACCAGTAGGCAGCCGTGATGTAGAGGCCGACCAATGTCGGAGCGGATTGCGGCGCGTAACGCACCGCGCCTGCGATGGTGGCCAGCAATCCGAACGTCGCGACGAACTCCGACCACCATTGTGCCGGGCCATCGCGAAGCCTTTCGGATACTTCCAGAATCGGCGTCGCGAACATCGCATGTGCCGCCCAGACGCCTGCGATCGCGCCAGCGCACTGAACGGCGGCATAGCCAAGCGCCAGCTTCAGGGAAATCTCACGCCGCAGCGCGAAGAACGCCGTCACCGCCGGATTGAAATGCGCGCCGGAGATCGGCCCAAGCGTTGTGATCAGCACAACAAGTGCCGCACCCGTCGCAACGGAATTGGCGAGCAGCGCGATGGCGGCGTTACCGCCCGCAAGCCGCTCGCCCATGATTCCGGATCCAACGACGGCCATCAGCAAAGCCGCTGTGCCCAATCCCTCCGCAACAAGTCTGCGCGCCGAAGCCGTCATGCGGACGGCACGATGCGTTGTCCGTTTCGATCCACGACCAACTCACCGGCTTCGTTGCGGAATTCGCCACGTTGCGCATCCGGGAGAATATCGAGCACGGTGTCCGACGGCCGGCAGAGCCTGGTGCTGAGCGGCGTCACGACAATGGGGCGGTTGATCAGGATCGGATACTGCAGCATGGCGTCGATCAGCTGCTCGTCCGTCAGCTGCGGATTGCCCAGGCCAAGGTCTTTGTAGGGCGTGCCCTTCTCACGCAGCAGTTCGCGCGCGGTGATGCCCATCGCACCGATCAACGCGACAAGCGTTTCGCGCGAGGGCGTCGTCTTGAGATATTCGATGATCTCGGGCTCCACGCCGGAATTGCGGATCAGCCCGAGCGCATTGCGCGAGGTCCCGCAATCAGGGTTGTGATAGATCGTGATGGTCATGCTCGCGCTTTCGAGTCGGCTGTTGTGCCGATATCGTCGAGATGTTTCTTCAGCGACATCCGGTCGAGGCTGCGCACGGGGAGATTGGCGAAGAGTTCTATGCGGCGCTGAAGTTGCTGATAGGCTTCACGAAATGCTTTCGCGATCTCGGCTTCCGATCCTTCCGCTGCCGCCGGATCGGGCACGCCCCAATGAGCCGTCATCGGCTGACCCGGCCACACAGGGCAAACTTCGTTGGCAGCGTTGTCGCAAACCGTGAAGACGAAATCCAAAGCCGGCGCGCCAGCTTTTGCGAACTCATCCCAGCTTTTTGAGCGGCAGTTTTCCGTCGGATAGTCGAGCCGTCGCAGCAGCGCGAGCGCGTGCGGATGTACCGTGCCTTTGGGCTGGGAGCCGGCCGAATAGGCGAGGAATTTTCCCTTGCCGATCTTGTTGAGGATCGCCTCGGCCAGGATCGAACGTGCGGAGTTGCCCGTGCACAGGAAAAGCACGTTGTAAGGTTGGTCCGGCCGATCGTTTCTCATGCGCAGCACGCCGATGTTGCCGGGGTGCAGCAGGACGATTTGCTCTCCGCGAGCTTGGTGTCGGGCTCGTCTTCGCCATAGGTCGTCGCGTCACCGAAGGTGAAGAAGGTTTCCCAGCGAACGCCGGAGGGGTCGTCCACCCAGGCCTTGTTCGATTGAGCATAGCAGCAGGTCGTTGCCTTCTGGTCGCGCGTCGCCTCGCCCGCCGCTTTGAGCCGTCCGGCAAGATCGCGGAGCTCTGCGTCGCTCTCCACCTGAATGCCGAGATGATCGACCCCGGCTGCGCGCGCGCGCGACGAGATGGCGAAATTCACTTTCGGGTCGTCGAGCATCCATTTGGCATAGTCATCCTTGGTCACACTCGGCGCAGCGCCGAACAGGACCGAATAGAACCCGATCGATTTCTTGAGACTATCGACGGCGACGTGAACGTGCAGGCGCTTCATGACGAACCTCCTTGGATGGCGAACAACAGCGTGCAGCGATATCGGCGAGGGGTGCGCACATTTCGGCGCGTCCGCCGCAACAGTCTTCCGTGAGAAACACCAGAAGATCGCGCATCGCGTCATAATTGACGGCGTAGATTATGGAGCGGCCCTCGCGTCGCGCGTGGATCAGGCCTGCGTTGGACAGCACGAGCAATTGCGCGGACAGCGTGTTCGCCGCGACGGAAAGATCGCGCGCGATATTCCCGGCCGCCATGCCTTCGGGCCCCGCTTTCACAAGCAGGCGAAAGACTTCGAGCCGCGCTTCGTGGGCGATGGCGGACAGGCGTTTGATGGCGTTACTCAAATCCATACTTCATTGATTCGTGAATTATAGAATTGAGTCAAGCGGGAAAGCGCGCGATGTCCCGCTTTATTGCGTCGGCGATGCTGTTATAAAACTGTCACAAATCTCGCCCGCCACTCGAAAGCACCCGAATGCTCCGCTGGTTTCAAGCACTTATGCCGCGCGAAGACAGGTTCTTCGAGCTGTTCTCCCGCCACGCGGAGATCCTCGTGAAAGGGGCGGAGGCGCTACAGGACGTGCTCAAGGGCGGGCCTGGCGTCGCCGAGGCGGCGCAACGGGTCATGGCGTATGAGAACGAAGCCGACGCCGTCGCGCGTGAGGTTCTGCTCCTGGTCCGCCGCACCTTCATCACGCCTTTCGACCGGAGCGACATCAAGGACCTGATCAACACGCTCGACGACACCATCGACCAGATGCAGAAGACGGCCAAGGCCGTGATGCTGTTCGAGGTCACCAAGCTCGAGGCCCAGATGGGCTGGATGGGAGACCGCATCGTCAAGGCCGCGAAGCTGACGGTTGAAGCCGTCAGTCTCCTCAACACGCTGCGCGATAACGCGACGCGCCTCAACAGCATCACCGAAGAGATGGTGCAGCTCGAGGACGACGCCGATACGCTGAACGACAGCGGCATCAAATCCCTGTTCGAACAGCACCGCGACGGCAACGCGATGGCCTATATCATCGGCGTGGAGATCTACGACCACCTTGAAAAGGTCATGGACCGTTTCGAGGACGTGGCGAACCGCATCAGCGGCATCGTGATCGAGCAGGTCTGAAGGCGTGCTGACGATCCTTATCGCGCTGATCGCCATCGCCCTGTTCTTCGATTTTCTGAACGGGCGCAACGACGCGGCAAATTCGATTGCGACGATCGTCTCCACGCGTGTGCTCGCGCCGCGTTATGCGGTGGCGTGGGCGGCGTTCTTCAACTTCATCGCCTTTCTGGTGTTCGGTCTCCACGTTGCGAGCACCGTGGGCCGCGGCATCATCACGCCGGAGGCGATCTCGGATCAGGTCATCTTCGGCGCGCTGATGGGCGCGATCTCGTGGAACCTGATGGCGGGCTATCTCGGCATTCCCACCAGCAGCTCCCACGCGCTCATCGGCGGACTTATCGGGGCCGGCGTCGCGCATGTCGGCATCGGCGCCATTGTGTGGGATGGCGTCGGCAAGACGGCGGTCGCGATTGTGCTGTCGCCAATCACCGGCCTCATCATCGCCTTGCTGCTGATCCTCGCCGTGTCGTGGATGTTCGTGCGGGCCATGCCGTCGCAGGTGGACGGCATTTTCCGTAAGGTCCAGTTCGTTTCGGCCTCTCTCTATTCCCTCGGCCACGGCGGCAACGATGCCCAGAAGACGATGGGCATCATCGCCGCATTATTGGCCGCACACGGACAATTGCCGGGCGCCTTCCACATCCCGCTCTGGGTCGTGATCACCTGCAACGGCGCGATGGCGCTGGGGACTCTCTTTGGCGGCTGGAAGATCGTGCGTACGATGGGGACGCGAATCACCCACCTCACGCCGCTTCAGGGCGTGTGCGCGGAAACGGCAGGCTCAATAACCTTGTTTATGGCCACGTACCTCGGCATTCCGGTTTCGACCACGCAAACCATTACCGGCGCGATCGTTGGCGTGGGTGCCGCGAAGCGGGCTTCGGCGGTGCGCTGGGGCGTAGCGCAAGACATTCTTATTGCCTGGGTGGTTACCATGCCCGCAGCGGCCGCTGTGGGCGCGGTGTTTTACATGATAGCTGAGGGTATCGGGCGTTTGGTGGCGTAACGCGTAGTTCGGGGCTGTGTGTGAGTCATGAGTAGCGTTGGTTCAGTCACAACTGGAAGCCAGTATGCGGCGCTGCCGTGGCGCTGGGTCGACGATCATGTCGAAATCCTTCTCATCACGACGCTGACCAGCAAGCGCTGGGTCGTGCCGAAGGGCTGGCCGTGCGATGGCCGCAGCCCGAGCGAAAGCGCGGCACAGGAAGCGTTCGAGGAAGCGGGCATCGTCGGCGCGATGACGTCGCGCGCCGTCGGATCGTTCGATTATCTCAAGCGCCGCAAGACCGGCGAGACGATAGCGTGTCATGTCGCTGTGTACGCGCTGGAGGTCGAGCGTCAACGCCGCGTGTGGCCCGAGAAAGCCATGCGCCAGACTTGCTGGTGCACCGTCGAAGAAGCCATGGCGCGCGTGTCAGACCCAGGCCTCAAGCGCCTGATCGCGAAATTCGCGAAGAAGCAGGCGCAGCTTCCGCACTGACCGATTGCGGCGTCACCCAAACGTAAACGAATAGGCCTGCACGCCGGGATCAAGGAATTCTATCGTGAAGGTCCGGTCGCCGATCGCGCCTGTCTGACGGATCAGCTGATAGAGGCGCTGTGTCGTCACGATTCCGTCGCCTTTGGCATCGATGTCCATGCCATGCGCGTCGCCCGGCGCATGTCCGTCGAGCGTGACGCGGAAGTGCACCGGTGTCTTGCCGCCGGCCGGTCCGAGCACCACATGCAGATCGCGCGCGTGGAAGCGGAAGCTGATCTTGCCGTGCGCGCTGTTCAGCACGGTGATCTGCTGACCGATGGTCCAGTTGCCGGTGAGACCCCATTGGTTGAGGTTGAGCTTCGCAGGCGTGATGTAATCGGATGGCTTGTCCTCGGAGACATGATCGCCGGCGAAATTCGCGCCTCGGCCATATCCGACATAGGTCTCCGGAGACCGCACATCGCCGCTATCGGCGGCGGCGAGCGTGCCGGTCGCGTTCGGATCGACGATGCCGCCGGGCACGTTTTCGTTACCGGCCTCTTTCAGCAGCGTCTGGATAACGCGTTCGGACTGGTCGTATTCGCCTTCGCCGAAATGATGTGCGCGGATGCGGCCCTGCGCATCGATGAAATAATGCGCGGGCCAGTATTCGTTGTTGAACGCCTGCCAGATGGCGAGATTGCTGTCGAGCGCAACCGGGTAAGTTACGCCGAGATCGTGCACCGCCCGGCGCACGTTGTCGGGATCGCGCTCGAACGCAAACTCCGGCGCGTGCACGCCGATCACGACGAGGCCGTGGTCCTTATACTTTGCGGCCCAGGCTTTCACGTAGGGTAGCGAACGCAGGCAGTTGATGCAGGAATAGGTCCAGAAATCGACGAGCACCACCTTGCCCTTGAGTGACGCGGGCGAGAGCGGCGGCGAATTGAGCCAGCCGGTGGCGCCGCTGAGCGACGGGAATGTGCTTTCGACGGGCAGCGAACTTCCGGCGACCTTCTGTGTCTTCGCGGTAGCGGCGGGACGAATGCGGTCGATCAGGGCCTGCTCGATGCGCGCGGTGTTGGCGGTGGAGATCTGCGTGAGAAATCCGGTGTCGAGACTGAACGCGATGGCGACGACGCCGATAAGCACAAGTGCGCCGAGCGCGCGGCGAATCCATTCTCCGGCGCCCAGCGTTTTCTTCATCGCCGCGAACACGCGCCCGCCGATCAGCAGTGCCAGCGCGAGCGAGGTCGCGGCACCGGCGGCGTAGGCCAGAAG
The DNA here is from genome assembly GCA_035502175.1 of Rhizomicrobium sp. GTDB lineage: Bacteria > Pseudomonadota > Alphaproteobacteria > Micropepsales > Micropepsaceae > Rhizomicrobium. Next base: position 28,581 of record DATJUS010000122.1, read on the forward strand.
CAGCAAGGTCGTGTTGGTGCTCGCGCCCTGGATCGCGGCACCCGTGAGCACGAGGCCGAGGATCGGTCCCGCGCAGGGTGCCCACAGAAGCCCCGTTGCGACACCGAGCAGCAACGATGCGCCGATGCCGCTGCCCGCGTTGTTGCTCAGGCGATTGCCGACGGCGACCAGCGGCTGCGTGATGCGGTCGGCGAGTGACGGCACCAGCAACATCAATCCGAAGATCGCAAGCACGATCATCGCGGCGACGCGGCCGTACTGGTTGGCGTGCACCGCCCATCCGCCGCCGATAGCCGCGAGTGTCGCAACGGCGGCAAAGGTCAGCGCCATGCCGACAAGCAATGGCAATCCGCTCTTCGCGAATGGCTGGTCCGACCGCGCGAACACGAACGGCAGCACCGGCAGGATGCAGGGGCTCAGGATCGTCAGCACGCCGCCGAGATAGGAAAGAAGCAGAAGTGTCATCGCGCGACCTTACTGGAACCCACCTCGATATTCGTGCGTCCACCCCGTTCCGTTACGCACGGCATAGCCAAATTTGGCCAAAAACCACAGGAATTCCTGACACTCTACTTACGAATTAGAATTATTCTAATTTATATTGACGACGCCTTGGACCAGGAATAGCGTGCCGATATTCGCGGGACGCATCGGCGGCTCGCTTTGCGGAATAACGCACGAGAGCAGGAGATGGAGATGGACAAAGAGAGCGACAACGCCGGCAAATGTCCCTTTGGGCACGGCAGCGGCGGCGCGCGGCGCAATCGCGATTGGTGGCCGGAGCAGCTCGATATCCAGGGGCTGCACCACAATTCGCAGAAGTCCGATCCGATGGGCGCGGATTTCGATTACGCCAAGGAATTCAAATCGCTTGATCTCAATGCGGTCATCGAGGACCTGCATGCGCTGATGACGGATTCGCAGGAGTGGTGGCCGGCGGATTTCGGTCACTATGGCGGTCTGTTCATTCGCCTCGCGTGGCACAGCGCCGGTACCTATCGCGTCGCCGATGGCCGCGGCGGTGCGGGCGCGGGGCAGCAGCGTTTCGCGCCGCTGAATTCGTGGCCGGACAACGCGAACCTCGACAAAGCGCGGCGTCTATTGTGGCCGATCAAGCAAAAGTATGGCGCCAAGATTTCGTGGGCCGATCTGTTCGTGCTCGTCGGCAATGTCGCGCTGGAGTCGATGGGCTTCAAGACGTTCGGGTTTGCCGGCGGCCGCGCGGATACGTGGGAACCGGAAGAACTCTATTGGGGTCCGGAGGGCACGTGGCTTGGTGACGAGCGCTACTCGGGTGAGCGCCAGCTCGCCAATCCGCTTGGCGCGGTGCAGATGGGCCTCATCTATGTGAATCCGGAAGGCCCGAACGGCAATCCCGATCCGAAAGCGTCGGCGCGCGATATCCGCGAGACCTTTGCACGCATGGCGATGAACGATGAGGAGACCGTCGCACTGATCGCCGGCGGTCACACCTTCGGCAAGACGCACGGTGCGGGCGATCCGTCCTTTGTCGGGCCTGAGCCGGAAGGCGGGCAGATCGAAGACCAAGGTCTCGGCTGGCGCAGCAAGTTCGGCGAGGGCCACGGCGCGGATGCCATTACCGGCGGCCCGGAAGTGACATGGTCGCAGACGCCGACGAAATGGAGCAACCAATTCTTCGAGAACCTGTTCAAATACGAATGGGAGCTCGACAAGAGCCCGGCGGGCGCGAAGCAGTGGAAGGCGAAGAACGCAGACGCCACGATCCCCGACGCGCATGATCCGTCGAAAAAACATGTGCCGACGATGCTGACGTCGGACTTGGCGCTGCGCTTCGATCCCGATTACGAGAAAATCTCACGGCAGTTCAAAGAGCATCCCGATCAGTTCGCCGATGCGTTCGCGCGTGCGTGGTTCAAGCTCACGCACCGCGACATGGGCCCGATCCAGCGCTATCTCGGTCCGCTGGTGCCGAAGGAAGAGCTGATCTGGCAGGATCGCGTTCCGAAAGGTGCGGCGCTCAGCGATGCGGATGTCGCGTCATTGAAAGAGAAGGTTCTGGCATCCGGTCTATCGGTGTCCGAACTCGTCTCGACGGCGTGGGCTTCGGCATCGACATTCCGCGGCTCGGACAAGCGCGGCGGCGCCAATGGCGCGCGCCTTCGCCTGGCGCCGCAGAAGGATTGGGAGGCCAACAATCCCAAGCAGCTTTCGAAGGTGCTTTCCAAGCTCGAAGAAATCCACAAGGGCAGCAAGGCTTCGATGGCCGATCTCATCGTGATCGGTGGTGCGGCAGCAATCGAGAAAGCGGCGAAGGACGCCGGTGTGAGCGTCACGGTGCCAGTCACGACCGGCCGTGGCGATGCCAGCCAGGACCAGACCGACGTCGCGTCGTTCGCGCCGCTTGAGCCCTGGGCCGACGGCTTCCGCAATTACTATCGCAACCAGGACCTGATGAAGCCGGAAGAGGCGCTGATCGACAAGGCGCAGCTTCTGCGTCTGACCGGCCCGGAGACGGCGGCGCTGGTCGGCGGTCTGCGCGTGCTGGGAGCGAACTACGACGGCTCGAAGAATGGCGTCTTTACGAACAAGCCCGGCGCGCTCACCAACGACTTCTTCGTGAACCTGCTCGACATGAAGACCGAATGGAAGAAGACCGGCGACAATTCCTATGAAGGCCGCGACCGCAAGACGAACGCGAAGACATGGGATGCCACGCGCGTCGATCTCATCTTCGGCTCACACTCCCAGCTGCGCGCCTTCGCCGAGGTCTACGCCAGCGCCGACGCCAAGGAAAAGTTCGTGAAGGACTTCGTCGCGGCCTGGAACAAAGTGATGAATGCCGACCGCTACGACCTCGCCAAGGCGTGATCAGACGTAGCGTGTGAACAGAAGGGGCGGCGTTTCGCAAGGAGCGCCGCTTTTTTTACAGCAGCTTCTCAATCGCCGGCTTGATCTGCTCCGGTTTGGTCAGAGAGCCGTAGCGTGCCACCACATTCCCCGAGCGGTCGATCAGGAATTTGGTGAAATTCCATTTGATATTCGCGGTGCCGAGGATGCCGCGCTTCTCATGCGTGAGGAATTTGTAGAGCGGATGCGCCTGTGCGCCGTTCACGTCGATCTTCGCGAACATCGGAAAGCTGACGCCGTAGTTCACCTGGCAGAACTGCCCGATCTCGTCGGCGCCGCCCGGCTCCTGCTGGCCGAACTGGTTGCTGGGAAAGCCGAGAATGGTAAGGCCTTTCGGGTGAAGCTCCTCGTAGAGTTTCTCCAGACCTTCATATTGCGGCGTGAAACCGCATTTGCTCGCAGTGTTGACGATCAGAAGAACCTGGCCGCGATAATCGGCGAGGCCGACGTCCTTGCCCTGAAGCGTCGTTGCTTTGAAATCGTAGACCGTCGTCATGGTTTCTCCACGGGGATAGGGGAGGTTCGGGTCGTCAGACAGTATCACCGGCGGAAACGCTGCCAACGCCCGAACACCCAAGCGCGGTTTTTCATCATTCCGCACCGTCAACGGCGCTCGCGCGGGAAAACAGAATTGACGTGAGGGATTGTCCTCGGGCTTGAAAAGCCGACAGCTTGCTATATTGTATACAGTATGCAGTTAGCCATAGAACCTCTCGCACGGGACAACATCAGCGATACCGTGGCGTCGGCGGTGCGCGACATGATCGTGGACGGCAAGCTGGCCGCGGGCGCGCGCATTAACGAAGTGCGTTTGTCACAGGCGCTGGGCGTCAGCCGCACGCCGCTGCGCGAGGCGCTGAACCGGCTAAGCCAGGAAGGCGCACTCATCTCGACGCCGCGCATCGGCTATTCGGTGCGGCCGCTGACTCTCGAAGAATTCGACCAGATCTACGATATCCGGCCGATGCTCGACCCGGAGGCGTTGAGACTGGCGGGGCTTCCTTCGCCCGAAAAACTGGACCGCCTGAACGCGCTGAACCATCGCATCGAATCCGCGCGCAAGCCGGACGAAGCGATTGCGCTGGATGACGAATGGCATTTCCTGTTGATCGGCGATTGCCCCAACAAGGTTCTGCTAGAGATGATCGCGCAGGTCATCCGGCGCACGCACCGTTATGAAATCGCCCTGATGCGCGACAACCGAAACATCCGGAGAGCCGGCCTCGATCATCGCGGCATCCTCGCAGCGTTGAGGCGTCGGGACCTGACGGCGGCCTGCGCCGCACTCAAGAAAAACCTTCAGACGGGCAAGGCGCCCATTGCCGCCTGGCTGCGCGAACGCGAACGGAAACCGGCATGATGATTTTCGCCCGCGCGATGGCAGTGGCCGCGATCTGTTGCATCCTTCAGGCAGAAGCGCCCCCGGCGTCCGATCCGTTGGAAGGTTTGTGGGCCGGCCGCACGAGTTGGGACGCGGGACCAACGGGCGCGCTTACCATCGCGCGCACCGGCAAGGATTGGATTGCCACAACACAAGGCGGAAGCGCGCACTTCGTACCGCAAGGCGCATCGATTGAGTTCACGTTTGCGAACAATCATGGCGGATTTCGCGGCCTGCTCACAGGCGACGCGATCCGCGGCTTCTGGCTTCAGCCGCATTCCGGTGGCGGCGATCCGCGCGATCCCGATGGAAAGGGCTCGACATTCGCCGCATCCACCACGCTCATGCGCGGAAAGGACGGTGCATGGCATGGCACGGTCGAGCCGTTGGCCGATACCTTCACGCTCTATCTCAAGATCTTCCGCGCCGAAGACGGTCGACTGACCGCGGCATTCCGCAATCCAGAAATGAATTTCCGCATCGGTCCGGCGCAAATGGCGGTCGCGCGTGCGAGTGATGCCGTCACGTTCACCGATCCTTCCGCCCCCAAAAGACAGTTCAAGGCTTCGTTCTCGTCAGGGCCAGATCGATTGCAGATGACGCTGCCGAACGTCGGTCTCGGCATGACACTGACGCGCGCGACAAAGGAACTGGCGAAGGGATTCTATCCGCGTTCCGCGGACGATCCGCCTTATGCCTATCGCACCCCTGCGGATCTTCACGATGGATGGCATGTGGCGCGCGCCGGCGATGCCGGCATGGACGAAGCGCTGCTGGGCAAACTGATAGAGGAGATCGCCGCCACCGATCCGGCCGCGAAACGGCCGGGCCTTATCCATTCGCTGCTCATTGCGCATCGCGGCAGATTGGTGCTCGAAGAATATTTTGCGGGCTATGACGGCAACACACCGCACGATATGCGCTCCGCTGCGAAGACGTTCTCATCCGTGATGCTCGGCGCCGAGATGCTGCGCGGCGCGCGGCTTTCGGCGGACACGAAGCTCTATCCGCTTCTCACCGCGAAAAGCCCGTTCGCAAATCCCGATCCACGCAAGAATGCGATCACGCTCACGCATCTGATGACGCACAATTCCGGGCTCGCCTGCGACGACAACGATGACAATTCGCCGGGCGGCGAGGAAGCGGTGCAGTCGCAGCGCAAGACGCCCGACTGGTGGAAATACACGCTCGACCTGCCGATGGCGCACGATCCGGGCACGCGCTACGCCTATTGCTCACCGGGCATCAACCTTATGGGGGCAGCGCTCAGCGCCGCGACGCATACCTGGTTGCCGCAGATGTTCGACGAGACGGTCGCACGTCCGCTGCAATGGGGGCCGTATTGGTGGGACCTGATGCCGGACGGCGAAGGCTATCTCGGTGGCGGCGTGTTCGTACGCCCGCGCGATATGATGAAGCTCGGTCAAGCCTATCTCGATGGCGGCGTGTGGAACGGCACGCGCATCGTGAGCAAGGCGTGGGTCGCGGAGTCGACCACGCCGCACGCCGTCATCTCGCCGCAGACGACCGGACTTTCCGAAGACGATTTTCGGAATTCGTATTTTCCCGGCGAAGACGGGTATGCGTGGCACCTGACAACACTGCATGCAAAGGGCCGCGACTATCGCGCCTATGGTGCGAGCGGCAACGGCGGACAGCTGCTTGTCGTGGTGCCGGAACTCGACTTGGTCGTCGGCTTCACCGGCGGCAATTACGGGCAGGGACTCATCTGGAATGCATGGCGCGACAAGCTCATTCCGGAGCGCATCATTCCAGCCATCACCAAATAGCAAACGGGCCCGGCATACGCCGAGCCCGCGGCGATGGATGCCGGATCACCCCGTCATCCGTCCCTTGTCGTTGCGGCGGTGCGCCTGCTGCGGCTGGTAGGCCTTGCGCGCATGCGCTTCGCAGTAGGGCGAGCCGGATTTCGGGCTGCGGCCGCAGAAGTGGAACTCGTTCTCCGACGGATCGCCGATCGGCCAGCGGCACATGCGGTCGTTGATCGTCAGCACGGTCGCGTGGTTGCCGTCGTCGAGCACCAGCGGATCCTCTTCCACGATCGGTGCCGGCGGAATATGCGAACGCACCGAAATCTTCGGCGCCATCGGCAGGCGCGGGCGCTCGCTGCGCGAAGGGCTGGCGCGTCCGGCAAGGCCGAGGCGGTGCACCTTGCCGATCACGGCATTGCGCGTCACGCCGCCAAGGGCGCGGGCGATCTGGCTGGCCGAGAGACCCTCGGTCCAGAGGTTCTTAAGCTGCTCTACGCGGTCGTCGGTCCAATTGAGTTGCGTCATCTTGGGGCCCTCCCGTTTCCGGCCACAAGATATCGTACCAAGCGAATCGGGAGTCACAAGGGCTGCGGAGGGGGCACGACATGTTGTCCACAACAAACCGATTCGTGCGAATCGTGCCCCCAGCGCCTCAAATCATTCGACGGTGAGGGCGAAACCCACCTGGTTGCTTTCCTGAACCGTCGTTCCGCTAAGTGTGTCGGTGACGATCTCGATCTGGTTCGATGCGCAGTTGTGA
>DATJUS010000123.1:0-30162 GCA_035502175.1 Rhizomicrobium sp.
CGAGCAGGCGAGGGCGATCCGTCCGAAGCTTGCTGTCGTTGGCGATGCGAAGTTGTTCGGCAAACTGAAAGACGGATTGTCCGGTACCGGTATTGAGGTTTCGGCCGGCCGCGATGCCATTGTCGAAGCCGCGAAACGCCCTTCGGACATCGTCATGGTCGCGATCGTCGGCGCAGCCGCAATCGCGCCGGCGCTGGCCGCGATCGAACGCGGTGTGACCGTCGCGCTCGCGAACAAGGAATGTGTGGTCGCGGCCGGCAATGTGTTCCGTGAGGCGATCCTGCGCACCGGTGCGTCCGTTATTCCCGTCGACTCCGAACACAATGCGGTGTTCCAGGTTCTCGGCGACGGCAATGCATCCGAAGTCGAGCGCGTTGTACTCACGGCGTCGGGGGGGCCGTTCCGGGAATGGACGCTGGACAAGATGCGCGTTGCGACGCCAGCGCAGGCGGTGGCGCATCCCAACTGGTCGATGGGCGCCAAGATCTCCGTCGACAGCGCCTCGCTGATGAACAAGGGGCTTGAACTGATCGAGGCGCATTTCCTGTTTGCGCTGGAGCCGGAGCGCCTCGGCGTCATCGTTCACCCGCAATCGGTGATCCATTGCCTGGTTTCGTATGGCGATGGCACGACGCTCGCGCATATGTCGGCGCCTGACATGCGTACGCCGATCTCGTATGCGCTGGCATGGCCGCGCCGTATTGCGTCGCCGTCGAAGCGGCTCGATCTCGGGTCGGTTGGGCAACTCACATTCCAGGAGCCCGATCATCAGCGCTTCCGTTGTCTCGGCCTTGCGCTGGATTCCATGCGGCTCGGCGGCTTGGCACCGACGATCCTGAATGCCGCGAACGAGATCGCGGTGGCGGCGTTTCTCGACAGCAGGATCGGCTTCCTCGACATTCCGCGGGTTGTCGAGGATACGCTGAACGCGGCGCATGCCTCGAACGCGGAGGCGGCTGTGCTCGACGGCGTGCTCGCAGCGGATGAGCGCGCAAGATCCATGGCCGGCGACATGTGCCGGCGTGTTGCAGTTTGAACAATCGGGGCGGGCTTAGGAGCACTGATGATTGATGCCTTGCACGGCCTGATCAACTGGGTGCCGCTGGGTCTTCCGGCGTTCCTTTTCGTCATCACCGTCGTCGTGTTCTTCCACGAACTCGGCCACTTCTCCGTCGCGCGCTATTTCGGGGTGAAGGTCGAGACGTTCTCGATCGGCTTCGGGCCGGAGATCGTCGGCTGGACGGACAAGAAAGGCACGCGCTGGAAGATCTCGTGGATTCCGCTCGGGGGCTACGTGAAATTCTTCGGCGACCTGGATGCGGCGAGCAGGCCCGATCGCGAGGGTGAGAAGAAGATGACGGACAAGGAACGGTCCGAATCACTCCTCGCGAAGCCGGTTTTTCAGCGAATGGCGGTCTCCGCTGCGGGACCTTTCGCAAATTTCATTCTGGCCATCGTGATCTTCACGCTGATGTTCATGCTGTTCGGCCGGCCATCGCAGGCGCCTCTGATCGGGGCTGTCCAGGCAGGTAGCGCCGCGCAGGAGGCCGGTCTGAAAGCGGGCGACGTGGTCCGCGACATCAACGGGACGGCGATCGCCGACTACGACCAGATGCTGCCGATCATCGCGACCAGCGCCGGGCAGGACCTGGCCATCACCGTGTCGCGGGCGGGTCAGCTGCTGACGGTCCACGCGACCCCGCGTGTTGTCCGGCGCAAGGATCCGCTGGGATATCTTGAGAATATTCCGACCCTTGGCATCACCAGTTCGGTTAAGGCGCCGCTCACCATCGTCCGCTATGGCCCGGTGGGGGCGGTCGGCGCGGCGGTGCAGGAGACCTGGGAGATCGTGACCGGGACCCTGAAAAGCCTGGGTCAGATCGCCACCGGCCGGACCGACGCCAGCCAGTTGAGGGGGCCGGTCGGTACCGCCGGGTTGGCCAAGAAGGTCGCCGAAATAGGCTTTCTGGCGTTGATCCAACTGACAGCTCTACTTTCCGTAAGCATCGGCCTTATCAACCTTTTTCCCATTCCGGTCCTCGACGGGGGCCATCTTCTATACTATGGATGCGAAGCTGTACTGGGCCGTCCCCTGGGGGAAAGGGCTCAGGATGTGGGGTTTCGGTTTGGACTAGCGTTGGTTCTGGGTCTTGTGCTTTTCGTGACCTGGAACGACCTCGTTCGCTGAGCCTGTTCTGAAATCACCGCCCCCGCGGCAAGTAATGCCCGCGGTTGTGTTCAAGAGACGAGTGGATGAGCGCCAACGCCCTGTTCGCCCGAGTGACGCGCACGGCACTGGCCGCAGCGGTTTTGACCCTGTGTGCCGTTTCGGTACCGGCTTCCGCCCAGCTTGCCTCCGGCCCATCGGGCAATCCGGCAGCTGCGGACACGGCGGCGCCACCTGCCGCACCCGCGCCGATCATTCAGCATATCGTCATCAGGGGTACGCAGCGCATCGAACCGGCGACGGTGCTGACCTACATCTCGCTGCACGAAGGCGACCCGTATCAGCCGCAGACGGCTGACCGCGCCCTGAAGACCCTGTTCGCGACCGGCCTGTTCTCGAACGTCAAGGTCAACTGGGACGCCTCGACCTCGTCGCTGGTCGTGATCGTGTCGGAAAATCCGATCATCAACCAGATCGACTACGAAGGTAACAGCAAGGTCTCGACCAAGGACATCGAGAAGGAAGTCCAGCTGAAGCCGCGCATGGTGTTCACGCGCACGAAGGTGCAGTCGGACGTGCAGCGTATCGTCGAGGTCTATCGCCGCAACGGCAAGTTCGGCGCGACCGTCGATCCGCAGATCATCTCGCGTCCCCAGAACCGCGTTGACCTGATCTTCTCCATTCACGAAGGCCCGACTACGGGCGTCGCGCGCATCAACTTCATCGGCAACAAGACTTATGACGACGATACGCTGCGCGACCAGATCGCGACCGAGGAAAGCACCTGGTGGCGTATCCTCGCGACCAATGACAACTACGATCCCGACCGCCTGACCTTCGACCGTGAGCAGCTCCGCCGGTTCTATGTCAGCCATGGCTATGCGGACTTCCGTGTCGTGTCGGCCGTCGCCGAGCTGACGCCGTCGCGCGACGCGTTCTACGTGACCTTCACGGTGGACGAGGGCGACCTCTACAAATTCGGCAAGGTCGAGATCGACTCCAGCATCAAGGAGCTCGATCCGCTGGCGTTGCGTCCGCTGGTCAAGATCAATTCGGGTGATACCTATAATGGCGAACTCATCCAGAAAGCCATCGACGCACTGACCAACGCCGCCGGTACGCGCGGCTACGCGTTCGCCGAAGTGCATCCGCGCATCAAGCGCGACCACGACCATCGCGTGATCGACGTCATTCTCAAGATCGACCAGGGCCCGCGCGTCTACGTTGAGAAGATCAACATATCCGGCAACAACCGCACGCTGGACAAGGTCGTGCGCCGCGAATTCCGCCTCGTCGAGGGCGATGCGTTCAACCGCGTGCTGGTGGACCGTTCCCGCACGCGCGTCCGCAGCCTCGGCATCTTCAAGGATGTCCAGATCAAGCAGTCGCCAGGATCGCAGCCCGACCGCGTGAATCTGGACGTCAACGTCACCGAGCAATCGACCGGCGAGTTGTCGCTGGGTGCGGGTTACTCATCGACCAGTTCGCTGGTAGGCGAGTTCAGCTACACCGAACGCGATCTGTTCGGTAAGGGCCAGTACATGCGCGCCAGTGTCTCGGTTTCGGAGATCAGCAAGCAGTACCAGTTCAGCTTCACGGAGCCGTACTTCCTCGATCGACCGCTAGCTGCGGGCTTCGACCTCTATCGCGTCGACACTGCCTATCAGGAGGCGGCCTATCGCTCGGCCGTTACCGGCGCCCAATTCCGGTTCGGCTTCCCGACCTCGGAATACGGAACGGTTGCGCTGCGCTACAACTTCAAGATCGAAGAGATCGACCCGTACATCAACGCGCCGGCAGAAATCATCGCGGCGGCTGGCCAGAGAACTACGTCCGGTGTCGGCTTTACGTTCTCGTACAATACGCTCGACGATTATCAGAAGCCCAACAAGGGTATTGCGTTCAGCATTTCGCAGGATATCGCCGGCTTCGGTGGCAACCTGAAGTATCTGCGCACCGAAGAGCAGTTCATCACTTACAAGCGCTTGTTCTGGGATACGCTCACCGGCTCGCTCGCCGTCAATTCGGGTTATGTGACCGGATATTCCGGCGATCTGCTTCCCATCAACGAACGTTTCTTCAAGGGTGGCGACAGCTTCCGCGGCTTCAATCTCGCAGGTATCGGCCCGCGCGATATTTCGGTGGCCAAGGATGTCGGCGCGCTGGGCGGTGACTTCTACGCCATCGGCACGGCGCAGTTGAGGCTGCCGAGCTTCCTGCCGGAAGACTACGGCATCAATTTCTCGCTGTTCAGCGATTTTGGCACCTTGGGCGATATCGACAACAAGGAAGCGCTCTGTGCGCCTTACAAGGCGTCGAACATCGAGTGTCCGATCAAGGACGCGCTGTCATTCCGCGCTTCGGCCGGTCTGTCGGTCGGCTGGAAGTCGCCGTTCGGCCCGATCCAGATCGACATCGGTATGCCGGTCGTCAAGACGTCGTATGATCGTCCGCAGATTCTTCACTTCACCGCAGGTACGGGATTCTAAGACCATGACTAAGAAATCGCTGGCGACCGGATTGCTCGTCGCTGCCGGAACGCTCTTCCTCGCAACCGTCGCGTCTTCGGATGCGATCGCGGCCACGACCCCGCAGCCGAAGATCGTCGTGATCGACAGGTCTACGGTGCTGCGCGCCTCTAAAGTCGGGCAGGATATCGTTCGCCAGATCAATGCCTATACGACGCAGGCCGAGAACGATCTGAAGAACCAGGGCCTCGCGCTGCAGCGTGACGGCAAGGCGTTTCAGCAACAGGCCGCGATCCTTTCGAATGACCTGAAGGCGCAGAAGATGAAGGCACTGGAAGCGCGCCGTACCGCTTTGCAGGGCGAAGTCCAGAAGAAGCAGTCGCTGATCCAGGGCGGCTTCATCAAGGCGCGGGCTCAGGTCGAGCAGGCGCTCGGTCCCATCCTGCAGGGAATCATGGCCGAACGCGGCGCCAATCTCATGCTCGACAAGAATTCGGTCGTGCTGGGCACCGTCGATGTCGATATCACCCAGCTTGCCGTGGAACGGCTGAACCAGAAGATGCCGTCCATCAAGGTCGAACTGGTGGCGCCGCCGCCCGGCATGGTGCCCCCGCCGCAGCAGCCGCAGCAGTAATGGCGCCGGAAGTCTTGGGGCAACAGGATAGCCTCAATGGCTGATCCGCGGTTTTACGACAATCGCGGACCGTTCACGCTTGCCGAAATCTGCAAAGCGGCCGAAGGCGTTCTGCCGGAGGGTGCCGACGGCGCCACACGCATCGACGATCTTGCGAGCCTGACCGGCGCGGGGCCGACGCAGCTCTCGTTCTTCACCGGCGGCACCGGCGATGCCGCTGCGTCGTTCGCTGCGACCAAGGCCGGGTTCTGCTTCGTCCCATCGGATTCGAAATCACCCGCGCCCGCGTCGTGCGCTATCATCCGTTGCAAGTCGGTGCAGCATGCCTTCGCGGCCGCCGCCCGTCTCTTCTATCCCGAAGCATCGCTACCGGTTTGGAACCAGAAAAGCGCCATCGATCCGACTGCCCGGATCGGCGAGGGCGTGAGCATCGCGCCTGGAGTCGTCATCGGACCGGGCGCCGAGATCGGGGCGGATACGCGGCTGGGTCCGAATGCCGTGATCGCGCGCGGCGTCACCATCGGGCGCAACAGCGATATCGGCAGCAATGTCAGCATCAGCCATTCCTATCTGGGCGACGGTGTTCTGATCCTGCCGGGCGCGCAGATCGGCCAGCCGGGCTTCGGTTTTGCCTCGTCCGCGGCCGGGCATGTGAATATCCCGCAGCTTGGCAGGGTGATCATTCAGGATCGCGTCGAGATCGGGTCCTGCACGGCCATCGATCGCGGCGCGCTGGGCGATACCGTGATCGGCGAGGGCACCAAAATCGATAACGTCGTGCAGATCGGCCATAACACCCGCATCGGCCGCCACACCGTGATCGTGGGCCATGTCGGCATCGCCGGCAGTTGCGAAATCGGCGATTTCGTGGTGTTGGGCGGTCAGGTCGGCATCGCAGATCATGTAAAGATCGGCGACGGTGCCCGTTTCGCGGCACGATCCGGCGTGATAGGCGTTCTTCCGGGTGGGCAGGACTATGGTGGTCAACCCGCAAAACCCGTGAAGGAATGGCTGCGCGAGATGGCGGCGGTGTCTATGCTGGCCAAGCGCGGCAAAAAGAAATCGTGATGGATCACACCAACACAGAAATTTCCCTGGACGTCGAGGAGATCAAGAAGCTTCTCCCGCATCGCGCACCGTTTCTCTTTGTAGAGCGGCTGACCGATATCGTCGTGAACGAGAGCGCCGTCGGCCACAAGGCGGTCAGCATCAACGAGCCGCACTTCATGGGGCACTTTCCGGAATTTGCGGTCATGCCAGGCGTGCTCATTGTTGAGGCGATGGCGCAGACTGCCGGCGCGCTCGTCGTCTATTCGCTCGGCCGCAACAGTCCCAGCCGCAAAGTCTATTTCATGACGATCGACAAGGCGCGCTTTCGCCGTCCGGTGAAGCCGGGCGACATGCTGCGCTTCCCTGTGAAGGCGATCCGCCATCGCGGCCCGGTGTGGCGCTTCTCGGGTGAGGCGTTTGTCGGCGATGAGCTCGCGGCCGAAGCCGAATTCAGCGCGATGATTTTCGACGGCGAAAATGAAAATCCATCCCACGGCAATCGTTGAAGACGGCGCAAAGCTCGGCTCTGATGTCGAGATAGGGCCGTTTTGCAGTATCGGCCCGCATGTCGAGCTCGGCGACGGCGTTCGCCTCATCTCACACACCGCGATCGTGGGCCGAACGAAAATCGGCGCGCGGACGGTCGTCTATTCCGGCGCGCAACTCGGCGGTGAGGCGCAGATCCGCGGCAACAACGCGCCCGCGGCACGTCTCGAGATCGGCGAGGACTGTGTCATTCGCGAAGTCGTGACGATGAACGCCGGTAGCGCGCGCGACAAGGGCATGACCAGGATCGGCGCACGCGGTTACTTCATGTCTTACAGCCATGTCGGCCACGATTGCCACGTGGGCGACGATGTGACCTTCGCCAACGGCACACAACTCGGGGGGCATTGCGAGATAGGTGATGGTGTGGTGATGGGCGGACTTTCCGCGGTCCAGCAATTCGGCCGCATCGGGCGTGGCGCCATGCTCGGCGGGATCAGTGGCGCCAACACCGATGTCATTCCCTACGGCATCGCCGCCGGCGCGCATGCGGAACTCGGCAATCTCAATCTGATCGGCCTGAAGCGGCGCGGCGTGTCGCGCGATTCGATCAATGCGCTCCGCGCGACATTCCGCACCATCTTTCTGGAAACGGGAGGTTCGCTTGCCGATCGTGCAAAACATGCTCGCGACAAGTGGAGCTCTGTTGCCGAAGTGAACGAGATCGTCGATTTCATTCTGGCACCTGCCAAACGGCCGATTTGCCTGGCGCGACGCCGTGGTGGCAACGAAGACGATGGGCAATAGTGCGCTCGGCATCATAGCGGGCGGCGGGGAGCTGCCTCGCTCGATCGCAGAAAGCGCGCGCGCCGCCGGTCGCGACGTGTTTGTGCTGGCGATTGTCGGCACGACCGACAACTGGGCGAACGAGTATCCCTGCGAATGGCTGTCCCTGGGCGAGCCGGGCAGGGCGATCAAGGCGCTTCATGCGCATAATGTTGGCGAACTCACACTTGCCGGCAGGGTGCAGAGGCCAAAATTCTCCGAGATCAAGCTCGATGCCAAAGGCGTGCTGGCGGCGCCTCGCGTTTTCGCCGCTGCGCTCAAGGGCGACGATGCGTTGCTGCGTTCGCTCGTGGACATGTTCCAGCGCGAGGGCTTTCACATCGTCGGGGCCGCGGACGCGGCGCCGGATCTGATTGTGAAGGCGGGTGTGCTTGGGCGCGTACGCCCTTCCGGAGAGAACGAAGCGGACATCGCACAGGCCCTGAAGATCGTTCGTGCGCTCGGTGAGTTCGACGTGGGACAGGCCGCCATCGTGTGCGAAGGTCTGCCTCTCGCTGTCGAAGCGGCGGAAGGCACCGATGCGATGATCTCGCGCATCAATGCGTTGCCGGAGCATTTCCGTGGCAGCGCCGGAAAGCCGCGCGGTGTTCTGGTGAAGGCACCAAAGCCGATTCAGGACCGCAAGACCGATCTGCCCGTCGTCGGTGTCGAAACCGTGCGCAACGTCGCCAAGGCATTTCTTGCCGGCATTGCGGTCGAAGCCGGTGGTGCGCTGATGCTCGACCGGGCCGGCGTGATCGCTGAGGCCGATAGGTTGGGCATATTCCTCGTTGGCGTCCCGGCCTGACACGATGCCCACGCTGCCCGCGAAGCCGCTGCATCTGATGCTCGTGTGCGGAGAACCGTCCGGCGATCTTTTGGGCGGGCAGTTGATGGCCGGACTGAAGTCCATTCTCGGCGAGAATGTGACCTTCAGCGGAGTTGGCGGCGCGGCGATGGCGGCGCAAGGCCTGAAATCGCTTTATCCGTTGGATGCGACGGCCGTGATGGGGTTGCGCGAGGTCGTGCCGAAGATCCCCGCGATCCTGCGCCGCGTGAGAGAGGCATGTGACTTCGCGATTCAGACGCGGCCCGATGCGGTCATCTGTATCGACAGTCCGGACTTCACGCATCGCATCGCGCAGCAGCTAAAACGCCGTGAACCCTCAATCAGGACCATCAATTACGTCGCGCCGCAGGTGTGGGCGAGCCGCGCCTATCGTGCGCGCAAAATGGCGCACTATTTCGATATGGTGCTGGCGCTGCTGCCTTTCGAGGCACCGTTCTTCGAGAAATACGGGCTGCATTCCGTCTTCGTCGGTCATCCGGTCATCGAACGTGCCGCAAAGATCAAAGGTGGCAGGGAATTCCGCGTGCAGCACGGCATTTCACCCGATGCGCCCTTGCTGCTGGTGCTTCCCGGGAGCCGCACGAGCGAGATCCGTTTCATCCTGCCGGAATTCCGCGAAGCAGTGGCCATGATCGAAAAGCGGGTGCCCGGTCTCGTTACCGTTCTGCCCACGGTCCCACATGTTGCCGCAAAGGTGAAAGCGGCAACGGTGGATTGGGCCACGCCATTGCATATCGTCGAAGGCGAGGGGGAGAAGTTCGCGGCGTTCGACGCCGCCGATGCCGCACTTGCAGCTTCCGGCACGGTGACCACCGAGATTGCGCTCGCCCGGAAACCGATGGTCGTGGGCTATAAGGTCGGATGGCTGACCTACATGCTCGCGCTACCACTGATGAACGTGCGTTACATCACGCTGATCAACGTGCTGCTCGACCGCGAAGCCGTGCCCGAATTTCTCCAAGCGCGATGCAGTCCGGAACTGCTCGGGGACGCAGTCACGCAACTCCTGACCGACAAGAACGCGGCCGGTCACGAACTGCACGATCTCGATGAGGCGACGGCACTCCTCGGCCGCGGCGGGGAAGCCCCAAGCCTCCGCGCCGCGCGAGCCATTCTGGAGTTCCTGCGCCCCTAGCGCTTCGCCAGCGGGATGTAGTCGCGCTTCTGCGCACCGGTGTAGATCTGGCGCGGACGGCCGATCTTCTGCGCCGGATCCTCGATCATCTCGCCCCACTGCGCGATCCAGCCGACGGTGCGGGCCAGCGCGAACAGTGCGGTGAACATAGAGGTCGGGAATCCGAGCGCACGCAGTGTGATGCCCGAATAGAAATCGATGTTCGGATAGAGCTTCTTGCTGACGAAATACTCGTCGGACAGCGCAATACGCTCCAGCTCCATCGCGACTTTGAGCAGCGGATCGTCATCGCGGCCGGTTTCCTGCAAAACGGCGTGCGCCTGGACCTGCATCGCCTTGGCGCGCGGGTCGTAGTTCTTGTACACGCGATGGCCGAAGCCCATCAGCCGGAAATTGTCGTTCGGGTCTTTGGCGCGCTTGATGAATTCCGGGATACGATCGACGGTGCCGATCTCTTCCAGCATCTTCAATGCCGCTTCGTTGGCGCCGCCGTGCGCGGGGCCCCAGAGGCAGGCGATGCCGGCCGCGATGCATGCGAACGGATTGGCGCCCGACGAACCGGCAAGGCGGACCGTCGAGGTCGATGCGTTCTGCTCGTGATCGGCATGAAGGATGAAGATCGTGTCCAGCGCTTTTGAGAGGATCGGATTGACCTTGTACTCCTCGGCCGGGACCGAGAAGGTCATCCGCATGAAGTTGTCCGTGTAGCTCAGATGATTGAGCGGATACACGAAAGGCTGACCGGCTGCGTATTTGAATGCCATCGCCGCGATGGTCGGCATCTTCGCGATCAGGCGGTGGCTCGCGATCTCACGCTGGCGCGGGTCATTGATGTCTGTGGAGTCGTGATAGAAGGCCGACAGGGCGCCGACCACGCCGCACATCACCGCCATCGGGTGCGCGTCGCGGCGGAAGCCGCGATAGAAGGTCGACATTTGGTCGTGCACCATCGTGTGCATGGTGATCGAATGCTCGAATGTCTTGAACTGATCCTTGTTGGGCAGCTCGCCGTGTAGCAGCAGGTAGCAGACCTCGAGGAATGTCGAGTGCTCCGCCAGCTGGTCGATCGGATAGCCGCGATAGAGCAGAATGCCTTTGTCGCCGTCGATGAACGTGATGTCGCTTTCGCACGATGCGGTCGATGTGAAACCGGGATCGTATGTGAAGACATCGGCATCGCCGTAAAGCTTGCGGATATCGATGACGTTGGGGCCTTCGGAACCGGAGAAGGCGGGCAGTTCAAAGGATTTGTTCTCGTAAATCAGGGTGGCCTTGCCGGCCGGAACCAGTTTGCTTGCCTTCATCGCCTATCTCCGCTCAACCCGTTTATCTTGCACTGCACAATTATAGGCCAACTCGGTTAATTCCGTCATCATATTCCTGCGGAACGGTACAATTTGAGACGACGGCGGTTAGCCTGCATAAGCCCTTAATCGAACAAGAGATTCTGGCTTTCCCAGCACTTCCATCATCGCAAACAAAGGTGGTGAAGAGGCCTTGCCGGTCAAGGCGGCGCGCAAGGGCTGTGCAATCTGCCCAAGTTTGAGTCCTTCCGCATCTGCGAAGATGCGCGCCGCAGCTTCCAGGGCGCTGCCGGTCCAGTCGGCGGCCTCGAGTGCGGGCAGAACCTTGCCGATTATGGCGCGTGCTTCGGCGGGAAGGTTCTTCTGCGCCGCCTCGTCGAGCGTGCGCGGACCGTCGGAGAAAAGGAAGTCCGCGGACTGCGTAAGTTCGATCAGGGTTTTCGCGCGCTCCTTCAAGCCGGGCATCGCCGCGATCAGACGCGCACGGTATTTTTCATCCAGCGCGCGCGGCGGCGTTTCGCGCGACAGCGCGGCTTCGATCTCTCTGGCAAGCGCTGCGTCGTCCATCGCACGGATGTAGTGCGCGTTGAGATTGTCGAGCTTCTTGAAGTCGAGACGTGCGGGCGAGCGGCCGATGCTTTCAAGATTGAACCATTCTATGGCCTTCTCGGTCGGGATGATCTCGTCATCGCCGTGACTCCAGCCGAGGCGTAGCAGATAGTTGCGCATCGTTTCGGCGAGATAGCCCATGTCGCGATAGGCCTCGACCGCGAGCGCGCCGTGGCGCTTCGAAAGCTTCGCGCCGTCTGGCCCGTGGATCAGCGGCACGTGCCCGTAGACCGGCTCCGGCCATCCCATCGCATGGATGATCTGAAGCTGACGCGCAGCGTTGTTCAGATGATCGTCGCCGCGGATGACATGCGTCACGCCCATATCGAAGTCGTCGACAACAACGGCGAGCATATAGGTCGGCGTGCCGTCGCTGCGCAGCAGGACCATGTCGTCGAGCTGCTCGTTCTGGAAGCGCACGTCGCCCTGCACGACATCGTGCACGACGGTCTCGCCGGTTTGCGGCGCCTTGAGGCGGATCACGAAGGGCGCTCCCGCTGGCGCCTCTGACGGATCGCGGTCGCGCCAGCGGCCGTCGTAACGCATCGATTTCCCGGCGGCGCGCTGCTGCGCGCGCATCTCATCGAGCTCCTGCGCAGTCGCGAAGCACTTGTACGCCTTGCCTTCTGCGAGCAGTTGCTCGGCAATCTCGCGGTGACGTCCGGCGCGCGCGAACTGGTAGACGGTCTGTCCATCCCAATCGAGCCCGAGCCACTCCAACCCGTTCAGGATCGCCGCGACGGCTTCCGGAGTGGAGCGTTCGCGGTCGGTGTCCTCGATGCGCAGAAGGAACGTGCCGCCGGTGTGGCGGGCATAGAGCCAGTTGAACAGCGCCGTGCGCGCGCCGCCGATGTGCAGCATGCCCGTGGGCGAGGGCGCGAAACGGAGGACAGGCTTCTTGTTTCCATTCATGGTAGAAATCTGATACCGGCGTTGGGCGGTGTTGTGTTGCAGGCGAGGCTTCTAGCAGGCCGTTTTCCATGGTGGTAGGGCCGCTTACGACCTTTCGATCCCGGGTGTGGGAGGCGCCGGATGTTCGCGCCTGGCCGGCGACGGTCCTGCGCGCCTGGCGCGATCATGCGGCGGCGGAGCGCGAGCGCTGGCCGCTGTGGCTGCCGGTGGGACTCGGCACGGGCATAGGGATCTATTTCGCGCTGCCGGTGGAGCCATCTGCAGAGATCGGGATTGGCGTCGGTGTTGCCGCAGTCGCCGGCGCGATTCTCGCAGGCCGTACCGCGCGGACAACAATACGCATACTTCTAGTCGCGCTCGTCATCATCTCGATGGGATTTTCTTACGCGAAATGGCGCGAGGTGTCGGTTGCGGCACCCGTCCTGCAGCGCAATTTGGGGCCAATCCCTCTCGACGGCCGTGTTGAAAGCGTCCAGGTCCATGGAAAGGGGCTGCGCATTGTCATGGGCGCTCTCCAGTCAAAGCGTTTCAAACCCGGGACGACGCCTTGGCGGGTGCGCATTTCGATCCGCGCCAAAGCCGGCGATGTCGTCCCCGACAACTGGATTCATACGACCGCGATGCTGATGCCGCCACCGGGACCGGCTGCGCCCGGTGGATACGACTTTGGCCGTGCGGCGTTCTTCGATCGTATCGGCGGCGTCGGCTATTCCTATGGCCACGTGAAAGCGATCCCACCCTCGCGGTCTGAGACCACTGTCGAGCGAGTATCCGGCGCCATCGCGCGCCTGCGCTGGCGCATGACCGCACGTATTCAGGCGGCGCTCCCCGGAAGCACTGGCGGCATTGCTTCGGCGCTGATCACAGGCGACCGCGGCTCCATCTCCGACGAGGATGAGGCCGCGTTGCGCGATGCGGGTCTTGCGCACGTGCTTGCGATCGCGGGACTGCACATGGCGCTGGTGGGGCTCGGATTGTTCTGGGTCGTGCGCGCCGTTCTCGCTGCGATCCCTCCGGTTGCGCTCAATTATCCCATCAAGAAATGGGCGGCGATCGCGGCACTCGGCGGCGCGACGTTCTATCTGATCGTCAGTGGCGCCGCGACGCCGGCGACACGCGCCTACATCATGCTGGCAACGATGCTGATCGCGATCCTGATGGATCGGCCGGCGCTGTCGATGCGCTCTGTAGCCCTTGCAGCTTTTGTCATTCTGTTGCTGCGGCCGGAAAGCCTTCTCGAACCCGGCTTTCAGATGTCGTTTGCAGCCGTTGCCGGGCTCGTCGCCGTCGCGGAATGGGAAGCCGCGCACCGGCTCCACGACGGCCCCCGCGCCTTCGAAAATATTCGCCGCTATATGCGCGGCATCGCGATCACGAGTTTTGTCGGCAGCGTCACGACCGCGCCCTATGCGATCTTCCATTTCGACCGCGCGACGCATTATGCCGTGCTTGGCAATCTGCTCGCCATGCCGGTGATGGGTTTTGTAACCATGCCGGCCGCCGCGATCTCTGTCATCGCGATGCCCTTTCACCTCGAGGCATGGCCGCTCAAGGTGATGGGATGGGGTATCGAGGTCATGCTCTCGGTTGGGCGGTTCGTGTCCGGGCTGCCGGGCGCGATCTCGACGGTCTCCGCGTGGCCGGTGAGTGCGCTGATCGTGCTGTCGCTCGGCGGATTGTGGACGGTGCTGTGGAGACGAAGCTGGCGGTGGTTCGGCCTGATAGCGATGGCGGGCGGCTTCGTGCTTGCGCTGACGACGCGCGGGCCCGACATCCTTGTCGCGAGGGATGGTGCGACGGTCGCCGTGCGTGGCCCGGACGGCGTGCTGCGTCTGATGCGCAAGGCGAGCGATGACTACTCAGCGGATGAATGGCTGAAGCGGGACGGCGACGGGCGCGATTCCGATGCCGCCATTGCGACGCGCAAGGACGGGGTGAGTTGTGATGGCTATGGCTGCATCGCGAAAGGCAGGCGCGGCATGGTGGTCGCGGCGGTTCAACGCGTCGATGCGCTGGACGAGGACTGTGCAAACGCGACCATTGTGTTGAGTGCGGTGCCGGCCAGCCGGTCCTGTACGCAGCCCAAACTCGTCATCGACAAGTTCAATGTCGCGCGCGCGGGCGGCTATGCGATCTGGTTTGGGAAGGAAATGCGTGTGGAGACTGTCGAAGGCGCGCGCGGTCAAAGGCCGTGGAGCCGTCAACCGCGCGCACCTCGAAAATATTCTCAGTACCGGCGGATCAAGCCGACCAGCTTGCCCTGAACGCGCACGCGGTCCGCACCGTAGAGGCGTGTCTCATAGGCTGGGTTGGCGGCTTCGAGAGCGATGGAATCACCGCGGCGGCGCAGGCGCTTCAAGGTTGCTTCCGCTTCATCGACGAGTGCGACGACGATCTCGCCAGTCTGCGCAGTGTCGGCTTCCTGGATGATGACCGTGTCGCCATCGAGAATGCCGGCGTTGATCATCGAGTCGCCGGTCACTTCGAGCGCGTAGTGATCGCCGCGGCCGAGCATGCCCATCGGCACCGGCACCTCGGAAACCTTGTTCTGCAACGCCTCGATCGGCGTACCGGCGGCGATGCGGCCGACCATCGGCACGTTGACGGAGCCTTCGCTCTCGCCACCCGCGCGACGCGGGCTTCCAGCAATTCGGGCATCGGAGGAGGATGATCCCCGCGCCTCAGGGCGGCTGTGGCGGGCGCCCGCGGGATTCATGCGCTGCACTTGGCTGCGCGTCGTCGCGGGGCGGAGCGTGTCGGAGACATTCTCCGGCAGCTTCACGATCTCCAGCGCGCGAGCACGCTTCTCGATACGGCGGAGGAATCCACGCTCCTCGAGCGCCGTGATCAGGCGGTGGATGCCCGATTTGGACTTCAGGTCCAGCGCGTCCTTCATCTCGTCGAAGGAGGGCGGCACACCGGTCTCACGAACCCGCTCATGGATGAACATGAGGAGTTCGTACTGCTTCTTGGTCAACACGGTTCCATATCTCCCTTGGCGCCATGTGGCGAACAAATCCGAAACATGGAGAATCGTTCTACTTTAGTTCTCAGAACCCGTCAACGCACAAAATCTGGGATTTCCTACAAGCCGTCGAGCGGGACCACGTCGACATACTCGCCGCCCTCGAGAGCGGGTGCGTCCGGCGCGCGAACGACGAGGGCATTGGCGGCTGCCAGCGTGCCGAGCATGGATGAGTCCTGAAGCGGATACACATCCGCCCAATATTCGCCACCGCGTAGGATCAGTTGCGCGCGCATGTAGTCCTGACGTTTATCGTTCTCCGGTAGAGAGTGGGTAAGTTTTGCGGAAACCAATGGTGTCGCTGTCTCGGTGCCGAGTAGCGTAGCAATCGCAGTGCGGACGAACAGAACCGCACAAACGAATGTCGAAACCGGATTGCCCGGTAACCCCAGAAGCGGAGTCTCTTTGAGATGACCGAAAATCAGCGGCTTGCCCGGTCGCATCGCGATCTTCCAGAAGTCGAGCGCGAAACCTTTGGGACCAAGCGCCTGCTGAATGAGATCGTGATCGCCCACCGATGCGCCACCGAGCGTGACGATCAGATCGGCATCTGCCGCGTTCTCCGAGATTGCTGCAATAGCGTCGACGGAGTCCGGAAGGATGCCCAGATCGATGACGCCGCCGCCCCAGGCCTCGATCATCGGACGCAATGCATATCCGGACGAAGCGACGATGCCGCCTGCACCGCGTGGTTCGCCAGGGCGCGAGAGTTCATCCCCGGTCGCCGCGAGAGCGATGCGCGGTCTGCGGCGCACGCTGACCTGCGCGAGATCACCCGCCGCGAGCAGCGAGACGTCGCGTGCCGTCAGGCGGCGTCCGGCATGCGCCAAAATATCGTCCACTTTAAAATCGAGGCCCGGCGCGCGGATGTGCTTGCCCAGTTTGGCAGCGACGTTAAGCGTCACGCTGTCGCCGTCAGCAGCGGCGTCTTCCTGAATGACGATGCCGTCTGCACCTTCCGGCACGACACCACCGGTGAAGATGCGAACCGCTTCGCCCTGCGCCAGCGGCTTTCCATAAGGATGGCCGGCTGGCGAGGTGCCGACGACCAGCAAAGTTGTTGGCGGAGAAGCAACATCGGTGCTGCGCACCGCGTAGCCATCCATCGCCGATACCGGCGAGGGTGGTTGCATCACGCGTGCTTTGGCGTCTTCGGCGAGAACGCGTCCGAACGCCTGATCAATCGAAACGGTCTCACTGCCGACGGGTTTGAGCAGCGCTGTTACGCGCGCAATCGCTTCATCGACAGAGATCACCGGAACATATCCTCGACTTTGACCTTTGCCGCGCGTGCAAGCTTCTTTGCGGTTTCGGGTGACAGTGAACGCGTCTGGCCGGTGAGGTAGGCGAGGATTTGCGCCGCGGGAACGCCTGCGTCTCTTGCCCATGTCGTCGGGCGCAATCGGTTCGCCGCCATGAACTCACGGAACGCGTCGCGTTGTGCGAGCGGGCCGGGGCGCGGCGCCGCGACCTCGTTCATGATCACCTTCGGTTTGGCGCGCGCCGCCGTCGGCATGGCTTTGAAGATTTTCTGCGCAGGCGGCGCATAGTCGCCGCTTTTGCCACCGGATTTGGCGAGCAGCTTTACGCTTTCGATCACCGCGCCTTTGTCGATGGCTTTGGTCATGTCGTAGACGGTGAGGGCGGCGATGGACGCCGCGACGAGCGCTTCCATTTCTACGCCGGTCTGCGCATTGGTTTTGACCGTGCTTTTGATGCTGAGTGCATGGCGCTCATCCAGCCACTCGAAATCGACATCGACTTTTGTCAACGCGAGTTGGTGACAAAGCGGGATCAGCTCCGGCGTTTTCTTGGCCGCCATGATGCCGGCGATGCGGGCAGGGCCGAGTACATCGCCTTTTGGGCCGTTGCCATCTTTCGCGGCGGCATAGGCATCCGGCGACAGCACGATGACGGCTTCGGCGGTTGCCTCGCGATCCGTCACAGCCTTGTCCGACACATCCACCATGCGGGCGGCGCCCTGGCTGTCCAGATGGCTGAGCTTCTTCATGAATGCAGTTTACCGCCAATCAAAGCCCGCGTCGCGGCTGCGACATCGGCCCTACGCATCAGGCTTTCGCCGATCAGGAAAGTGGTAACGCCCTTGTCGGCCAGACGTTTCAGGTCGTCGGGCGTGGACAGGCCGCTTTCGGCAACGACGAGGGTCCCTTCCGGGATGAATGGCGCGAGTTTAAGCGTGACCGCGGTGTCGGTCACGAACGTGTTCAGGTCGCGGTTGTTGATGCCGATCATGTCGGCCTCGAGCGCGATGGCGCGGACGAGTTCGTCCTCGTTATGGACTTCGACCAGCACGTCCATCGCGTGATAGTCGCGGGCGAGGGAGAACAGATCCTTCGCCATCTCGTCGTCCAGCATCGCCATGATGAGCAGGATGCAATCCGCGCCCCAGGCGCGCGCCTCGGTCACCTGATAGGGATCGAGCATGAAGTCCTTGCGCAGGGCGGGCAGGCGGGTCGCCTCGCGTGCAGCTGTGAGAAATTCCGGCGCGCCTTGAAACGACGGGGCGTCGGTCAGCACCGAAAGACACGATGCGCCTCCGGCTTCATAGGCTTGCGCCAACGATGGCGGATCGAAATCGGCGCGGATGAGCCCCTTCGACGGGCTCGCCTTCTTGATCTCCGCGATCAGGCCGTAGCGCTCTTCGCCGCGCGCGCGCTCCAGCGCGGCGCGGAAGCCGCGTGGTGGCGACACCGTCCAAGCCTTTTCGTCGAGCACATCGTCGGAGATGCGCGCTTTCGCGGCGACGACCTCTTCGCGCTTGTATTTGGCGATGTCATCGAGAATGGTCATGCGTTTGAGACTTCAATCAGGCGTTCGAGACGTGCCAGCGCTGCGCCGGAGTCGATGGACATCTCCGCCATCTGGAAACCGTGCGCAAGGCTTTCGGCTTTACCGGCCACAACCAACGCTGCGGCTGCATTGAGCGCAACGATATCGCGAAATGGGCCATCCTCACCGTCGAGCAGGTCTTTGATGGCGCCAGCATTGTGTTGCGCGTCGCCGCCCTTGAGATCGGTGAGCGTTGCCTTGCGCGGCACTTCGTCGAAGTCGAACAGCTGGACGTTGCCCTTATCGAGTGCCGCAATGTAGGTCACGCCCGTTGTCGTCATCTCATCCAGACCATCGGAGCCGTGTACGACCCATGCGCTTTCTGTGCCGAGGGCGGCAAGAACTTCCGCCATTGGCTCGATCCATTCGCGCGCATAGACGCCGAGCAATTGCCGCTTCACACGTGCCGGGTTAGAGAGCGGACCGAGCAGATTGAAGATCGTGCGCACGCCCAGTTGGCGCCGCACCGTCGCAACGTGACGCATCGCCGGGTGATACGCGCGCGCGAACAGAAAGCATGAACCCGCTTCCTTAAGACATCGCTGCGCCCGTTCCGGCGACAATTCTATCTTCACGCCGAGCGCCTCGAGCACGTCGGCCGCACCGGAGCGTGAACTGGCGCTGCGGTTGCCGTGTTTGGCCACAGGCACGCCTGCGCCCGCGACAACGAACGATACGGCGGTGGAGATGTTCAACGTGTTGTGCCCGTCGCCGCCCGTACCGCAGAGATCGATCGTGCCGGGTGGCGCTTCGATGGAATACATGTTGGCGCGCATGGATTTCGCGGCGCCGCTTATTTCCGCGACGGTCGGCTGGCGTTCGGCCAGCGCGAGGAGAAAATCCGCCAGATCGTCTTCGCGGACGTTTCCGGCAAAGATCGCGTCGAATGCCTCGATGGACTGCGCCTCGCTCAACGCCGAACCGCGCAGCACGATTTCCAGCAACGGGAAGAATTCAACGCGGTTCATGCCGGCACGCGGGAGAACTCTTTGGCGATGGTTAGGAAGTTCTGGAGCAGGGCATGGCCGTTTTCGGATGCGATGCTTTCTGGGTGGAACTGTACGCCGTGCACCGGATGCATCTTGTGCATCACGCCTTGAATGACCCCGTCGTCGCTGGTCGCGGTGATTTCGAGCGCGGCCGGCATGCTCTCCGGCGCGATGGTCAGGGAGTGATAGCGAGTGGCCTGGAAATCATTGTTGAGGCCGCGGAACACGCTCTTGCCGGTGTGATGGATGCGCGAGACCTTCCCATGCATCGGCTCCGGCGCACGCACGATCTTGCCGCCATAAATCTGTCCTATGGACTGATGACCAAGGCACACACCGAGGATCGGGACATTGCCGTTCGCCTTTTCGATCAGCGAGAGACAGATGCCCGCTTCATTCGGCGTGCACGGGCCTGGCGATAGCACGACCGCTTCCGGACGCATCGCGAGCGCTTCTTCGGCACTCAGCTCGTCATTGCGCTTGACAACGACATGGGCGCCCAACTGCCCCAGATAGTGGAACAGGTTGTACGTGAAGCTGTCGTAGTTATCGATCAGAAGGAGCACAGGGCACACTCGTCAAAGAGCAAGGATGGTTGCCTTCATTCTCGGCGATTGTCACGGCATATCCGCATCGAGAACGCCGTCGAGGAAGATATTGGCGGCCAGTTCGGCGATTTTCGCCGGTTTGGCTTGACCGGACGCGTCCATCCAGGTGTGCGTCCAGTTGATCATGCCGAAATAGAGCATCGCGGCCGGGCGGCGGAGGGGTGCGCGACCGCCCAGATCGGGGCGCAGCTTGGCGAGAATGTCCTGCATGAAATCGATAAGCTTATGCTGGATGTCCACGATGATCGCGCGGCGATCCTTCGGCAGGTGATTGAGTTCGTTGAGCAGCACCTTCTGCCGAGCTGCTGCGCCGACATAGTGCTTCATGAATTCCATCGTGATCGCGCGCAGGGAGTCTTTCGGCGCGAGACTTCGCGCGGCGACGGCCTCGGTCGCGGTTAGCAACGTTGCGACATGGGAGTGCATCACGTCGAACAGAATGTCTTCCTTCGACGGGTAGTAGTGGTAGATGAGCGACTTTGAGACGCCGCAGACCTGCGCAAGATCGCTGAGCGACGCGCCAAGGAACCCGCGTTCGGCATAAAGCTCCGCCGCTTTTTCCACGATGCTCTCGCGGCGTTCCTCATAATCAGCGGCTTGCGTGCGGGCCATGCGTCAGGCTCTGCAAAAGAGGTGCGCGGAACGTCGCGGCATGGGATACATCGTGTGCCTGAATTCGGTTGATAATTGACCGGCCAATCGGTTTATTAATAACGCACCCCCGGCGCCAAGGCCATCTATGTCTGCACCCGCTTCGAACCCATCCGGCGACTTGGTGAACAGGTCCAATTCCGCGCCGGACTGGAAGCGCGTTGCGCACCTGCTGCATCTGTCGCGCGCACTGGACGAGATGGAAGAGAAGACGCTCGTGCCCGAGCGCAAGATTTTCTACCAGTTCTCCGCGCGGGGCCACGACATGGCGCAGATCCTGTTGGGCTTGCAGCTCACGCATCCGCAGGATGCGATTTGCGGCTACTACCGCTCGCGGCCGGTTCTGTTGGCGCTCGGCGTCGATCCTGCCGATGCGCTGGGTTCTTCGATGGCGCGGGCAGGCGGCTATTCCGACGGCCGCGATATCGGCGCGGTGTTCAACTATCCCAATCCAAACGGATGTTCCGCGTTGCCGATGTGCGGCGGCGTCGGCGCGCAATACACGCCGACGGCCGGTTGGGCGCAGGCGCTCGAATACCGCGCGAAGGTTTTAAAGGAGAAAGATTGCGGCGACGCGATCTCGGTCGCGCTCGGCGGCGACGGCTCGGTCGCAACCAACGGATTCTGGTCCGCGCTCACCATGGCCACGACGCTGAAGCTGCCAATGCTGTTCTACATCGAGGACAACGGCTACGGCATCTCCACGCCATCGACCTATCAGACGCCGGGCGCGAACATCGCGGCCAATCTCTCCGGCTTCAAAGGGCTGAAGGTCCTCGCAGGCGACGGCACCGATCCGGTCGAAGCCGCCGCATTGATCGACGAGGCGGTTTCGTTTGCGCGCAATCAGCGTGCGCCGGTTCTCCTGCGCCTCACGGTGCCGCGCCTCGAAGGCCACTCGTTTCAGGATACACAGACCTACAAGTCGGAAGAGTTCGTGAAATCCGAATGGGCGCGCGATCCGCTGCCCAAGCTGCGCGCGCATATCGCCTCGCAAGTGAACGAGGCTGAGTGGGATCGTATCGGCGCCGATGCGCAAGCCGCCGCCGACGCCGCGCGTGTCACAGCCGAAGCGCGTCCCGTCACCGATGTCGAACGCACGACCATCAACGTCTTCTACGAAGACGAGATGCAGGTGAAGGGCGGTCAGTGGAATGCGGGTTATCGCGCGCCCGCATCCAGCGAAGAACCTTCACCCGAAGGCCAACGCATCAATATGGTCACCGCCATCCGCCGCACGCTGGATCATGAGCTCACCGTCAATCCGCGCGTGCTGATTTTCGGCGAGGATATCGGGCCCAAGGGCGGCGTGCATGCCGTGACGCTCGGCCTTCAGGAGAAGTTCGGCATCGACCGCGTGTTCGACACATCGCTGTCGGAGGAGGGCATCATCGGCCGCGCCGTCGGCATGGCGATGTCGGGCCTGATGCCGGTGCCGGAGATCCAGTTCCGCAAATATGCCGATCCCGCGACCGAGCAGCTCAACGATTGCGGCACGATGCGCTGGCGCACCAACAATCGTTTCGCGGCGCCGATGGTCGTGCGCATGCCCATCGGCTTCTTCAAATGCGGCGATCCGTGGCACAGCCAGACCAACGAGGTGCAGTTCGTGCATTCGCCGGGCTGGAAAGTCGCGGTGCCGTCGAATGCCGAAGATGCCGTCGGCCTGCTGCGCGCGAGCTTGCGCGGCAACGATCCCGTGATCTTCTTCGAACATCGCGCGATGCTCGACGCGACGTCGGCGCGGCGGCCTTATCCGGGCGACGATTTCGTGTTGCCGTTCGGCAAGGCACGGATTGTGCGCGAGGGCAGCGACCTCACCATCGTCACGTGGGGCGCGATGGTCGAGCGTGCCGAACAGGCCGCAGAAGATGCGTCCGTCGAGATCATCGATCTGCGCACGCTGATGCCGTGGGATCGCGAGACGGTTCTGGCGTCGGTGAAACGCACGCGCCGCTGCCTGATCGTGCACGAAGACCTGATGAGCGCGGGCTTCGGCGCGGAGATCGCCGCCGTCGTGGCGCAGGAGTGCTTCCTCGACCTCGACGCGCCGGTCTCGCGCCTCGCGATGCCGGACATCCCGAGCCCACATAATCCTGCCCTGATGGAATGGGCGCTGCCATCGGTCGAAGGCATTCGCGCGAAGATCAACGAACTCATCGGATTCTAGTCTGTTTTCTCCGACTCCTTCTTTCGTCATGGCCGCCCTCGTGGCGGCCATCCATTTTCCAGAAGCCTCACAGGAATCTCACTGACTCTGGAATATGGATGGCCGGGACAAGCCCGGCCATGACGGTATAGTTTTAACATCGAGCAAAGCCGGAACTATCCACATGACCGACATCATCGTTCCCACCGAGCAGGAAGGCACCAAGGCCGTCGTCAAGACATGGCTGAAAAAGATCGGCGATGCCGTGCGCGTCGACGACCCGGTGGTGGAACTGGAAACCGACAAAGTCGCCGTCGAGATCGCGGCGACCTCTGCGGGCACGCTGTCTGAAATCCTGATCGAAGAGGGTGCCGAAGTCGAGCCCGGCACCGTGCTCGGCCGCGTCACGGCGGAAGGTGCTGCTACGACGTCGACCGAAAAGGCGATGGCGCAGGGCGCTGGCATTGCTGCGCCGAAAGCCGCAACGCCAAGCGCAAAGCCTGTGAGCGATGCCGCGTCGCTACCGCCAGGCATCCGCAAGATGCTCAGCGACAACAATCTCGATCTGCGTGACGTGCCGATCAGCGGCGCACGTCTGACGCGCGAGGACATCCAGGCGGAACTGGACCGCCGCGCCAAAGCGCCGGTCGCCGGCATCACGCGAGTACCACATGACACGATGCGCAAACGCATTGCCGAACATCTCACGCATTCGGTGAACGTCGCGCCGCACGTCACCGCCGTGTTCGAAGCCGATTTCAGCGCCATCGCCGCGCACCGCGCCGCGAACAAGGAGGCTTTCGCGCGCGAAGGCGCGAACTTGACCTACACGCCGTATTTCGTGATGGCCTCGGTCGCCGCGATGAAAACGGCACCGGCCGTCAACGGTCGCTGGTACGACGACCGCATCGACATCTATGACGACGTGAACATCGGCATCGGCACCGCGCTAGGCGAGAAGGGCCTGATCGTGCCCGTGATCAATCGTGCGCAGACACTTTCGCTGCTGGAAATCGCGAAGGCGCTGACCGACGTCACCGAACGGGCGCGCAACGGTAAACTCACGCAGGACGATGTGCGCGGTGGCACGTTCTCCATCTCCAATCACGGTGTGTCGGGTTCGCTGGTGGCGACGCCGATCATCATCAACCAGCCGCAATCGGCGATCCTGGGCGTCGGCAAGCTCGAGAAGCGCGCGGTCGTGCGCGCCGACCAGATAGTAATCCGCCCGATGTGTTACGTGACGCTTACCATCGACCACCGTGTGATCGACGCGTTCCAGACCAACGCCTGGCTGACGAGGTTTGTCGAAACCCTGGAAAGCTGGCCTAGCGAAGCCTGAGCGGCATCGCCGTGAAGCCGCGGAACCGGGCACGGCGGCTGCGTGCGGGTTCGCTGTATAGGGCATAACCCGGAAACCGCTTCAGGAACGCAGAGAGGGCGATCCGCGCCTCCATCCGTGCGAGGTTCATGCCGGCGCACTGATGCGCACCGGCGGCAAAAGCCAGGTGCCGGTTCGGGTTGCGTGTAATGTCGAAATCTTCCGCATGCTCGAACGCCGTTGGATCGCGATTGGCCGCGCCGATGCAGAGCGTGACAAAGGTCCCCGCCGCGACAGCTTCATCACCGATCAGCACGTCGCGCGTCGTGAGGCGGTTGCCGAGTTGGTTCGAGCTCTCATAGCGCAGCACCTCCTCGACGGCCGTTCGTAGAAGCTCTGGGTTTGCAATGAGTTGTGCACGACTACTCGGAAATCGGATGAACAGCTCGATGGCATTGCCGATCAGGTTGGTCGTCGTCTCATGCCCCGCGTTGAGCAAGAAGACGCAGTTCTCCGCGAGTTCGATGGCGCTCAACGGCTCGCCATCGCTCTGGATCAGGCGGGTGAGGACGTCGTGATCCGGATCGCCGGGCTTCTTGCGGCGGTCCGCAATCAGAACGGAAAGGTATTCGTGAAAGCTGTTCAGGGCATCCTCGCCGGCGGCTTTTGCTTCCGGTGACAACACCGGCTCCAGCGCGCCGAGGATCGCGAGTGACCAGCCGCGCAAGGGCGCGCGGTCTTCGTTCGGGATGGCGAGCAGGTCGCCAATGACCTCCACCGGGATCGCGGCGGCGAAATCGGAAATCGCGTCCATCCGGCCTGCGTCTTCGGCGCGGTCCAGAAGCCGTGCGACCAGCGTTTCCAGTTTCGGCTCCAGCGGCGCCAATGCGCGTGGGATCAGCGCGCCCTTGATCGAGCGGCGCACGCGGGTGTGATAGGGCGCGTCGTTGAAGACGAGGCTGGTGGTGTGATGTCGGAACAGGCTTGAGGCTTCGCCATATTTCGGCGCGAACTCGCGCTTTTTGTCGGAGCTGAACGCGGCAGTGTCCTGATAGACGTTGAGCACGTCGGCATAGCGCGTGAGGAATACGGTGCCGTCGGGCACACGCTTGACCGGCGCGTGTTCGCGAAGCGCGCGGTAGTACCGGAACGGGTCGTCGTAGAAATCCGGCGGCAGATTGCGCAGATCGAAACGGTCCGCCAGTTCGCGCGTCACGTCATCCAGTCCCAGACGGCAGACGGGTTCTCGACCATCACATTGTGGCCGCCCGGCAGATCGCGCGCGTTCGCGTCGTAAATCGCGAGCTGCTCATGAGAGACCATGTGGTCGGTCGCGCCACGCGCGAGGTGGATCGGCGCGCGCGCCGCAGAGAGCAGGGCCTCCATGGGCGGTGCGCCCACGGATGCAGTCGCCGGATCGTAAGCCAGCCGCCAGCCTTCAACAGTCTGCGCAACACCGGCGCTCGCATCATCAGAGTCCGGCGCGATCAATCCATGGAGCCCGGAGACCCTTAGATAGCGCGTAATGGCTTCTTCCTTTGTCGGAAATAATTTCACCGCCATCGTCGCCATCTTATGCATGCCGGCAAGTTCGCTGTCGTTCCACGAGACCTTTATGCCGACACCGAAGACCTGCTTCGGCCTGAAACCATACTCACCCGATGCAAGCTCCAGCGCGACGGCGCCGCCCATCGAGTGTCCGAGAACGATGATATCATTCGATTGCGCATGGGCGTTGACGAGTTCGCCGATATCACCGGCGTGTGCGGCGAGGCTGTAGTCGCTGGCATGCGGTGAGGCGCCGTGACCGCGCAGGTCGGGAGCGATCCAGCGGCCATTCCATCGCCCCTGCGCCTGCATCGGCCTCCACACATGCCGCGTCGCGCCGAGGCCGTGGAGCAGGACTAGTAACCGCTCGCCGTCGCCACCGTGATCGTAGGCCAGTTTCATGGCTTTTCCCTGCGATGGTCGAACACACGTTTCGCCTTGCCTTCGGAGCGCGGCAGCGAGCCCGGCGCAGCGATCACGATTTCAGCGGTCAGTCCGTATTTCGATTTCATGTGCCTGGAGACTTCTGCGCGCGCGCGGTTATGCAGTGTCGCGTCATCTGTCGATGCCTCGCAGGTCACGAAAAGCTTATCCATTGAGCCGTCGCGGCGCACATCGATGCGGTAATGGGCGGTGAGGCTCGGCTCCGAAATGATCAGTTCCTCAATCTGGCGCGGGAAGATGTTCACGCCGCGGACGATCAGCATGTCATCGCTGCGGCCCAGTATGCGATCCATCCGCCGCATCGGAATATCGCCGACAGGCGCCGTCAGCCGTGACAGGTCACCCGTGCGATAGCGGATGAGGGGCACGGCCTCCTTTGACAGGGACGTGAAGGCCAACTCGCCTTCCTCGCCATCGGGTAGGGGCGTTCCCGCTTCGGGGTCGATGATTTCGGGATAGAACGCATCCTCCCAGACTGTCAGCGCGCCACGCGCATCGGCGCGCTCCTGTGCGACGCCGGGGCCAAGCACCTCAGACAGTCCATAGATATCGAGCGCCGCGATACCGAAGCGGCGTTCGATTTCGCCGCGCATTTCTTCACTCCACGGTTCGGCGCCGTGGATGCCGATCTCAAGCGATGTCTGGCGCGGATCGATGCCGGCGCGTTCGAGCGCTTCGGCAAGCGCGAGCATATAAGAGGGCGTCGCACAGATGATGCGGGGTTTCAGATCGCGGATGAGCTGAACCTGGCGTTCTGTCTGGCCGCCGCTGGCGGGCACCACCGTGCATCCGAGTTTCTCCGCGCCGCCATGCAGACCAAGACCGCCTGTGAAAAGGCCATAGCCATACGCGTTGTGAAGCATATCGCCCTGTTTGCCGCCGGCCACCAGAATGCAGCGTGCGATCAGCGTCTTCCAGAGATCGATGTCGGCCCGCGTGTAGCCGACTACGGTCGGGGTGCCGCTTGTGCCCGACGAAGCGTGCAGCCGCACACATTCCTCGCGCGGCGCGGCGAACATGCCGAACGGATAGGTCTTGCGGAAATCGCTCTTCAGCGTGAACGGGAAGCGCGCGAGGTCGGCATGCGAGCGCACATCGTCGGGCGTAACGCCGGCCGCCTCGCACTTCGCGCGATAGTGCGGCACGTTGTTGTAGGCATGCGCAATCGACCATTTCAGCCGCTTGAGCTGTTCGGCTTCCAGCTCGGCGCGCGAGGTCAAAGCGGGGAGCATCAGACCGCGTTCATCGTCAGCAATTCATACGTCGCGCAGAGCTCATTGTTCTGGTTGGTGATGACGACCTGCCAGCGCACTTCGCCGTAGGTTTCATTGCGCTGCGATTTCGATTTGGCGGTGAGTTGTACGGTGATCGTGTCGCCGGGTTTTACGGGCTTGGTGAAGCGCAGATTGTCGAGACCGTAATTGGCGAGCACCGGGCCGGGCGCCGGATCGACGAACAATCCCGCTGCGAAGGAAAGTAGCAGATAGCCATGCGCGACGCGCCCGCCAAACAGGGGATTGGCCTTCGCCGCCTCCTCATCCATGTGCGCATAGAACGTGTCGCCGGTGAAATGCGCGAAGTGCTCGATGTCGTCGAGCGTGATGGTCCGCGACGCGGTGATCAGCGTCTTGCCCGGTTCGAGCTCGCCGAGCTTCAGGCGGAACGGATGCGGCGGCGTGCGGTCCTCCGGCGCGCCGCGCATCCAGTCATGCGTCACGCCGCTCAGCATGCGCGGGCTGCCCTGAAGTGCGGTGCGCTGCATGTAATGCATCACGCCGTGCAGGCCGCCCATCTCCTCGCCGCCGCCCGCACGCCCGGGGCCGCCATGGATCAGCGCGGGCAGGGGCGAGCCGTGGCCGGTACTCTCCTTCGCGCAATCGCGGTCGAGAATGAACAGGCGTCCGTGGAATGCGCCTGATCCCGTCAGCACGGCGCGCGCGACGTTGGGATCGTAAGTATAGAGCGACATCACCAGCGAACCTTGTCCGCGATTGACGAGCGCGACGGCGTCGTTGATGTCGGAATAGGGCATCAAGGTTGCCACGGGACCGAACGGTTCGGTGTCGTGCACGCGGTTCGCCTTGCCCGGCGCGTCACAGCGTAGAAGCACCGGTGACAGGAACGCGCCGTTGCCGCTCGCTTTATCCGGGTCGCCCACGACGATGCGCGCTTCAGCTGACAGCGTTTTGATCTTTGCGCGAACGTCGTCGCGCTGCGCGGTGGAGACCAGCGCGCCCATCTTCGTCGTCTCGGCCCGCGGATCGCCGACGGTGATCTCACCGAGCGCGGTCTTGAGCGCAGCTTCAGCAGCATCGATCACAGCGGCGGGCACAAACGCGCGGCGGATGGCGGTGCATTTCTGCCCCGCCTTCGTCGTCATCTCGCGCACGACCTCCTTGATAAACAGATCGAACTCCGGCGTGCCCTGCGCGGCATCAGGGCCGAGCACCGCAGCGTTCAGCGAGTCACGTTCCGCGATGAAGCGCACGCTCTCGCGCGCGATGATGGGATGGCGCTGCAGTTTCTCGGCGGTATCGGCGGAGCCGGTGAACGACACGACATCCTGCCCCGTCAGATGATCGAACAGATCGCCGGTGGGGCCGATGATGAGCTGCAACGCGCCTTTGGGCAGAACATTCGCCTCGATCATCACGCGGAATGCGGCCTCAGTGAGATACGCGGTCGCGGTCGCGGGCTTCACGATCGCAGGCACGCCGGCGAGCAACGTGGGGCCAAGCTTCTCCAACATCCCCCAGACCGGGAAGTTGAACGCGTTGATGTGCACCGCTGCGCCCTGGCGCGAGGTCAGCACATGCTGGCCCACGAAGGTGCCGCGCTTGGAAAGGCCTTCGACCGCGCCTTCGATCAGGATCGTGTCGTTGGGAAGTTCGCGGCGGCCTTTCGACGAATAGGCATAGAGCGTGCCTGCGCCGCCCTCGATGTCGATCCAGCTGTCGGATTTCGTGGCGCCCGTCTCGTAAGAGAGTTCGTAGAGCGCATCCTTCTTCGCCATCACTGCATCGGCCAGTGCCTTCAGCATCTTCGCACGCTGATGAAACGTCATCCCCCGCAGGGCAGGGCCGCCGACGTTGTGCGCGTGACCGAGCATGCCGGCGTAATCGCGCACAGTCGTTCCGGTTTCGGCAACAGTCTCGCCTGTTATCGCGGAGGGGATGGATGTGAGCTCATCTCCCGGCGCGATCCACGAGTCTTTTGCGTAGCTCTGAAGTTTCATTTTCAGCTCCAAAGACCCTCCCCTTGAGGGAGGGTCGAAATTTGCGAAGCGAATTTCGGGGAGGGGTTGAGGCGCACGCGCCCCTCCCCGAAAAATCCTTCGCGAAGGGCTACGGATTTTTCGACCCTCCCTCAAGGGGAGGGTTGACCTCAGAAATTGATCTTGGCGCGGGACAGGACGGTCAGGGCGTTGGTGCCGTTCTGGCCCTCGACGTTCATCTGATAGGAGGCGTTCGCCTGCAACGCCAGCGCACCGTTGAAGAACGAGGTGACATAGCCCAGTTCCAGATCGGTTTCCGGCTTGGACGCGAACGGCAGGATCGGGCTTGTGAGCGGATCGCTGCTGTTCAGCGGCGCAACGCTCAACCGGCCGGCGAAATCGGCGATGGGGCGGCTGACCGCAAGACCGAGGCTGTCATTCTCCGCGAAGATGCCGTGCTTGGCGACGCTGATGCTGTAGGCCCGCGTATCCAGATTGGTGTGCAGCAGGCTGTTGACCGGTTTCAGATCGAGCTGCGTAACGTCCTGCGTATAGGCGACGGTCGTCACCCAGCCGTCGCCAAGTCCCATATGCGCCGACGCGCCGATCCTGTTGCTGGCGGCTTTGCTGAGTGCGGCGCGCGACGCGTTCACGCTCGCAAGCAGACTGTTCTGTTCCACGTCGTGCGAGGCGGTGAGGCCCAGTCCGCCCCAGGAGGAGAAATTCCAGTCCGCGCTCGCGAAGGTCGCATTGCCGCTGTAGAGAGCGCCGCGCATATCATCGGGCCGCGTCAAATAGGAGAACAGCGGCACATCGAAAGCGGAATGCGGCCCCGCCAGCGAAGCGTGGCCGATGCTGAAATGCAGATCGTTCGCCAGCGCGATCGTCGCGCCGACGAAATTGCCGCCGCTGCTCAGCGCGCT
>DATJUS010000124.1:0-14256 GCA_035502175.1 Rhizomicrobium sp.
TCCGGCGATTGCCCAAGCACCGCCATGACGCGCCATTCGGGAATCGAGAGGCCGAATCGTTCGGAATAGTGGCGTGCAATGGCGCTCGACACGCGGTTGGTCAGGACCGACAGGCGATAAGGCACGAACCGGTCGAGATCGAGTTCCTGCCGCGCCTGCGGGTTATTCCGCATCGGGCTGGTTCGCCGGCAGTGCGGCATCGAAAGCCGGATGCGCGAGCGCATGTGCCTCGATGCGCGCGAGGGTCGGCCAGCGCGCGATGTCGAGATCCACACGCCGCGCATTGGCGATCTGCGGGATCAGGCAGATGTCGGCGATGGTCGGCGCATCGCCGTGACAGAACGCGCCAGTTTCCTTGTCGCGCGCGAGCATCGTTTCAAGCGCGTTAAACCCGATCTCGATCCAGTGCCGTTGCCATGCGAACACCACTTCGTCGTCGGTCTTGAAGGTGCTTTTGATAAAGCGGCCGACACGGAGATTGTTCACGGGGTGGATATCGCACGCGATTGCGTAGGCCAGCGAACGCGCACGCGCACGGCCGCAGGCATCTTTCGGCAGCAGCGGCGGTTCGGGGTGGATCTCGTCCAGATATTCTATGATCGCCAGCGACTGCGTGATGGTGTGGTCGTCATGGACAAGCGCGGGGATCAGCTCGAGAGGATTGAGCGCCTTGTATTCCGCCGTGTGCTGCTGACCGCCGTCTTTCAGCAGGTGAACGAAGCGCAGTTCCGGCTTGATCCCTTTCAGGTTGAGCGCGATGCGCGCGCGGAACGCGGCGGAGGAGCGGAAATAGCCGTAGAGGACAAAGTCACTCATATTTCGCGACCTGCTGATCGATGGCGCCGAACAGCGATTTGCCGTCGAGGTCGAGCATCTCGATGCGGATGCGGTCGCCGAACTTCATGAACGGCGTTGTCGGCTTGCCGCTTTCGATAGTCTCCAGCGTGCGCTTCTCGGCCAGACATGCAGAGCCGACATTCCCGCTCTTGTTCGACACCGTGCCCGATCCGACGATGGAACCCGCGACCAGCGCGCGCGTCTTCGCCGCGTGTTCGATCAGCTGCGCGAACGAGAAGGTCATATCGACACCGGCGTTCGGATGGCCGAAATCGGCGCCGTTGTAAGTCACGCGCAACGGCAGATGAGCCTTCGAATCCTTCCACGCTTCGGTGAGTTCATCGGGCGTGATCGCGACGGGTGAGAATGCGCTCGCGGGCTTGGACTGGAAGAAGCCGAAATTCTTGGCGAGCTCCGCCGGGATCAGATTGCGTAACGACACGTCGTTCACAAGCATCAAGAGCTTGATGTGCTTCTCGGCATGCGCGGCATTCGTGCCCATCGGCACGTCGTCGGTGATGACGGCGACCTCGGCCTCGAAATCGATGCCCCAGGCTTCATCGGCAGCCAGGATCGGATCGCACGGGCCGATGAAAGAATCCGAGCCACCCTGATACATCAGCGGGTCACTCCAGAAGCTCGGCGGCATCTCGGCGCCGCGCGCCTTGCGCACCAGTTCGACATGCGTGACGTAAGCCGAACCGTCCGCCCATTGATAGGCGCGCGGCAGCGGTGAGGCACAGTCTTTCGGATCGAACGGTTTCTCGCCCGCGACCGGACCTTCGTTCATCAGATCGTAGACGCGCATCAGCCGCGGCGCGGCCTCGTGCCAATGGTCCATCGCGTGCTGTAGCGTCGGCGCGATATGGCCTGCTGCCACACAGCGCGTCAGATCGCGCGACACAACGACCAGCGCGCCATCGCGCCCGGATTTGAGAGAGGCGAGCTTCATGTGTGTATCCAATCAAAAATACCTGTCATTCCCGGCGAGCGCGCGCGATAGCGCGAGCGAGGGAAGGGAACCCAACTTTTTTGGTCGGTACCAAGTTTCCAAGTTGGGTTCCCTTCCCTCGCAGCGCATGCGTTGCATGCGCTACTCGCCGGGAATGACAACGATTGCATTACTTCGGCATCCAGCTTTTGACGTAGGCGTGATCTTCCTGCGCTTCGGCGGCGGCGCTCATCTCCAGTGGATCGCGCGCGTCGATCATCACCGCGACTTCGTCAGTCATGGTCTTGGTCGCTTTGGCGCCCGCCGCGAAGGCCTTGGGATGCGGGCCGTGCGTGAAGCCGTTCGGGTGCCACGTCACCATGCCGGGATGGATGTTGTCGCGGCTGAAGAACTCGCCCTGATGATAGAAGATCACTTCATCGTAGTCGTCGTTGGAATGATAGAACGGCACTTTCAGCGCGCCGGGGTCGCTCTCGATCGGCCGCGGCACGAAGGTGCAGACGACAAAGCGGTCGGCGACAAACGTCGAATGCACGCTCGGCGGAATGTGATAGCGATGGCTCATCACCGGGCGGATGTCGCGCCAGTTGAGCTTGATGACCGACAGATTCCCTTTCCAGCCTTCGGCGTCCAGCGGATTGAACGGATAGGTGATGGTGCTGATCTGGTTGCGCCGTTTCACCTGAAGCTGCCACTCACCATCACGCTGCGCTTTGAACGCGTCGTCGAGTTTGGGTGTGTCCAGCGCCGCCGGATCGAAGAAAGCATGCGGGCCAAGGATACCGCGCTCCGGTAGTTTGTAGCTGCCGTTCGTCGCCTCGATGATCAGTGATGTCGTCGGGCTCTTCGGTTCCAGCCGCCACATCGTTCCGCGCGGCAGCATGATGTAATCGCCCTCGCGATACGTCATGTGGCCGAAGTCACAGAACATATCGCCGTCGCCCGCGTGAATGAACAGCAGCACGTCGCCGTCGGAATTGCGCTGCAGCATCGGCATCGCCTGCTCCACGCGCCACAGTGCGAAACGGCAAGATGCGTTGGAAAGAAGCAGCGCGCCTTTGTAGGGCTCTGGAGTCGGCAGGGTCACCGCTTTCACCGCATCGAATGCACGCGGCGCCAGCGGGCCTTCGAAGTTGCTCCAGCCCGTCGGCGGATGCTTGTGATAAATATGCGTCGCGGGGCCGAAGAAGCCATCGCGCCCGATCTCGCGTTCGTATGTGCCTTCCGGCAGATCGGCATGCGCTTGCCGGGAGGTGCGGCCTTCTACGCGCGGGAATTCGATCCAGTTTTTGTTGCTCATGCGGCGCTCGTATCTTTGAGCACGCCGCGCGCGATCTGGTCGGCTTCGATGCTTTCGAACAGCGCCTTGAAATTGCCTTCGCCGAAGCCCTGATTGCCCTTGCGCTGGATGAGTTCAAAGAAGATCGGGCCGATGGCGTTCTTGGTGAAGATCTGCAACAGCAGGTTGCCCTGCTCGCCATCCATCAGGATACGGTCGCGCTTGAGACGGTCGACGTCTTCGCCATGACCTTTGATGCGGTTGTCGAGGCGTTCGTAATAGGTGTCGGGCGAATCCTGGAAGTCGATGCCGGTGGTGCGCAGGCTTTCCACCGCATCGTAGATTTTGTCGGTGGCGAGGGCGATGTGCTGGATGCCTTCGCCTTTGTATTCTTCCAGATATTCGTGGATCTGCGACTTGTCGTCGGAGCTTTCGTTGATCGGGATGCGGATGTTGCCATCCGGGCTCGTCATCGCGCGCGACTTCAGGCCCGTCAGCTTGCCCTCGATGTCGAAGTAGCGGATTTCGCGGAAGTTGAAGAGCTTCTCATAGAAGCCCGCCCACTGATCCATGTTGCCGCGGAAGACGTTGTGTGTGACGTGGTCGATATAGGAGAGGCCCGCGCCTTCATGGGCGAAGCCTTTGCCTGGATCGGTCGGCACGAAATCGACGTCATAGATAGAGTGGTCGCCGTAGCGATCGACGAGATAGATCGCGCTGCCGCCAATGCCTTCGATGGCGGGAATGTTTAGCTCCATCGGCCCGACCTGGTTCTCGAACGGCTTGGCGCCGAGTTCGAGAAGTTTCTTGTATGCGAACGCCGCATCCTTCACGCGGAATGCCATCGCGCAGGCGCTTGGGCCATGTGCTTTCGCAAAACGCGCGCCGTGGCTGCCGGGTTCGGCGTTGACGACGAAGTTCGTGTCGCCCTGACGGTAGAGCGTCACGTCTTTCGAGCGATGCTTGCCGACGGCGCGGAAGCCCATCTGCTCGAAGAATTTGCGAAGCGCTGCGGTGTCCGGCGCGGTGTATTCGACGAATTCAAAACCGGCGGTGCCGATCGGGTTGTCCCAGAGATTCTGTGTGATCTGCGTCATGGCTTGGTTCCGGAAAAAAGCAAGATAGTTTCATCTGAAACTATATTCCGGTCAAGAGACGCAGCCCCGGAAGAAGCCTTCCGCGGGGTTTCACGTTGTCTCCCCACGACAATCGGGAGACTGCCATGAAACTTTCGGCCTGCGCGATGCTTGCGCTTCTGACGGCCACGCCAGGGCTCGCCGATCCGCCGGACGACGCGACGCGCAACATGCAGATGCAGAACAACTACACCGTGGTCGATCCCGTCGAGACCCAGCCGGACACCCAGCATCTCGGCCCCTGCGCGCAGATCCTGGAGCGCGCATATTACATGGCGGATCCGGCGAATCTCGGCCGCGCGCTCGATGCGCGCCGCGAGATGGAACTGGCGCGCACCGCGTATCAGGCCGGCGACGAATTCGCCTGCGAGCGCCACGCCGCCCACGCGCTCGACGATCGCAGTTGAACCGGCGGAACCCTTTTTCACCGCTTGCGCGTTTCACAACGGGGCAATGACAGTCACGGAGAGTTCCATGAGATTTTCAAAACTTGCGCCCCTCGCGGCGGCGCTCATTCTTGCGACACCTGCCTTTGCGCAAACCACGGCGGTGCCGACCTATACGCAGAACGGGCAGACGCCGAACAACTCCGGCAGCGGCGCGGGCAACATCGATCCGCTGCGCGACTCCACGCCGGACGTCGACAATTGCCGCCAGCTTCTGGAAAAAGCGAAATCGATGACCGCGCCGACCAATCCGGACCGCGCCGACGCCGCGGAACGCGAGATGGCGCTGGCGCAGGACGCGCGTGACCATCGTGACTACGGCGCCTGCCGCGATCACGCGACGCTGGCGATGGAAGCCAAGAAATAGCGAAGGAAGAAACGCGCCGACGCGCTCGGAAGTGGAACGCGGCGGCGCGAATCCCTGTTTCTAACGGCCTGCCGCGTTCCTGATGGCGAAGTCCGTTCTGATTTTCGCCCCGCCCGCGAAAATCAGGGTGACTTCGACCTTTCCGCCGGGCTTCATGGCCGATGTCGGATTTGTACACATCAGGTGATATCCGCCCGGTGCAAACGACACGGTCTTGCCGGCGGGCACATCGACGGACTCCATGTCCATCATGCTCGACATTCCGCCGGTGTTCTCCGATTTGTGCAGCATGAGCATTCCGCACGCGGACGACTCCGCCCCGGTCAACGAGACCGGCGCAGTGCCGCCGTTGTGAAGTTCGAAATAGCCACCGGCCGGTAATCCACCCGGCAGCGCCCGAAACCACGCGCCGCTGACGGTGAGCGGCTCGTCACCCGCCAGCGCGCAAACCGGCACCAGCAAAAGCGCCAGCGCGGCAAGGATATGCACGCGCATCAGATAGGACATGCGCGCCTCCTACAGCTTGAAGCTGGTGACGAACTTCGCCGCCACCGGCCCGATCAGCTGATTGCCGTTCACGCTTTGAAGCACCGGATGCTCAATATCGGCATAGAGAGACCATGTTCCGAAATCGGCCTTGATGCCGGGCGAGACGAGCAGACGCGCATAGCCGGTGCTGTCCGGATCGCCGATACCGCCATCGCGTCCGCGATAGGAGGCGATGATCTGGAAGAGCGGCGAAATCTGCGCATTGCCGACGGTCCAGCCCGCCCACGATACCCCGAGCGCGCCGTTGAGCTCGCTGCCGGGCGTGTAATCGTGCTGGGTCGCGATCTCATGCTGCCACATGATCTGCGCGTAGTAGTTCCAGTTCCCATCCGTCGAGATCTGGCCGGTGTGATAGGCGCCGAGCAGAAGATCGGTCGAGCCGGAGCCGATCTCCACATCGGAATCGAAGTTCGCATAGGTGGAGTCGCCCGTCGGAAGCTTCAGGCCGGCAATGATGCCCGTCGACATGTCGTTGGACAGGCCGGTGTAGTTTGCCATCACGCGGATGTCGCCGAACGCGGTGTGGTCGAATTCCTCCGGCGTGCCGCTGTCGGCGGTGAGGAACCCGCGATGCGTCAGCGGCACCTCGACCATCAGGCCCCAGTCGTTGTTGAACATGTACTGGCCGCCGGCAACAAAGAAGTCGGAGCGGATCTTCTTGTCGTCGTTGTTCGCGCCGGGCGCTGAATGGCCGCCGCTCCAGTTCGTCGTCTGGTTCAGAAAGTCATACTCGATGAAGAACTGACCGCCGGGGCCGGACGGCAGAAGCGAAGAGGTGCCAACATCGAAGATGGCACAGCCGCAGGCACAGGCGAAGGCGGCGGAGGGAAGAGCAGCAGTGAAGGCCAGCGCAGCGAGCGCGGGCTTGAGCGAAACACGAAGCATGGGGAATCTCCCGTTGGACGAATGCAAACGCGCGCGGGTAAGCCCGCGCGGACGAAGATCGTTCAGACGGAAGCGGGTGGGGCGCGTGCGGCGTTGGGGCGGTGGGTCGCACTCGCCGCGATTGCGCTAGGCGAGCGTGGATAGAGAACCGGAGCTGTGGCGCTCGAAGGCGCGAGCGAAACCGGTGCGGCCAGCGGCGGCGAGAGATGTGCGGCCGCGGCGAAAACACAGGGATGATCGGCGCGATCCTGATCGGGTGCATGCGCGGGTTTTCCCGGCGCATGCAGCGGCCCGTCCATCGTGCAGATGACGAACGGCGAGGCATTGGCGCTGGTGATCGCGGCCGGCATCCAGCCCGCGGGCAGAAGCGCGCGCAGGACCATCGCCACAAGGGCGAGCTGCAGGGCCACAGGTTTGAGAGCCGTTCTCATTTCGCTAGTTGTGACGTGAAGTCGTGCCCGGCGTCAACTCAGCCGGTTCTGAGCGCATCCGCAGCTATTTACCGTCCGAGCGCGCGTTTTATTCCCTTCAGGGCGCATAGCGGATCGACGAAAAGTTTGTGGTCCTGCGCGATGTTGTCGATGATTTCCGTCTCGACATGCGTGCAGTCGACCCTCGCCGGCGCCCGGCGCGCCGCGAGTTCTGCGGCGCGCTGTTCCGGATCGCGGACATGGG
This sequence comes from Rhizomicrobium sp., assembly GCA_035502175.1. GTDB lineage: Bacteria > Pseudomonadota > Alphaproteobacteria > Micropepsales > Micropepsaceae > Rhizomicrobium. The sequence goes on from DATJUS010000124.1 coordinate 7,127, forward strand.
AGCGCAGAGCCGCAACCGTATCCGGATTGGGCGGTGACATGGCGAAGCCGCGGCACTTCGCCTGATCCTCGGGCGAGAGATTGGAAAAGTTCTGCGGCGCACAGCCGAACAGCGCGTTGCCCAGGCCGCTCAGCGGTACTGCTTGCGGCGCAGGCTCGACGCGCGGAATGCTCACCGCCGGCAGCGGTGCTTCCAACGGCCGCGCCTTGATGTGTGGAACGATTTTCTCCGGCGGCGGCGCGGGAAGTTTCGGCAGCAGCAATATCCATTCGCGGGGCACAAGCTTGCGCGCGACGTTGACGTGCAGCGATTGGACAAGAACCGCAATAAACCCCGCCTGCAGCAACAAGGCGATGGATAAACCGACAACCCTGTCACGCTGCACGTTCACGCGGTGCGCCTACTTTGGTTCTTGTCATCGCGAGCGCCGTCTTCGCGATCGTCCTTAGCTTGGCTTCGGACCGGGACGTTGGCTTTTACCACCACTCACAATTGCCCGGAAATCCACGCTTCCGATTGCTTATCGAACACCTCCAAACCCGTGGTAGAATGCGCGCATGGAGAGTTGTGATCACATCGCGAGGCCGATTATCCGCCGCCGGAAAGCGGGCGCAAAAACCTGCGGCGTTTCGGCAAACAATTTTATTGCCGGACCGTCGAGCGGGAACCGGAAAGGCGCCGGTGCACCCAAAGGCAATTGCAATGCCGAGAGGCATGGCCTGCGCAACGCGTCTGCGCGTGCCCAATCTGTCATCATTCGCGACATTCGCCGCATCACGCGCGAAATGTCGGCGCTCGCGGGCGCGATGCATTACGCGCGCACCCCGGCGCATGAGCAGGCTGTCATCCTTCGGACATTGCTCGCCGAAGCGCGGCTTTCGTTACGGAAGCTCCCGGACTGGCGAATTGCCAACGAACTGACAAACGATCAGAATTTCCCGGACGAGAGCACGAAAAGTGCCGGACACCGGGAGACGCGCGATGAAATTCACCTGGTTCAACCTGATGCCGTGGCCGTATCTGCCGGACGACTTCCGGGAGAAGAACCGCTCGGTGTGGGTGGATATCGACTCCAAGCTGTTCGATCCGGTGAAGAGCCACGAGGTCTACAACACCTATATGGACCTTCTGGAATACGCGTCCACGCTGGGCTTCGACGGCATCGGCGTGAACGAGCACCACCAGAACGGCTACGGCATCATGCCGTCTCCGAACATCATCGCGGCGGGGCTCGCGCGGCGCACCAAGGATGTGGGCCTTGTCGTGCTCGGCAATTCGATCGCGCTCTACAATCCGCCGGTGCGCGTGGCGGAGGAATTCGCGATGCTCGATTGCATCTCGGGCGGGCGGCTGGTTGCGGGTTTTCCCGTCGGCACGTCGATGGACACGAATTTCTGCTACGGCCAGATCCCCGCGCTGACGCGCGAGAAATATGCCGAGGCGCACGACCTCATTCGCAAGGCGTGGAGCGAGCCGAAGCCGTTCGCGTTCAACGGCCGCTACAACAAGCTGCGCCATGTGAACATCTGGCCGCGGCCGATTCAAAATCCGATGCCGGTGCACATTCCGGGCGGCGGTTCGGTCGAGACCTACGACTTCTGTATCGACAACACCTATTCCTATTCGTACCTCAGCTTCAGCGGCTACATCCGCGGCAAAGCGCTGATGGACGGCTACTGGAGGCGCGTCGCCGAACGCAACGCGCCGGATACGTCGCCATATCGCGCGGGCTTTGCGCAGACGATCCTCGTCGCCGATACGGATGAGGAAGCGGAGCGGCTGTATTCGAAACACGTTTCGTATTTCTACAATCGCTGTCTGCATGTTTTCGCGGGCTTCGCCGATGCGCCGGGCTATCGCACGATCAAGACGATCCAGACCGGTGCCCTGTCGCAATACGCGCCGGTGCGCGGCTGGGGCGAAATCACCTGGAAGGAACTGACCGAAGGCGGCCACGTCATCGCCGGTTCGCCGGAGACGGTGCGTCAGCGCATGGAGGATCTGATCAAGGGCCTGCATGTCGGAAACATCTTCTGCCTCATGCATGTCGGCGACATGCCGAAAGAGAAGTGCATGTATTCGACCAAGCTGTTCGCAGAGAAGGTAATGCCGAAGCTGCGCGGCCTGTTCCCCGAATACGCCGACGACGGCCGCTTCTGGTGTCACCCGATCAAGCAAGTGACGCCGGGTTCATTGCCGCGTGAAGCGATGGCGGCGGAGTGATGTTTAAAAACTCGTCATGGCCGGGCTTGACCCGGCCACCCATCAAGCGAGCGTCCGCGAGCGCAAATAAGTTGGATGGCGCCGATACGCTGTCGCTATCGGCCAAGGGCGGCCATGACGAATAGGGAACTGAAGATGGAACTGAAAACGATCCAAACCCAACACGTTCCGGTCCGCTATTACGAAGGCGGCAACGGCCAGCCGCTGGTCTTCCTGCACGGTGCAGGTGGGTTGGAAGCGAAGGATCCGTTCCTCGCCGCGCTGGCGGAGAAGTATCACGTCTATGCGCCGCTCTTGCCGGGCTATGGCGACAGCGAGGAATGCGGCGAGCTGCGCGACATGCTCGACATCACGCTGCACACACTCGATGTCGTCGATGCGCTGGGCCTGAAAGACCCGATCCTTGCCGGTCATTCGATGGGCGGCATGATCGCGGCGGAGATGGCGGCGCTGGACAATCACCGCTTCTCGCGCCTCGCGCTGATCGCGCCGGCGGGGCTTTGGCTCGACGATCATCCGATCCCGGACATCTTCTCGCTGGTGCCGTACGAATATCCGCCGCTGCTGTTCCACAATGTCGAAGCGGGCGCCGCGCTGATGACGCAAGGCGTGGCGTTCGACGATCCGGAATGGCTGAAAGGCTTCCTCGTCACCAACGCGCGCCAGCTGGGCATGGCGGGAAAACTCCTGTTCCCGATTCCGGAGCGCGGCCTCGCACAGCGCCTCTATCGCATCCGCGCGAAGACGCTGCTCATCTGGGGTGACAGCGACAGGCTCGTGCCACCGGTGTACGCGCAGGCGTTCAAGAAGGGCATCAAAGGCGCCGAACTCGCCGCGATCCCCGAAGCCGGTCACATGGTCATCTGGGAAAAGACTGCGGCGGCCATGTCCGCATTCGAAAGGTTGAAGTGATGGATCACGATCTCATCGTCCGCGGCGGCAATATCGCCGACGGCAAGGGCGGCGCGCTGTACGAAGGCGACGTCGCGGTGACGAACGGCAAGATTTCCGCCGTCGGGAAAATCTCCGGCAAAGGTGCGGAAGAGATCGACGCCAAAGGCAAGCTTGTCACGCCGGGCTTCGTCGACATCCACACGCATTACGATGGTCAGGCGACGTGGGACACGCGTCTCGCGCCGTCGAGCTGGCACGGCGTGACGACGGTGGTGATGGGCAATTGCGGCGTCGGCTTCGCGCCCGTGCATCAGGGCGATCACGCGCGGCTGATCGAATTGATGGAAGGCGTCGAGGACATTCCCGGCGTCGCGCTGCACGAAGGCCTGAAATGGAACTGGGAATCGTTCGGCGATTATCTCGATGCGCTGGAACAGGTGCCGCATGACATCGACGTCTGCGCACAGCTCGCGCATGGCGCGCTGCGCGTCTATGTGATGGGCGAACGCGGCGCGGCCATCGAGCCAGCCAACGAAGACGACATCGCGAAGATGCGTCATCTCACCAAAGAGGCGATGCAGGCCGGCGCCATCGGCTTCACGACCTCGCGCACCATCCTGCACAAAAGTGTGAAAGGCGAACCGACGCCGGGCCTGCGCGCCGAGGAAGCCGAGCTCATGGGCATCGCGATGGGTATCGCCGATGCCGGCCGCGGCGTGATGGAACTGATCTCCGATTTCGACTCGCCCGATCCGCTGACCGAGTTCGCGATGATCCGCCGCCTGGTCGAACGCTCCGGCCGTCCGTTGTCGTTGTCACTGGCGCAGGCCGGATCGTCCTCGGATGGCTGGCGCGGTCTGCTCGGCCTGATCGAACAGGCATCGAAGGACGGGCTCGCGATCCGCGGCCAGGTCGCGCCACGTCCCATCGGGTTGCTGCTCGGTCTCCAGGGCACGATCAATCCGTTCATCGCGCATGAGACATTCGCGGAGATCAAGGACAAATCGCTCGCCGACAAGGTGCGCATCATGCGCGATCCATCCTTCCGCGCGCGCATGCTGGCCGAGACCGAAGCCAAGCAAACGCATCCGCTCGCGCGCCGCGTGATGGCGTTCGACAAGATTTTCCCGCTCGGCGATCCGCCGAACTACGAGCCGCCGAAGGAAACATCGCTCGCCGCGATGGCCGCGCGCGGCAACCGCGAGGCGCAGGACATCGCCTTCGACATGCTGTTGGAGGACGAAGGCCGCGCGTTCCTGTTCTCGCCTTTCGCCAATTACACCGACTTCAATCTCGATTGCTGCCACGACATGATTGCGCATCCCAACACCGTGCAAGGGTTGGGCGACGGCGGCGCGCATGTCGGCATCGTCTCGGATGCGAGCTTCGCGACATATCTTCTGACCCATTGGGGCCGCGACCGCGCCAAAGGCAAATTCGATCTCGGCTATCTGGTGAAACGCCAGACGTCGGATACCGCGCGTGCGGTGGGCCTCATGGATCGCGGCGTCATCGCTGCAGGCAAGAAAGGCGACCTCAACATCATCGACTTCGACAAGCTGCAGGTGCAGGCCCCGAAGATGGCCTTCGATCTTCCGGCCGGTGGCAAGCGGTTGCTGCAAGGCGCCAACGGCTACGACGCGACGATCGTCTCCGGCCAGGTCGCCTATCGCAATGGTGAAGCGACGGGTGTGCTCGCGGGCAAACTCGTGCGAGGGCCTCAAGCGTAATGCCCAAACCCTCACCATGGCCGGGCTTGACCCGGCCACCCAGCCAGCGAGCGTCAGCGAGCGAAAAGAAGATATTTCACGCGGAGACGCGGAGTTCGCGGAGTCACCTTTCTTCTCTGCGTTCTCCGCGTCTCCGCGTGAGTCTTTTTGCGACCGCAGACGCGGTCGCGCTGGGTGGCCGCCTCAGGGGCGGCCATGGTGAAATTGGGGGATGGGTGTGAAACCGCTCGAAACCCACATTAATTGGACCTCGAAAGATGTCGCCGATCCGTCGGTGTGGACGGTGACGCTCACTGATGACGATCATCGCGAGCTCGATGTGGCGTTGGCTGAGGCGAAATCGGTTTCGGACAATCTGCTCGATATCGGGCGGGAGCATTTCCCGCTCGACGTTCTGGCAAAGAAGCTGGAAGGCATCGAGCGTGAGCTGATCGATGGCCGCGGCTTCACACGCATCTCGGCGCTCGATCACACGCGCTACAGCGACGACGATCTGACGATGCTCTATTGGGGCATCGGGCTGCATCTCGGCGATCCCTGGCCGCAGAACGCCAAGGGCCATGTGATGGGCGACGTGACCGATCAGGGAAAATCGGTCACCGATCCGACCTTCCGCGGCAACGAGCTTGGCCAGATCGCGCTCGACTATCACACCGATGGCGCCGATGTGATCGGGCTGATGTGCCTGCGCAAAGCCAAGAGCGGCGGGCTTTCCTGCGTCGCCAATGCAGTTGCGATCTACAACGAATTGGTACGCACGCGGCCCGATCTCGCCGAAGTTTTGTTCGCGCCGCAGCCTTACGATACGCGCGGCGAACAGGCGCCGGGCACTAAGCCCTATTACATGTTCCCTGTGTTCACGGAGCATGCGGACCGCTTCTTCATCCGTTTCATCCCGGCATACATCCGCGCGTCGCAGCGCCACGCCGATGCGCCGCGCCTCTCGCCGCTGGTGCACGAAGCGCTCGATACGGTGAGCGCGATGGCGCGAGATCCGAAATACAACGTCTATATGGATTTGCAGCCCGGCGAGATGCAGTTCATCAACAACTACCATGTGCTGCACGGGCGCTCGTCTTACGAAGACGATGCGGCCGCGGGGCAGAAGCGCCACTTCAAGCGGCTGTGGCTCGCGACGAACCATCTGAAAGATCGCCCGGCGCATTTCCGCAAGAATATCGACAGTCACTGGATCAAGAACCGCTCAGTCAGCAACATCGCCGCAGCAGTTCGCGCGTAGAGGAACACGATGCCCTGGAATTACGGTGACGTTCTGGAAACTGTTGCGACGGTCGTTCCGTCCACGTCGCCGTTCACCATTCATGGCGATCATGTCATCAGCTGGGGCGAGGCGATGCCCCGCATGAACAATCTCGCACGCGCGATGATCGCGCGCGGCGCGAAGCCGAAGGACAAGGTTGCGTTCTACCTGCGCAATTCCGCCGAATACACCGAGGCGCTGGGCGCGTGTTTCCTGGCGCGGCTGACGCATGTGAACATCAACTACCGCTACAAGCCGGATGAGGTGCGCTACATCCTCGACAATTCGGATGCGCAGACGCTGATCTATCATTCCGAATTCCGCGACGCGATCGCGCAGATCCACAACCAATTGCCGAAGGTGAAGACCTTCATCGAAGTGAACGGCGCGGAGGTCGCATCGTTTGCCGAGCGCTACGAGACGCTGGCAACGAAAGGCGACGGTTCGCCGCTCGGCATCGAACGCTCGCCGGACGACCAGCTCTTCATCTACACCGGCGGCACGACCGGCATGCCGAAGGGCGTGATCTATCAGCACGGCGACCTGATGCAGCTCTGGCTGAACCGTGTCGAGCGGCTGACCGGCTACATGCCGCCGTCGCTCGAGGCGTTTGGCCAGCTTGTGAAGATGACGCCGGTGGTGCCGCGCGTTCTGCCCGCGTGTCCGCAGATGCACGGCACGGGGTTGATGGGCACGCTCACCTGTTTCCTCGGTGGTGGATGCGTGGTGACGGTCGACGGCCACACCTTCGATCCCGCCGAAATCTGGGACGCGACCGCGAAACACAAAGTGACATCAATCTCCGTCGTCGGCGATCCGTTCGCAAAGCCGATGCTGCGTACGCTCGATGAAGCGCCGGGCCGCTACGATCTCTCCAGTCTCACGGGCATCACGTCGTCAGGCGCGATGTTCACAGAGGAGGTCAAAGACGGTCTCATCAATCACGCGCCCGCTGTGGTGATCACCGACAGCTTCGCCTCGACCGAGGCGATGGGCATGGGCGTGTCGATGGCGAGCAAGGA
>DATJUS010000125.1:0-12494 GCA_035502175.1 Rhizomicrobium sp.
AAGTCGCGCGCGCGGTGAAGAAGGGTCTCGCGGCGCCGGGTATCATGCTGGTGCAGCTAAACGGTGCGGCGGCAGGCCAGAGCATTCCGCATATCCACTTCCACATTCTGCCGCGCGCCGACGGGCTCGATCTCAAGCTCCATGGCCGCGGGATGGTTGGGGTCGATGTCCTGGAACCTGTCGCAGTGAAAATTCGCGCTGCGCTATAGAAATTCGGCATGACCGCCCTTGTGGCGGCCATCCATGAACACGATTTAACACGGAGTTGCTGGATGGCCGGGACAAGTCCGGCCATGGCGAGTGAGAAACAAAAATGATCTATCTGCTGGCTTTTTTCTGCTCACCTCTGGCGCTTCTCCTGACGGGAAAGCCGCTCCAGGCGGTTGCCAACCTGATCCTTTATGTCCTGTCGATCGCGCTCTGGATCACGATCATTTTTCACCATGCCGGCTTCATCTTGTGGGCCATCGGCGTCCTGCACGCCGTATTGTCCATCAATCATTCCCGTGAGGAACGCAGAGCGCGCAGGATTATTGCCGCGACCCGGCCGGACTGAGAGCATTCCCCGTTGCCGTTCTGAAATGAACGTGAAACGCTGGGCCAAATTCAACAGGAGTGGCCCATGAATCTCAGAACCATCGGACTTGGCATCGCGCTCGCCGCCGCCTTCGTCCTGACACTGCCAACCATCGCAAGCGCGAGCCAGAGCGATCACGAAGCCTATTGCGTGAAGCATGGCGGCGTCGTGCAGACCCGCATTCCGGAATACAACACCAACGGCGGAAGCGATCCTCTTGTTCTTTCCGGCAAGAAGGAGTTCTGCCAGTTCACGTCGAAGAAGGACGGCAGCACCATCAACGTCCTGCTCGACACGCTGACGACGAAGCAGCCGTCGTTGGCCGCGCTCGCCTATTACGCGCAGGTTCCGCTCGGCACCTGCAACGGCAATCCGGGATCCTGCTACTGCTCGCTGGTCGGCGGAACAGATCTCTTCGGAGGCATCAACGCGGCCGGCGGCGGATGGGTGCTGGATACGGACTCCACGGACGTTCTCGAGGCCTGCATCTTCCCAGATATGTCGTCGATCGACTCCTGGGGTCTTGCCTATCACTCGGCGAACATCATCCGCGGCAAGAACCTCTCGAAAGTGCTGCGTTATCCAAACCCGTACACGGCGCCCAAGTCGTCGAGCAAAATGCCCTACACCAACATGCGTGCCGTGCGCCGTATCTGATTTCAGGCGCGCGTGAGGAAATCGAGGATCGGGCCAGTCTGATCGCGGATCAGATGGCCCGTCTTCGGCAACAAACTGACATCGGCATTCGGCACCGCGCGCTTTAACCGGCGCGCGGTTTGCCTTGAGTCCAGAAGCACGTCGCGTCCGCCGACAACGGCGAGCAGCGGCATCGTCAGTGCGCGCAGCTTATCGTCGCTGAAGACCGGAAGCTTGCCGCGGCGCGGAATGAACGTCGAAAACACCAGCGACGAAAAATCCGCCATCTCCTTCATGCCGGGCGTATCGCGCATGGCGTCGCCGAGCACAAAACTACGCAACCTTCTGCGTCCCCAGCCGCCGAGGAACATCAGCGGTAAAGCCAGCAGGACCACACTCTTCTGCCGCCCAACGCCGCCTGGACAAACGAGCACCAGTTTCTCCACGCGATCCGGTCTACGGGTCGCGTAGTCGAGCGCGAGCCAGCCGCCGAGCGATACGCCAATGATCGACGCACGCTTCACTTTGAGCCCCATCAAAACGTCATCGAGCCATAGCGCATACGCATCGCCGCCGAGCTTTGGCCGCGACGGCGCCGACAGCCCCGGCTCGCCGATCATATCGACGGCGTAGCAGCGGAAATGCTTCGACCATTCGCCGATATCGCCCAGCCACATCGTCGCGTTGGCGCCCGAGCCGTGAAACAGCAACAGCGTCGGCGCATTCTTCGGCCCGCAGGCGAGTACGAACGTCTCGCCTTCGCGCGTCGGCACAACCATGCGCTCACTCGGCACCGGCCAGCGGTCGAGGAATTGCAGATAGCGCTCCCGCACGGCGCGCGCGCCGCGTTCGGATTTGTAGATCGCAGTCATTGCGTGAGCAGTACGTCGATGAATTTGAGCAGCGATGCCGTCGTGGCAATGCCGCCGGTGATAATCACCTTCAGCGACGCACGCTCCTCGTCATAGAGCGTGTCGACGCGCAGGCGCTGATCGCCCTCGTCGCGGCTCTTCGCCGACGCGATGAGCGAAGTCGTCACGCGATCGGCGAGCGTGCGCGGCAGCGCGTCGATGGTGACGATGCTCGACACCTCGCTGTGGCGCGTGCGGCGGACCTCGCGCCCGGTCAGCGCCTCGAGGTCCTCGCGCGCGATGCGGTACTGCTTGCCGATGCGCACGGCCTTGAGCTTGCCGTCACGGACATGGTTGCGGACGGTACGGACATGCAGGCCAAGCCGCTCTGCCACCTCGTCGATGGAATAGAAATCGTCGGCCATCGCGGCCACTCCAAAATATCACTATTTATCACTATTATTCCAAGAAGTAGGAGTCAATATGGTATTTTGAGGAAAATCACCCGCGCGGCATGCGGTCGAATACCGTCACGCCCTCCGGCACCACGACCCACGGCGCCCTCTCGCGTGCGTTGATTGCGATGGTTGGTTTGAACCGCGACGGATCGTCGAGCGAGCCGGCATAGATCGTGTGATTGTCAGCCTCGCCGATGATGCCGCCGAACACGAGACTCCAGCACACGGCGCAATGATTGCGATCGGCGACGCGGCCGTCGCTCAGTTTGTGCGAATGCACCAGCACGGCTCCGGTAATTCTGATCGCGCCCGGGTCATAGCCCATGAAGCCGATATAGCCCGAGCCCGACTGGCGGCGGCAATCGTCACAGAAGCAATAGCCCGCAAACCGCGGCTCCCCCTGCGCCACATAGCGCACGGCGCCGCAAAGACATCCCCCGGTGACCAGTTCGCTCATCACACCCTCACTCGCGCAATCATATTGCGTATTCGTTTTGCGATTTTCGGCATTTTCGCCAGACCGCGCTTCTGTACAGAACAGACATTAGTTTTTGCGAAAATCGCAATTCAAATCCCCGTTGCTGCGGCCATCTCTTTGAACATCCTCGACAATCGCTCTCCTTCGCTGCACTGCGGCGGACGAAATTGCCCGCGCGCGGCAGAGCCCGTAGAAATGGGAGCGCGCGAGCGCATTGCAAGGAGCGACGAATGGAAAAACACACGGGGTCCTGCCTTTGCGGCGCGGTGCGTTTCACGGTGGACGGCGCGCTGGTGCCGCCGGACGCATGCCACTGCTCGATCTGCCGCAAGGCCTCCGGCCATTATTATTCCGGCACCGACATCCCGCGCGAGCGCGTGACGCTGGAAGGCACCGAGAACATCACCTGGTACCGCACCTCGGAAAAAGTGCGCCGCGGGTTCTGCAAGACCTGCGGCGCGCCCATGCTCTTCGATCCCGTCTTCCGCGACTGGATCGGCCTCGCGATGGGCGCGTTCGACAAACCCACCGGCACCAAACTCGCGATCCACATCTTCACGAAAGACAAGGGCGACTACTACGAGATCGGCGAAGATGGTGTGCCGAAGAATGAGCAGTAGCTGCGTTTTAGTCTGCACCAAGCGATCATCGGCCACTTGTCATCAGCTGCATCTATCCAGGCATCTTGGTTAGCGCGGAGGATTACTTAGGAGGTAGGGGTAGCCATTATTGATGTTGGCGTTTTCAGCCCAGATCTTTTTGTCAAAACCTGCAGGAAGGCTGGACTTCAATTGCGCTGTACTTAGCCCCGTTATTCCTGGATCGTCCTTTCTGTTTCCTGCCCCATCCGATGGATCGCTTACGCCGCTGGTATCCAGATCCCAATAGCAATTGGTGTTGGTTGAGGGACCGAAGTCTTCTCCGATTAGCCCTCCGACAGGCGATTTCCTTGGTGCGCTAACTGCGCCCACGGAATAGGAATTATTCAAAATGGGAAAAGCAGTAACACCCTGCTGCCTGCCCAGAAGCCCGCCAACAGCAGCGCCGCTGTCACCTGTGACGGCACCGGTCGCATACACGTTTTCCAAATCACTGCCGGGCGAGCTTTCGATAAATCCAGCCAAACCACCAAGCTGGGATTGAGAGCCGCCCGCGACAGAACCGCTTGCAAAAGAATTATCGATTTTATACGTCGAACCGCCCACCAAGCCGCCTCCATAACCGTTACGTCCAGTGGAGACGGTTACGTTTGCGTCGGATCCCGAGATAGTTCCCAAGCTCAAGCCAACCAGACCACCCACCATTAGGTTAGGCGCCGATGATGAAATTGCTCCGGTAACGTGACAGTATTTCACCGTGCTGTTTGTTTCCATTTGCGCGAAGACGCCCGCTCTAATCACGCCGTTGTGCGCGTTTATGTTGACCGAGGTGACATTCAAATCGCGGATCACCACTTGGCTTGAAACATCTCCAATTAGACCTGTTTCCTGCTCGTTACCGTCAATCGCGAAATTCGAAATCGTATTACCGAGTCCTTCGAACGTGGCATTTGTACCGATCGGTGCAGAATACTTCGGAATGGGCGCACTCGTATAAATACCATTATCTGCCGCATTATAGTTCCCAGCCAATGCCAAGTTGGGAGGACTGGAGGAACCTTGATTGACGATCGTCGCGATGTCTTCGATGCTTTGAACTAGCACAAACTGCGTACCGTTAATGGTGAGGCTGTTGCTTGTATCGCGAAAGGTAATGGCCCCCTTCTGAAAGAAGCGATAATCGCCGCCCACACCACCATCGTCAGTGTTGATTGTGAGCGCCCCCGGTCCCACAACGAGAACTGGGCTTTCGACAACAAGTGAGCGATACGCATCGAGTGTTAGACCATGTGCGCTTTTCCACCTGAACTTCGCTTTGATCTCTATATCCTGCGCCTGCGCACCGCTTTGAACTACGACGTCACCGCTTGCCAACATTCCCATTAGATCGCCGACGTTGAGCACAGCTTTCTTTGCGGTCGGTGAACAAACACCGGAGGCGCAACTCATGTTGGCGGTCGGGCCGTTTGAAATGACGACTGTTGCAGAGGCCGCAGAAACGCTCATGCCAAAACACAGCGCTGCAACAAACAGGAACTTACATTCGCTCATTTCCAACCCTCACCGAAGAGTACAACCCTAGCAAGATTTGAAATGCACGCAACTCGGGTCCTTTATCTGCTCCCACAGAGCAATGTCTGCCTCGGAACTCAAATGATTACGCTCTCGACAATTGACATCGATGAAGCTCATCAAATTTTGATGACTGCCCAACGGATTTTGGAATGCTGCGCCTCGTCGCGAAGCGCAGGCAACACCATCGCACCGAAGGTCAGTCTCAGTAGATAAAGGTCTCGCGTTTTGGCAATGCAGACCGAGCTAAACGCTCTCTTCCGGCTCGGGTTTCTTGCGACGTGACGCCGGCGGGCGAGGCTTGGCGTCCGCCGGGACGAACTCGAAGGCGAGTTTGTCGTCTTCGCGATCCAGAAGCACGCGCACAGTGCCGCCGTCCTTCAGTTTGCCGAAGAGGATTTCGTCGGCGAGTGGTTTCTTGATGTTGTCCTGGATCACGCGTGCAAGCGGACGCGCGCCGAAGGCGTCGTCGTAGCCCTTTTCGCCGAGCCAGCGTGTCGCTTCGGGCGTGAGTTCGAAGGTCACGTCGCGGTCGACCAGCTGCGCTTCGAGTTCGAGCACGAACTTCTCCACCACATGATCGATGGTGGAGCGGCTGAGCGGCGCGAAGTTGATCGTGGCATCCAGGCGGTTGCGGAATTCGGGCGTGAACAGTTTCTTGATCGCTTCCTCGTCCTCGCCGTCGCGTTTGCCGCGGCCGAAGCCGATGGCGTCCTTCGCGGCATCCGACGCGCCCGCGTTGGTGGTCATGATCAGCACCACGTTGCGGAAATCGATCTTCTTGCCGTTGTGGTCGGTAAGTTTGCCGTGGTCCATCACCTGCAATAGGATGTTGAACAGATCCTGATGCGCCTTCTCGATCTCGTCGAGCAGCAGCACACAATGCGGATGCTGGTCGACACCGTCGGTGAGCAGGCCACCCTGGTCGAAGCCGACATAGCCCGGCGGCGCACCGATCAGGCGGCTCACCGTGTGGCGCTCCATATATTCCGACATGTCGAAGCGGATCAGCTCCACGCCCATGATGGCGGCGAGCTGTTTGGCGACTTCCGTTTTGCCGACGCCGGTCGGGCCGCTGAACAGATAGCAGCCGATGGGCTTCTCCGGCTGACGCAAACCCGCACGCGCGAGCTTGATCGCCGAAGACAGCTGATGGATCGCGTGGTCCTGACCGAACACCACGCGCTTGAGATCGTCTTCCAGCGTGCGCAGCGCTTCGGCGTCGGTCTTCGACACCGATTTTGGCGGGATGCGCGCCATCTTGGCGATGACGTCTTCCACTTCCTTGACGCCGATGACCTTCTTGCGGCGCGACTCCGGCACCAGCATCTGCGACGCGCCGACCTCGTCGAGCACGTCGATCGCCTTGTCCGGCAGCTTGCGGTCGTTGATGTATTTGGCGGAGAGCTCCACCGCCGCCTTGATCGCGTCCGAGGTGTAACGGAGCTTGTGGTACTCCTGATAATACGGCGCGATGCCTTTGAGGATTTTCACCGCATCGGGAATTGACGGTTCGGTCACGTCGATCTTCTGGAAGCGGCGCACCAGCGCGCGGTCCTTCTCGAAATACTGCCGGTATTCCTTGTAGGTGGTCGAGCCGATGCAGCGCAGCGATCCGGCCTGAAGCGCAGGCTTGAGCAGGTTCGACGCGTCCATCGCGCCGCCACTCGTCGCGCCCGCACCGATCACGGTGTGGATTTCGTCGATGAACAGAATCGCGCCATTGAGGCCTTCGAGTTCCTTCACGACGGATTTCAGACGTTCCTCGAAATCGCCGCGATAGCGTGTGCCGGCGATGAGCGAACCCATGTCGAGTGAATAGATGACGCTGCCCCGCAGGACCTCAGGCACTTCGTTCTTGATGATCTTGCGCGCAAGACCTTCCGCGATGGCGGTCTTGCCGACGCCGGGATCGCCGACAAACAGCGGATTGTTCTTCTGGCGGCGGCAGAGGATCTGGATCGTGCGCTCGACCTCGGCTTCGCGGCCGATGAGCGGATCGATCCGGCCGGACTTCGCCTTCTCGTTCAGGTTCACGCAGTAGGCTTCGAGCGCCTCGGTGCCCTGCTTGACCGTCTTCTCGCCGTCCTCGTCTTCGTCGGCGCCCTTCACCGGTTTCGCCTGGCTCATGCCCGGGCGCTTCGCGATGCCGTGGCTGATGTAGCTCACCGCATCGAGGCGCGTCATGTTCTGCTCTTGCAGGAAATAAACGGCGTGGCTTTCGCGCTCCGTGAACAGCGCAACCAGAACGTTGGCGCCGGTCACTTCATCCCGGCCGGAATTCTGAACGTGCAGCACCGCGCGCTGGACGACGCGCTGGAAGCCGGTCGTCGGCTTGGCGTCCTCGCCATCTTCGATGACGAGCGTTTGCAATTCTTCGTCGACGTATTTCTGAAGGTTGTGGCGCAGCGGATCGGAATCCACGTTGCACGCCTTCAGCACCTGCGCCGCATCGGGATCGTCCAGCAGCGCGAGAAGAAGATGCTCAAGCGTCGCGTATTCGTGATGGCGGTCGCTGGCGAGTTTGATCGCGCGATGCAGGGCCTGTTCCAAATGACGCGAGAGTGAGGGCATCTTCGATTCTATTCCTTCTCCATGGTGCATTGTAGCGGATGCTGGTGGCGGCGCGAGAACTCGATCACCTGCGCCACCTTCGTCTCCGCGACTTCGAAGGTGAACACGCCGCAAATGCCCACACCGTGACGATGGACATGCAGCATGATTTCGACCGCCTGATCGCGCCCCTTGTTGAAGAACTTCTCCAGAATGAGGACGACGAATTCCATCGGCGTGTAGTCGTCGTTCAGGATCAGGACCTTGTAGAGCGACGGCTTCTTGGTCTTCGGGCGCGTTTTCGTAACGATGCCGGTTCCGGTTCCGGAACCGCCATTGCCGATCAGGCCATCGCCATCGCGTTTATCTCTCATCGCCGATCCGACGCATTCCGTATTTTAACGGGAACGGGCCTTGGGATTGCAACAGCAATCCGCACCCAGAGTTTATATGGGGATCGGTTGCAAAAAAGCGAAGGGCCCGGGCAATTGAGCCCGAGCCCTTCACTCCGTCCCGTCATTTAGGAGGGGGGAGGAACCGACGGAACGATAATACCTTAGGCAGCGCGCGCGCTCTGCACGACGTCAACCCACGCCTGGACGCGGCCCTGGATCGGGGCGAACGAATCCTTGGTGGTGGCGACGACGATTTCGCCGAGCTGCGTCATCTTGCTGACGTAACCGTCGAACTGCGTCTTCGCGAAGTCGCTCTGCAGCTCGATCGCCTCGTGGATCGACTTGGTCGCGAACAGCGCCTTGGTCTGGGCAACCGTGTTCTCGAACGACTGCTTGGAATACGCGAAAATCTCGTTGTGCAGGGTTTCGGCGCCCTTGGCGGCCACATTGGCGGCCTTCGTGTACGCCTCGACCGTTTCCTTGCCGTACCCGACAAAGTGATCGTAGTTCTTCACGGCCTTCTCGAAGCCCGTCTTGAGGGCTTCCGCGCCGTTCTTCATCGCCGTTTCAACGTGCTCGGCAGCGTTGACGGTCTGCTCGGTGGTCTTGGACTTCGCCATGGCAAATCTCCTGTTTCGTGGGGCACCGCGAGACATTCAGGGGGTCCGGTCCGGCGCTGTTGCACTGCAACATGAGCTTATATGCAGTGCAGCATGGCATATGTCAAGGGGCACCCAAAAGGAACTTTCCACACCCCGAAACCGATTTATTAACCAATCGTAAATACCCGTTTCTTATCGTTTATTTCGAATTTTTGCTTGCGCTCCGGGGAACGATTTGTACTGTTGATCCTGGTGGGGTTGGCGTAACTTTTCGCGTTGAGGCTGTTGATGCTCGACCGGGCACGAACCCGATTCAGCACGTCCGTTAAGGCGATTGCTGTGCTTGCCCTGGCCGCCTCTCTTGCCGCTACGCCCGCTTTGGCGCGCGCGCGCCATCATCGCTGGGCCGGCCACCGGGCCGCCCTGCCGGCCACCCTGACCGATCCGGCGAAGGATGCCGCCCTTGTGGTGGACGGCTCGAATGGCCGGGTCCTCTACGCCCGCAACGCGACCGCGGAACGCCACCCGGCCTCGCTGACCAAAATGATGACGCTGTACCTGCTGTTCGAAGCGCTGAAGCGCGGCGACGTCAACATGAACACGCCCCTGCCCGTCTCCGAGCACGCATCGGTGCAGCATCCGACCAAGCTGTACCTGAAGCCCGGCGACTCGATTCCGGTGAGTTCGGCGATCGAGGCGATCGTCGTGCGCTCCGCCAACGACGTCGCCGTGACCATCGCCGAAGCGCTCGGCGGCACCGAATCGCACTTCGCCGAGATGATGACCGCGAAAGCGCGCCAACTGGGCATGAAGGACACGTTCTACCACAACGCATCCGGCCTTCCCGACAACCTGCAGATTTCGACAGCGGCTGACCTCGCGGTGCTCGCGCACCATCTGGCATACGACTTCCCGCAGTACTTCCACTATTTCGGCATCCCTGGTTTCACGTTCCGCGGTGTGACCTATCCCACGCATGACAACCTGATCGGCCGCTACCAGGGCGCCGACGGTATCAAGACCGGCTACACCGGCGCGTCCGGCTTCAATCTCGTCTCCTCGGTCGTGCGCGGACACACCCACATCATCGCCGTGGTGATGGGCGGCGTGACGGCGCATCGCCGCGATCAGGAGATGATGAACCTGCTCGACAAGACATTCGCGCAGATTCAGGTGGCTCCGACGATGGTCGCCAGTGTGAAGGTGCCGTGGCAGACCAACACCGCGCCGGTGGCCGTTGCCGCGCTCGATCTGAACCGCGTCTCGCCACAAGCCGCCGCCGATCCGGAAGACGAAGATGCGGCCGAGACGCTCTCGGATACGGATACACAGGGCAACGAGATCGCGCCTCCGGTTCCGGTGCCCGCGCAACAGAACAACGCGCGCGTTGCCATGCTGCCGCCGCAGCAACAGCCACGCACTGTCGTGATGCAGACACCACCGCCGCCGGATGCACAGCCTTCACCGCCGCCGCCCGCCTCCAAGGTTGCCGTGAACTATCCGGTGCCGAAGCCGCGCCCCGCGCTGCCGCAGGCGATGGTCGCATCGGCGCAGACATCGAAGCTGCCCGTTCCCACACCGAAGCCGAAGAACATCGTCGTCGCGGCCTATCATCCGAACCAGAAGCAGGCGCCGGCGATGCGTGAGCAGATCGGCGAAGGCGACTACAGCGACGACGCGACCTTCTCCGCCTCAAAGCTGAAAGCGCAGGATTGGACGATCCAGATCGGCGCCTTTGCGAACAAGACGATCGCGAACGCGCAGCTCGCGAGCTATGCCGAGCATTCGATGGATGTTCTCGGCCAGGCCTCGCGCATCGTCGTGCCCTTCAAGTCCGTCGATGGGCAGACCCTGTTCCGCGCCCGCTTCGGTCCTTTCGTGGAGCGTGAAGCACGCGAGGTCTGCGCGCGCCTGACCGAACGCGGCCAGACCTGCTTCGCGGCGCTTGCAACGCGCTAGAAAGCGCGTCTGTCCGGTCTATTGATGACAGTAGGCGTAAGTGACGACGCCTTCGGGTTCCTGCCACAGCGCGACATTTCCCTGCGGTGACGCAAGCTCGCCGGGGCCGAGATAGACGGCGTTCGCATTTACCTTCCCGGCGCGCCCGCTCCAGATATAGGCGCCGTCGGCCTTGATCCCGGTAACGCGCACCTGCCCACCGCCCGCCCAGGGAACCGGGCGCGCGTTGTCGCCGACAATCTTGCTGACGCCTGTCGGGCCGCTGAGATTGTGGATTTCCGGGAAGGTCTTTCCGCCGTCCGAACTGATCGCGATCTGGACCTGCCAGTCCTTGCCGCTGTCGGTCGTGTAATCCTTCAGATACGAGACATAGATCTTGTCGCCGAGGTCCTGGACCATGACCTGCCTGGAATCGTCGTCCACGGTGAGCGGCGTACTCCACGTATTGCCATGGTCGGTGCTTTGCAGATAGGTGGCGATCTGCGGAAGGTCTTCCCGCCAGACGAGCGACAGGCGTCCGGTCTGGCGGTTCAGCGAGAAGATCGGCTCGTGCGCGATGCGCTTGCCGTTATCGCTGATATTGCTGACTGTGAAACTCGCGCCGTTGTTGTGACTGACGCCATATTCGACACTCGGATATTGGTCCTGCCGTCCGAATTCCCAGGCGACATAAACATCCTGACCGAGGCTCGCGATGACGACCTCGCCATTGCCCTTGCCCAGATCGACCGGCGCACCGAACGTCTTGCCATTGTCGCTGCTGCTGCTGACGAGCGTGTGTCCGTCTTTCGAAACGGACGCGATGTGAACATTGCTGCCGTCGGCGGAAATCTGCGGAAGCGAGCCGCGCGACACGCCGAGGTCGAGCGCCGGCGACCAGTGGCGCGGATTGCCGTGGCTGCTGTTCACCGCCACCATCAGATGCTCGGCGATCTTCGGCCCGTAGTGCCACGTCGCATAAAGGTATTTTCCTTCGGCCGCGAGGCGAAGGTCGGTGGAAACCGCGTTCTTGCCGCGCATCGCATCGGTGCCCTGAAAGATCGTCTGCAGAGGCTGCTGGTTTGCGCCGCTCTTGTTCGCGGTCAGGATCACGACCTTGTCCGCCTGCACGAAGCCCGCATAGGCCCACTCGCCGGACACGATCGGATTGGATCCTTCCTCGGCGATCTGCGCGCCAGGGCCGCCGATGTCCGTGAGATCGCATTTGGTGAACGCCTGCGCGGTCACAGGTGCGAGAAGAAGCAGCGCCGTCAGTGTTTTCAGCATGGCAGACCCGAACTCAGACGGCGGACCATACCACCCGGCCGTTGCGGCGCAACGCGGAACCTCTACGGCAACAGTACGTCTTTGGCTTCGTTAATCTTGGAAGCGAGGTAGTCGGAACCGCCCTTGTCCGGGTGATTGTTCAGGATCAGCTTGCGATGCGCAGCGCGGATTTCGTCATCCGTTGCGCCTTCCTGAAGACCGAGCACGCGCAATGCCTCCGCGCGCGACATTCTGCCGGTCGAGGGTTCATTGCGTGGAATATCGCGTTCGTCGGGCTTGCCCGCGGGCCAGAGACGCCCGCCCTGCAGCAGGAACCACGCGACACCGGCGAGAAAGAGCGCCGGCGCCCAGCGTTCGGTCACGCCGAGAACGATGGCGACCGCGCTCAAAACACCAATCGCGGTGTAGCGCGAGAAACGCTTGAGCGTGCTCGGATCGGTCGTGATGCCGATGCGGAACAGCAGGAGCAGAAGAACGATCCCGACTGCGCCGATCAGAAACGGCATCGCATTAGCCCGCGCTCAGCAGCGCTGCGTTGCCGCCTGCCG
>DATJUS010000126.1:0-14518 GCA_035502175.1 Rhizomicrobium sp.
GGAAAGCGATTTCATCGAACAGGTTCACAAGAACACCGCCGAAAAAGCCGGCGATAAATTTTCCGAAGAGGCGTGGTCGAAATTCGCCAAGCGGCTCTCCTACATCGCGGGCGATGCGACCAAGGACGATCTCTACAAGGCGCTTGCCGCGAAACTGAAAGGCATCGACGAGGTCAATTACTACCTCGCGGTGTCGCCGGATTTCTTCGGCGCGATTGCCGTGCATCTGAAGTCCTCGGGCCTCGCGCACAAGCAGGCGCGCATCGCGGTGGAGAAGCCGCTCGGCCACGATCTCAAATCCTGCATCGAGATCGAGAAGTCTATCGAAGCGGCCTTCACCGAAGATCGCATCTTCCGCGTCGATCACTATCTCGGAAAAGAAACCGTCCAGAATCTTCTCGCACTGCGATTTGCGAACACCCTGTTCGAGCCCTTGTGGAACAAGGACTCCATCGAGCATGTGCAGATCACCGTCGCCGAAACCGTCGGTGCGGGCGGGCGCTGGTCGTACTACGATCACTACGGCGCGATGCGCGACATCGTGCAGAACCATCTGCTCCAGTTGCTCTGCCTCATCGCGATGGAGCCGCCGGCGAACATGCAGCCGGACTCGGTGCGCAATGAGAAGGTGAAAGTCATCCGCTCGCTGCGTCCCATCGGCGAGAACGAGGTCGAGCAGCAGACCGTGCGCGGCCAGTACACCAAAGGCTATTCCGACGGCGGCGCGGTGCCGGGCTACACGACGGAAAAAGACGGCGGCCAAAGCGACACCGAAACCTTTGTCGCGATCGCGGCGCATATCGACAATTGGCGCTGGGCCGGCGTGCCGTTCTATCTGCGCACCGGCAAACGCATGGCGGAGCGCTCGACGCTGATCGTCGTGCAGTTCAAGCCCGTGCCGCATTCGATCTTCTCGCGCCGCGGATTGGTCGCGAACCGGCTGACGATCCGCTTGCAGCCCGAGGAAGAGATTTCGCTGTCGCTGATGAACAAGACGCCGAGCCTCGATCATGGCGGCATGGAGTTGAAGCCGCTGTCGCTCGATCTCAACCTGATCGACGCCTACAAGAACGCGCGCCGCCGCATCGCCTATGAACGCCTGCTGCTCGATCTGCTAGCCGGAAATCAGACGTTATTCGTGCGCCGCGACGAAACCGAAGCCGCCTGGGCCTGGATCGACGCCATCTCCGATGGCTGGAAAGCGCGCGATATGAAACCCCAACCCTACGCCGCCGGCACCTCCGGCCCGTCCGCGCAATATGCGCTGACGGAGCGGCATGGTGACAGCTGGGTGGATTGAGCTAACCTAGCGGAGTGATATGAACCGCTGGATGTCATGCTTCGTGCTGTTCGCAATTGTAGGAGCGTGCGCTCCCACAAAGCCGAACCCCACAACCAACGACTCCTTTGGTGTTTGCGTGCGAGCAGATGGCACGCAGTACCTCGTTCCGGCGACATCTACTTGCGCAAAGGGCGATGAAGCACACCGCTGTGCCATGCCCGATCTCACGATGGCCTTAGTCCACTCGGCAAAAGAGTGCGAAGACCGCGGCGGACGTTTTCTCGCCGGGTCTCCGCAAACTGAACATCGCCAGCCGAACTAAGACCTGTTCGGAAACACCATCACGGGCTGTTCGCGGAACATCGCGGGATAGAACTTCTTGAACGTTGCGACCTTCGGCAGGTCGTTGAAGGCGATGTAGGGCTGATCCGGGTTATGGATCAGGTAGTCCTGATGATAGTCCTCGGCCTGTGAGAAGCTGCTGAACGGCGTCACTTCGGTGACGATGGCGCTTCCGAATGCGTGCGTCTTGTTCAGCTGCGCGATGTAGGCCTCGGCCACGCGTTTCTGATCGGCGTTGGTGGTGAAGATCGCGGAGCGGTACTGCGTGCCGTGATCGGGGCCCTGATAGTTGAGCTCCGTCGGATCCATCACAGAGAAATAGACGCGCAGGATTTCGCCGAACGTCACCTGCTTCGGATCGTAGGTGATGCGGATCGATTCCGCGTTGCCGGTCGTTCCGCTCGACACTTCTTCATAGCCGCCGGTCGGCTTCGCGCCGCCGGAATAGCCCGACACAACGGCGCTCACGCCTTTCAGATGCTGGAACACGCCCTGCATGCCCCAGAAGCAGCCGCCGGCGAGCACCGCGTTTTCGCTTTTGAGCGACGACGGCGCGCTGGCGAGCGCGGGGGCGGGCAGGGGCTTCGATGTTTCATCGGCAATCGCCGAACCGGCGGCAACAACGAAGACCGAAGCCAACAACAGCGAACGGATGTTCATGTCTTTCTCCTTCACGCTTTCGCGCGCGGTACGAATTTCAGGGATGCCGAGTTCATGCAGTAGCGCAGGCCCGTCGGCTTCGGACCGTCATCGAAGACGTGACCGAGATGCGCATCGCAGCGCGCGCACGCGACCGCGGTGCGATCCATCAGGAAGGAGTGATCGCTGATCTCCGCGACATTCTTCTTCGAAATCGGCTGCCAGTAGCTCGGCCAGCCGGTGCCGGAATCGAACTTGGTCTTGGAGTCGAACAGCGCCGTGTCGCAGCAGATGCAGCGATACAGCCCGTCGCCCTTGCTCTCGGCGTAGATGCCAGTGAAGGCGCGCTCGGTATCGGCGTGGCGCGTGACCTCGAACTGCAACGGCTGCAGCATCTTCTTCCAGTCGGCCTCGCTCTTGACCACCTTGGCGACCTTTGTGGCGCCGAGGTCCTTGCCGGCGGCGGAGAAATTCTCGATCGCGACCGTGGGGACGCCGGCGTGCACGCCGAACGGCGCCAGCGCCGCAACCGCCGAGGCCACCTGCAGGAAATTGCGCCGGGAGGAGGAATTGTTCATGGGGTCGTCCTCATCTTTCTGGTTCAACTGTAGGCCAATTCGCGCGAACCGGCAGGCCGGTTACAGCACTTCTGTACGGTTCGCGCGCGAATTTGGTTCAATCGCTGGGGACTCCGCCGCCCAATTGAACCGCGTTTTGCAAATCGGCGCATTCAATCCGGCCCGGGTGTTCGATAAGCCGGCCAAAATAAATTTTTCCGGGCCTGCGGCGCGGCTGCGGAGCATGCAAAAAGCCCAGCCGCCGCGCGGCTTTTCGCGCGCTGCGTCGTCGTCCTTGCTCCTGTGGGGATTTAACCGAAATGGCGATTGGAGCGCCACGCTTCAAGGGGGTGCATCGGAATTTTTTGGTGCGTCCGAGGCGTGGTCTTCGGCCGCCAGATTGCTGTGTCCGATGGGAACAATCGTGCGCGTGTAGGTCGTCGCGTTCATCCAGCCCGGATGCTCCCTGGATTCGCAGGATTCGCTGGTGTAGCGGATCGCGTAATCCCGATTCAGCGGCCGGTCCCAGTTGAAGATCGTGCACCTGTTGCCCGCGGCGTCCCGTGTCTCGCCGGCGGCGCGCATCTCGTAATTGCCGAACTCGCTTCCCACGCCATTGCCGACATTGAACGGAAGCGCGGGAACGGACGGATGTTGCGAAGGCGTCGAAGTGCAGCCGGACAAAACCAGCGCCGTCACGCAACAGGCCGCGATCTGCCGCATATCCCCTCCGCTGACGTTCGACAGGGAAGAGGAGGAATGCGCCGTTTTCACGGCGCCTCGCGCGCTCCTGCGGCCCTGGTGTGGAACACACCGGGACCGGATTACGAATGGGCAATGCGGCGGTTCCAGGACTGTTGCCGGACCGCAGTCGAGTTCAGACTGGCTCCGCCAATCGGGGGGCGAAAAATGCGCGGATTTGGGGTTGTCACGGCGGCTGCCGTTTTTGCGGCGTGCAGTGCGGCGTCCGCCGCGCCGCAGATCAAGGCGACGCTGGCCTGCAAGCTCGGCCAGGCGATGGAGAACGATCACATGCTCGACGTGCAGAACACGACGAAGGCCGCGTTGCCCGCCGAGACGATCATCAATCTCTACCTGACGACAAAACCGAACGGCGAGCAGTTCGATTGCTTCGCGCTGACGTCGCCGCTCGCCGCCGGCGCGCATCTCAGCCACATGGAAAAGGTCAACGTCGGCAGCGACGGCCTGACCTGCAAGGCGTTCCTGTCGTCGAAGATCCCGTCGATCGTCCACGACTCCGACGGCGGCGCGACAACGCAGTGCGATTATTGAGGCGCGCCCGGCTTCAGCGCCGCGCGCCGGAGCTGTGCATTTCCCAGTTGCTGACCATGGCCTGTTCCTGCTGGCGCATGCGATCCCATGACCGCTGGGTCAAACAGATCCGCTGCGGCAGGACCGAGCCCTCATGGGCCTGTTGATGGCATATGAGCTTCTGGCCATTCGCGGTGGTCAGCGCGACGTTCTGGACGGCGTTCGGATCGATGTGCTGAAAGCGCGGCACCGAAGACGTCGCTGCCTGGGACGACGATGTGTCGGTGGTGCCGGCGACCGCTGAGCCGCACAGCGACAGTGCAGCGCCGGAAAGAAGTGCGAAGAGCATCGCGCGCATTTCAAGTTCCTCCTTGGGTGACGCCATGCTCGCGCGCGCTCGAACCGGCCACAATGCGCGCGGCAACGCTCTCACATGAAGGTGATGGCCGAATGGGCACAGATGCCGGCTTATCAACGCAATGTGATCGCGGCGAGTCTCACGCCAGCGTCGGCAGGTCCTCGACGCAGCGCGACTATTGAGGAGGAGCTGTTACTTGCGGGCGCTCAGCGTGGATCGATCAGTGTGCCGTTGCCGTCAAAGACTGCTCCGCAATCCTGGCAATTGAAGATTGGACCCGTCGAAGAGACGCCGGTGTAAGTGCTGGAGCGGCGCGATCCGCAGCGTGGGCAGGTTCGTTGTCCGCCGAGATTGTAGGTATATGCCGACGCTGCAAACCCGGCGACGATGATCAGGGCTGCGATGATGATGACCACGGTCATGTGCTGCCAGCCTGATTTTCTACTTTCGCTTCGGCGGGACGCACGACACTTCGACAAGCCATTCCGTCGCAATATTGTCTGCCCTGTCTACGTCTTTTTTGTCCTGAAGGTGCTTGCGCAGGAAGCTTGCCGCTTTGCAGGCGTGCTGCAGCCGCTCTTCGAGGGATAGCCTCCGCGCGTCGATTTTATCCGCAGCCATAACAACGGTCGTTATGGTCGCCGTTGTTGCGGCGGTGGCCGCGATTGGCGCGACGGTGGCAAGAGCTATCGCCAGAAGGGCCGCGACTCTCATTTCAGATGCATGGGCGCTGTTACGGCGTCGTCGGCGGCACCGTGCCGCCGGGGGCGAGCGTGGTGACGGTGTGGGGCAGGACCCGCGCGAGTTTCGCGCTTAGCTCCTCGGGCGTCATGCCGGCTTTGGCGGCGAGCTCGCTCATCGTCTGCTCGCCGAAGGCGCTGTGAACCTGGCTCGGCGAAACCGGCGCGGCGTTTGGTCCCTCGGACATCCACGAATTGACGGTCGAGCCGAGGCCGTTGGTGCGCAGCTGATCCATCACACCCTGCACGCCGCCATGCTTCTCGATCAGCCCGTTCACCACCGTGACCATCTCGGCCCCAACCATGCCTCCGATCAATCCATCCAGAAGTCCCATGTCGTTCTCCTTGCGTAGTCGGCGATATTTGGACCTTTTTTCGTTGTTTATTCAGTGCCACTGCAATGATCTACTTTTCTAGATCTATTGGCTTCCATTGTGGGCGAGGTTGGGGATCAGGAAGTAGGAGATCGCCGACGGGCTTTAATTTGCATTTTGAGTCCAAGTCGGGGATCGCTTTTATCAGAAAATCCAGTTCCTCAACTCCCTCGTCGTCCGTTTCCCGATGAGGGGTGGGCATAGACCAGCTAAAGTCATTCCGGCTCGCCTCGGTTATCAACATGTCTCCGGTCAATACCTGTCCGCTCTTTCCCCGGAAACTGAATTCAATTGCTCGCCTAAATGAGTCAACGGAGTACAAGCTAATCGTTTGAACCTCAGAATTAGCTTTCAGGTGAGTGTAGGCGCATCTTATCGCGGCTTTCGTCGCAGGACCGAGATCGCTTTCGGCAGCAGAGGCAAGTGTGGCTTGCGCGACCACGGCCGCAACAGCTATCGGAAATGCTAGGAGAAGGCCGCCCCTCACGCCTTGCTCCATTTCCCCGTCTTGATGTCGAACTTCACCTTGCCTTCGGTGCGCATGCGCATCAGGAGTTCCTGGAGTGCGTCGGTGCTTTTGTTGCTGGGGTCGAGGCGCTGTTGCAGGCCATAAACGGCGCGGGGTTTGTCCAGCGCGGCGATGACGTCTTCTTCTCTGACCATGGTGGGTGTTCCGGCGTTGATGTTCCGCGCCTATCAGGACGCGCGCCGGAGCGTTGCGCAAGCCCTATTCGTCGATGCCCTCGCGCAGTTCCAGCCACATCGCGTTCAGGACCGCGAGCGTGCAGGCGAACCCCAAACCCAGCACCCAGGAAAAATACCACATCGCGTGAGGCCCTTTCAGTAATAGGAGGTTGAGTCGCCGCTGATCGCGTCCTCGCCGACCCGGCCGCGCAGCACGCGGTACACAAAGCCGGTATAGGCGAGGATGATCGGCAGAAATATGCAGACCGCGCCCAGCATGATGCCGAGCGTGAGCTTGCTCGACGACGCGTCCCACACGGTGAGGCTCATGTCCGGCTCGCTCGACGACGGCAGGAGGAACGGGAACAGCGCCGCGCCCGCCGTCGCGATGGTGCAGACGGGCACGAGCGCGCTCATCAGGAACGCGAGGAGCGGGCGCCTGCGCAACGCGACGGCGAGTCCCGCCGCAACGATGGCGAGCAACGGCACGAGCCACAGCAACGGACGATCGGAGAAGTTCTGCAACCACGCGCCTTGTATGCGCGCGACGGTCTTCAGCAACGGATTGGACGGACCATTGGGATCCGCGCCGCCGGTGATGCGCGCGCCCTGCGCCTGCATGACCCAGAAACCCGCGCCGAGAAACAGGAACGTGTACGCCGTCGCCGCCCAGCCCATCGCGCGCGACGCCCGCTCGGCGACCGCGCCGCTGGCCTTGTAGTTCAGCCAGGCCGCGCCATGCAGCACGATCATCGCGAGGCTCACCAATCCGAACAGCAGCGCGAACGGATTGAGCAGCGAGAACAGCGTGATCGTGGAATGGAAGCGCAGATCGGCGTCGTATCCGAACGGCACACCGCGGAACAGATTGCCGAACGCGACGCCGAACACCAGCGACGGCACGATGCCACCGATGCACAGGGCCCAGTCCCAGAAGCTGCGCCAGCGCGCGTCCTTCACCTTGCCGCGGAATTTGAATCCGACCGGGCGGATGATCAGTGCCGCCAGCACCAGAAACATCGCCAGATAAAATCCGGAGAACGCGGCGGCATAGAGTGGCGGCCACGCGGCGAAGATCGCGCCACCGCCGAGAATGAACCACACCTGGTTGCCTTCCCACACGGGGCCGACGGTGTTGATCGCGACGCGGCGCTCGCCATCCGTGCGCGCGACGTAGGGGAGAAGCGCGGCTGTGCCGAGATCGAAGCCGTCCATCACCGCAAAGCCGATGAGCAATATGCCGAGCAGCGCCCACCAGATGAGACGAAGCGTTTCGTAATCCATCACGCGGCCTCCTCTTTGGCGGTGCGCCCGAGCGTCGCCTCGGGCCCGAGGCGGATGTATTTCGCGAGCAGGAAGACATCGACAACCAGCAGCGACGAATAGAAGACGAGGAAGCCGATCAGGCTGAACAGCACGTTGGACGCGCTGGTGCTCGACACACCGAGCGCGGTCGGCAACACGCCTTCGATCGCCCAGGGCTGGCGTCCATATTCCGCGACGATCCAGCCAAGCTCCGACGACAGCCACGGCAGCGGCAGACTCAACAATGCGGCCCAGAGATAGAGCCTGTGTGTGTCGAGTTGCCGTCGCGCGGAGAGATAGAACGACACGGCGAACAGGGCGATGAACCAGAACCCGAACGCCACCATGAACCGGAACGCCCAGAACAGCACCGGCACATTGGGGATGGTGCTGTTCGCGGCCTGGTCGATCTGGTCCTGTGTCGCGTTCTGCACATCGGGCCGCAGGCGTTTCAGTAACAGCGCGTAACCGAGATCGGCGGCATGCGCGTCCAGCGTCGCGCGCAGCTGCGTGTTGGTGCGGTCGCGGCGCAGTCTGTCGAGCGCGTCATAGGCGATCATGCCGCTCTTGATACGCACCTTCGCCATGTCGACGAGTTCGTCGATTCCCGGCACCGGCTTGTCGATGGAGCGCGTCGCGATCAGGCCGAGCACCCATGGCACCTTGATCTCGAAATTGGTCTTGCGGCCCGCGACGTCGGGAAAGCCGAAGGCGGTGAACGAGGCCGGCGCGGGCTCTGTGTGCCACATCGCCTCGATGGCGGCGATCTTCATCTTCTGGTTCTGGCCGGCGGTGTAACCGCTCTCATCGCCCAGCACGACGACGGAGAGCGCTGAGGCGAGGCCGAAACTCGCCGCCACCGTCATCGAACGTTTGGCGAGCGCGATGTGCCGTCCGCGCAAAAGATAATACGCGCTGATCGCCAGCACGAAGATCGAGCCCGTCACGTAACCGGCGCTGACGGTGTGCACGAATTTCGCCTGTGCCACGGGATTGAACATCACCGCCATGAAATCGGTGACTTCCATGCGCATCGTGTCGGCGTTGAAGCGCGCCCCGACCGGAAACTGCATCCAGCCATTGGCGATCAGGATCCAAAGCGCCGAGAAATTCGTGCCCAGCGCCAACAGCCAGGTCACGATCAGATGTCCGATTTTCGACAGCCGATCCCAGCCGAAGAAGAACAGGCCGACGAACGTCGCCTCAAGGAAGAATGCCATCAACCCTTCGATGGCCAGCGGCGCGCCGAACACGTCGCCGACATAATGCGAGTAATACGCCCAGTTCGTGCCGAACTGGAATTCCATGGTGATGCCGGTCGCGACGCCCATCGCGAAATTGATGCCGAACAGCGTGCCCCAGAACTTGACCATGTCGCGCCAGATCGGGCGGCCCGTCATCACATAGACCGTCTCCATCAGACCCAGCAGAATCGAAAGGCCCAACGTCAGCGGCACGAACAGAAAGTGATAGAGCGCGGTGATCGCGAATTGCAGACGGGAGAGTTCGACGATGTCCATGCGGCTTGCCCCTAAGGATCAAGAATGCGTGTTCGTACCGAGAACGTGCGTGGATGTGGTGGGCGCATCGGCGGTGATGCGATGCGATGGCGAGAAAAATGCGAAATAGAGAGCCGTCAGCGCCACAAGCTTGGCGCAGAGAAGAAGAGCGATTTCGACGGACAACTGCTTTCTCGGCATAGGTGGCCGCTCCTGCCGGAATCAGTCTAGCCCCGGTTGTTTGCCTTTGCCCAGCTTCGTTCAATGACGCTTACGCAAAAGAGAGTCAGGCCAAACAGCGAGAAGCTGGCCAGGACGAGGGCGAGATAGACCTCTTCTCCGGATGACATGGCTTATGTCCCAATGAAGCACCCGGGAGATTTGCGCCGCGGCTCGACCGGATTCCATCCGTAGCAATACCTATGCGACATCGTCGCCACCCAGGCCGTGATACGCATATTTTCGTAGGTTTCATATCTGACTATCGCTCCTGCCCCGATCGCGAGAGTGTGTACGCGCCGGAGGGCATTTCGATGACGTACGAACCGACAGTCTTGCAGATGATGTCTCAATCCGAGGCCGCACAATTGCGTGAGCGGATTCACGAAATCTCGGTGACCACGCGGCTCACCCTCGCCGATGCCGCGCGTCGGGTCCGGGCGGAAATCTCCCGCCGCAACGCGGACCGTGACGACACTCTGCAGAAGGTGGCAGAGGCGCTCGAGCATCTTGCTTACGGAGAAGCATAATGCACTTCTTCGGCACGGGTGTCGTGAGTAGCGTGCTGGTGATTATCGCAAGCGTGCAGGCGTCTTCGCCCGAGAAGATACCACAGGCGAAAATCACCGGCATGCACCTCGCGACGACGGAGGACATTCTGAAGACCTTGCGCCGTATGAGAGCCGAGATGGAGGAGAGCGATCACACGACGCCGTCTCAGAGCCCCTGACCGTCATCCAGCACGAACGCCGATCCGGTGATGGCGCGCGAGGCGTCGGAGAGCAGGTGCAGCACGGTGCCGTCGAGATCGCTCTCCTCCATCGTGCGGCGGCGGGGGAAGCCGGCGATCATCTTCTGTCCCGGTTCGCTCGCCAGGAATTCGTCGTTCAGTTCGGTCGAGATGAATCCCGGGCAGATCGAATTCACATTGATGCCCTGGTTCGCCCATTCGCGCGCGAACGCCTTGCCCATCATCAGCACGCCGGCTTTCGTCGCGCAGTAGGTGACGAGGCCCGGCAACACTTTGTGCGCGCCGAGCGAACTCACAATCACGATGCGCCCGCGCTTCGACTCTTTCGAGCCGTGCGCGATCATGCGCTTCGCCGCTTCGCGCACGGTCAGGAACACGCCGCGGAAATTGACGCTGACGATCTTGTCGAAATCCGTCATGTCGAGATCGAGCGCCATGCCGCGATGATTCATGCCCGCATTGGCGATGACGCTGTCGATCGGGCCGAGCGCTTTCTCCGCCGCATCGAAGCCCGCGATCACCGAGACTTCGTCTTCCACATCCATCGCGACGGCGGCGGCGTTCCTGCCCAGTTCCTTCACCAGCGCCTCGAGCCGGTCGGTGCGGCGCGCGGCGACGACGACCTTCGCGCCGGCGGCCACGGCGATTTTCGCAAAGTGCTTGCCAAGGCCGGACGAGGCGCCCGTGATCAGGACCGTGCGGCCCGACAAATCTGACGACATAGTTTCATCTCCAGGGATCGAATTGCGTGATAGCGTTGGGCCGAGGAAAGCGGATCGCACGCCCATGCGCAAATCCTATCGCTCGCATCTGACGCGCATGCTGCGCGAGGCGGATGCCACAGTGGATGAATCGCGCCTGACCGGCGTGCCGCTGGACGAGGTGGCCGCGATGCGTGCCGCCCGCACGCCCACACGCCGCCAGATCATCGGCGGCGCGCTCGCTGGCTCCGCAGCGATGGTCCTGCCGCGCAAGAGCTTCGCCATCGGACAACCGCGCGTGGTGATCGTCGGCGCGGGCATTGCGGGGCTCTGCTGCGCACAGCGGCTGTGGCACACGCAGAAGATCAAGGCGCAGATCTATGACTGGGA
The DNA here is from genome assembly GCA_035502175.1 of Rhizomicrobium sp. Lineage (GTDB taxonomy): Bacteria > Pseudomonadota > Alphaproteobacteria > Micropepsales > Micropepsaceae > Rhizomicrobium. Next base: position 11,114 of record DATJUS010000126.1, read on the forward strand.
CACGCGGATCGGCGGCCGCATCCAGACGATGCGCGGCTATTTTGTGAACGGCCAGATCGCCGAGCAGCACGCGGAGTTCATTTCATCGGAGCATACCAAGACACTCGATCTCGCGACGCGCTTCGGGCTGACACTGGAGAACACCTACCGCGATCCGAAAGGCTCGAAGGACACCTATTGGTTCGGCAGTTCGCGCTACGATCAGGAAGCGCTGAACGCGGACTGGCGGGATTTCGGCTACAAGCTGTTTCGCCAGGCGGTGCGCGAGGCGCCGGGTGCGAGCTATCTGCGCCATACCCGCACCGCGAAGAAGTGGGACCAGATGTCGGTCCCCGAATGGATCGAGAAATATGTGCCCGGCGGTTTGGCGAGCCCGTTCGGCAAGCTCTGCTACGCCGATGTGATCAGCGAGTATGGCGGGCCGCCGGAAAGCCAGTCGGCGCTCAATCTCGTCTTCCTGCTCGGCTACAACGACAGCCGCCAGGATGGCTATCAGTCGCCGAAGGTGCCGATGCTCGCGGGCTCGGACGAACGCTGGCATCTGCAGAACGGCAACGACCAGCTCATCACCGGACTGACCGGTATCATTCCGAAGGGCACGATCAATCTCGGCCATCAACTGATCGCGCTCGCGGAGAACAGCGACGGTAGTTTCACCTGCACCTTCGACAAATCCGGTTCGACGGTGGAGGCGGTGGCCGATCATGTCGTCATCGCGATTCCGTTCACGACCCTGCGCAACGTCGATCTGTCGGGCGTGACGCTGTCACCGCTGAAGCAGCAGGCGATCGCGAACCTGCCGCTCGGCAACAATGTGAAGCTGCAGATTCAGGTCGCGAAGGGCCCTTGGAAGAAGGATGGCTACAGCGGCGACACGCTGACCGATGCGCCGTTCGACGGAAGCTGGGACGGCAGCACCTATCAAACCGCCGCCGGCCACCAGAACACGGAAATCCTCATCGTCGTGCCGGGCGGTGCGGAAGGCGCAGGGCTCGCATCAAAATACGGCCTCACGCAGGTGCAGGGCCCGGCGCCGTCCGCGATGGTCGGCGATGCGCTGGCGCAATACGAGGCGATCCTGCCCGGCGTCACCGCGGCGTGGAATGCGGGGCCGAAACTCGCCTGGGTGAACGACGGCAATCTGGAGCCGCGGCTGCTGGGCGCGTGGTCTCAGTATAATGTGGGGCAGTACACCGGCTTCAGCGGCGTCGAGGCGCTGGCGGAGGGCAACATCCATTTCGCGGGCGAGCACACCTCAACCGCGTTCCAGGGATTCATCGAGGGCGCGGTGCGCAGCGGCTATCGCGCGGCGGACGAGATATAAGGACTCATGATGCGCAGATTCGTTCTTCTCGTTGCTTTGCTGCCGCTCGCGGCCTGCACGGGCAACACGCCGCCGCCCGCGCCGGTCCCCGCTCCGCAGCCCGTCGCCGCGCCGGCGCCGGTTTCCGGTCCGGGCAAAGTGCTTGCCTATTGGATGCAGCTTGGTCCTCACGGTTCCCGCGACGTGCGCGCGGTCGTGAGCGGAAGCGAGTGCCCGGAATTGATGACGGCGCATGCGCGGCTTCCGCTGGATGTGCGCGCGGCGGCCAGCGGGGAATTTCCGCTTGTGTGCGACGGCGTCCTTCCGTCGGGCGGCGACGCGGCAGAGATGGTGACCGCGAACGATCTTGCAGAGCATCTGCCGCTGCCGAAATTCACGGCCGATCCGCAGCGCATTCTGGTGGTCGGCGATACCGGCTGCCGGCTGAAGGGCGATCTGGTTCAGCCTTGCAATGACGAGCGGCAATGGCCGTTCGCGAACATCGCGCGCAAGGCGGCCGAGCTGAAACCCGACCTCGTGATCCATGTCGGTGACTATCTCTATCGCGAGAACGCGTGTCCCGCGAACGAGAGCGGCTGTCAGGGCACGCCGTTCGGCGACAACTGGCCGACCTGGACGGCGGACTTCTACACGCCTGCGCAACCGCTGCTCGCCGCGGCGCCCTGGGTGTTCGTGCGCGGCAATCACGAAGACTGCCAGCGCTCCGGTCCGGGCTGGACGCGGCTGCTCGCGCCGGCGCGGTTCAATCCAGCCAATCTCTGCGCCGATCATGCGCCGCCGTTTGCTGTGCCGCTGAAGGCGATGACGCTGGTGGTGATGGACAACGCCAATGCCAACGACACCGCGGTCGATGCGAGCATGGTGCCGGCCTATCGCGATGATTTCGCAGCACTCGGCACCGTGCAGGGGCCGGTCTGGGCGCTGATGCATCGCCCGATCTGGGCCGCGGTCAGCGGCCCGCTTGGCGTTCCGGTCGGCGGCAATGCGACGGAGATCGAGGCGGCCGGGAAGAGTGGTATGCCGAAGTCGGTCGAGCTTTTGCTCGCCGGACACATCCACACCTTCGAAGCGATCAACTATGTCGACCACAAGGTGCCGCCGCAGGTTCTGGCGGGCGGCGGCGGCGACATGCTCGACAAGACGCCGCTTGACCTCGCGGGTACGATCTTCCAGGGCTCGTCCGGCGTCTCGGTGAAGGACGGCCTGTCGATCAATGGCTTCAGCTTTCTGCTGATGACCAAAGCGGCTGATGGCTGGGGCATCGACGTCTACGATCAGGACGGCGCCGTCGCCCGCCACTGCACCTTTGCCGGTGGCCGCGTGGACTGTCCGGCGCCAAAGACGTAAGAACGCGGCATGTTTCTGGAACTGAAGGCCCTCCTCACCCCGGCCGAGGTCGCGCGTCTGATGACGCTCAGCCGCGAGGTGAAGTTCGTCGAGGGCCGCATCTCCAACCCGGCGAATACCAGCAAGGACAACCTTCAGGCCGATCTCGCCGATCCCAAGTATAATGAATCGACACAGATCGTGAGCACGGCGTTCTCGCGCTCGCGGGCGTTTCTCGATTTCGCGATGCCCAAGCGGATCGCGCCGCCGCTGCTCTGCCGCTATGAGCCCGGAATGAAGTACGGCGCCCATGCCGATGCCGCCACGATCGCGCTGGCCGGCGGCACGCTGCGCTCCGACATCTCCTGCACCGTCTTTATCTCCGAACCGCAGACCTACGAGGGCGGTGAACTGGTCGCCCATCTCGGCACAAGGCCAGTCGTGTTCAAGGGCATGCCGGGCGACGCCATCGTCTATCCCTCGACGCTTCTCCACGAAGTCCGTCCGGTCCGCGCCGGTCAGCGCGTCGTCTCGATCACCTTCATCGAAAGCTTGATCGCCGACGAGTACAAGCGCACGCAGCTCTACGAACTGAACGAAGTCGGTGCGCTCGAAGGCCTGAAGATGGACTGGCAGAATCGCGTCCGGCTTGAACTCGTCCGCCAGAACCTCTTCCGCATGTGGTCGGACAAGTAACAGCAAAAATAATTGATGCTGCAGCGCATGAATGCGCGCTTTGTCACCATCCCGCCGTT
>DATJUS010000127.1:0-14499 GCA_035502175.1 Rhizomicrobium sp.
CACGAATTCGTCAATCGCGAACAGGAGATGGGCAAGGCGCGCTACGAGGATCCCGGGTTCATCATGGGAGACCGCGACGCGATCAAGGAGAGCGCGAGCATCCGGATTCTTCCGAGCTGGACGCACGAAGACTGCATCTCCTTCGACATGGGCGTCGCCACCGCGGATCTGATCCTGCTGTCGATGTGGCCGGCGATGAACGGCGACATCTATCTCGTCGACAAATCCATCCGCGTGCGGCTTTCCGACAAGCAGATCCGCCAGTTCGGCGGCACCAAGCGCAAGCTGTTCCGCGACAATTTCGAGAAACTTTCCCTGAGCGAGGATGAGCGCCTGGCGGAGATTCTGAAGTCGTTCGACGCCGTCGCCGCCAAATCGCCGCGCGCGATCGTGTTCATCATCGGCTGCTACACCAGAGGCGATCTGAACGACGAGCAGCGGCGCAAGCGCGTCAAGTTCAACGACGGCTGCCGCGCCTATTGCGAGCGCGATCCGCGGAAGTTCCGCTATGTCGATGTCGACGCACTCGTATCGCCGGACAAGCTGATCGGAAAGACGCATTTCAGCCGCGAAGGATATGTCGCACTGGCCGGCCACATCCTCGACCGCGCCGATGCGCCGAGGAGGCGGGCCGTACCGCCTGCGCGCGATGGTTTGCAGTATGCTGCGCCGCGCACGGCCCCACGCTCGGCACCCTCAAGGCTTCGCCATGTTTTGGGAAGCTTCGTCAGCCGCATCACCGGATAATCGATATCATCGCGCATGGCGTTGGGCACGGCCAAAGCTGGCTTCGTGAGCGACCCGAAAAGTTCCCAAATTGTATGAAACCGGACGGGAGCATTTCCTTTCGACGGCCCCGTGCAAATCTGGCAGGCTGCTTGCCGATTTAGGGAGTTTCGCCGCGTCAGCGGCTTAACGGCACATTGAAACATGACCGCCAACCTCACAAATCCGGTCAAGCTCGTCATCTGGGATCTGGACGACACCTTCTGGCGCGGTGCGCTGGCTGAGGAAGGCATAACGCCGATCCCAAGCAATGTGGAAATCGTGCGCGAATTGTCGAGACGCGGCATCGTCAGCGCGATCTGCTCCAAGAACGAATTCGAACCCGCCAAGACCAAACTGATCGAATTGGAAATCTGGGATCATTTCATCTTTCCCAGCATCGATCTGAGGCCGAAGGGAAAAGCGATCGCGAGCATTGTCGAAGAAGCAGCGTTGCGTCCCGACAATGTCCTGTTCCTCGATGACAATCCTTCCAATCGCGAAGAGGCGAAGTTCTTCAACCCGGACCTGATGGTGGCGGATCCGGCCGATTTGCTCGACCGCCTGCTGGATCATCCACACCTCGCGGGAAAGCCCGATCCGGAGATGACGCGGCTCAAGCAGTACCAATTGCTTGAGCGTAAGGTGAACGACAAAAGCAAAAGCAATCGCTCCAATGAAGCGTTTTTGCGCAGCTGCGATATCCAGATCACCATCGATCACAACGTCGATGCGCATTTCGACCGTATCGTCGAGTTGATCAATCGCACCAATCAACTGAACTACACGAAGATAAGACTGCACACACCAGAGGACATTGCCGCGTTTCGCGAGACGCTGAATGCATTCACTTACCAGGCCGGATGCGTTCGGGTGTCGGACAAATACGGCGACTACGGGCTGGTCGGCTTCTTTCTTCTCCAGCGGCGTGCCAGCATCAACAAGCTGATCCACTTTGTGTTCTCCTGCCGCACCATGCACATGGGCGTGGAGCAGTATGTCTACGAACGGCTCGGCTCGCCGGAGATCGATATCGTGCCCCCGACCTCCTACGGTCTTCGGTCGCACAGCGAAATCGACTGGATCGCCGCCGACAACCTGGCCGAACGTGCCGAGCGCGGCGATATGGGCCGAAAGGTCGTCCTTGTCGGCGGATGCGACCTGCTTCAACTCACGAGCTTCTGCAGTGGCGACAGGCTGGAGTTCGTCAACCGCGCGCAGGACACCGGCAAAGCGCGCTTCGAGGACCCCGGCTTTATCATGGGCGATCGCGCGGCAATCAGGAGCTGCGAAATCCTTCGTACCCTGCCGAGCTGGAACTATGAAGACGTGGTGCAATTCGACAGGGGGATCAACTACGCCAACCTGATCCTGCTTTCGATGTGGCCTGCGATGAATGGAGACGTCTATCTGATAGACGGATCCGTCCGCGTGCGCCTGGCGAAGAAGCAGCTTGCCCAGTTCGGAGGTGCAAAGCGCAAGATCTTCCGCGAGCATTTCGAGAAGCTCGAACTTTCCGAGGAAGAGCGGCTCATGGATATTCTGGCGTCGATAGAAACCGTCGCGAAGCGAAGCCCTTGGGCCAGCATTTTCGTTCTCGGCGCATACACGAAAGGCGAGATGAACAATGCGCAGATCACGCGCCGCCGGATGTTCAACGAGGGATGCCGCGAATTCTGCGCGCGACGCCCGCGAAAGCTGCACTATGTCGACATCGACGCGCTGATTTCACCGGAGCAGCTTCTGGACAAAACCCATTTCACCCGCGCCGGCTATCTGGCTCTGGCAGGCCACATCCTCGACCGCGCCGATGCTCCTGCAGTGACAAAGCGACCCGACACGCCGAGCAGGACCAAGCCCAAGCCTGCGCCGCAATATGCAACACAGCCGAAATCACCGGTGCCGCCCGAGCGCTCGACTTCGTCCGGCCTTCGCAATATGTTGGGGGTCTTCGTCAGTCGCATCACCGGATAGATTGAATTGTCCTGTGATCGTCGGGCAGTTGGGCCCGGCTCCAGCCAATGCTCGACACAAAATCAAACCATCGGCGTGGAAACACGACGCGTGCAGGGAAAACATTGATCATGACGGCCGGTCCCGATTTCATTTGCATCGGCATGCAGAAGGCCGGCACCGGCTGGCTCTACGATCAGTTGCAATATCATCCCGATTTCTGGATGCCGCCGACGAAGGAGATTCATTATCTCGACCGTGATCCGCCGCGGCTGAAGAACGTTACCGACCTGCTCGAGCGCGCGCGCGACAAGCCGCACAAGCTCGAAAAGCGCTTCGAGCGCCGCCGCCGCTGGGACGAGCGCGACTACACGTTTCTGGAAGAAGCCGCGAGCCTGTCGGGACAACCGCTGGATTACGATCGCTACGCTGCGCTCTTCCGATTCAAGGGCGATCTTCTTTCCGGCGATGTGACGCCGGGATACAGCGGGCTGGAACAGCCTGTCATCGAGCAGATCGCACAGCGTTTTCCGGATGTGCGGATCGTCTTTCTGATCCGCGAGCCGGTCTCGCGCGCGTGGTCGCAGATCTCCATGGGACATCGCAACGGCACGTTCGACGAAAAAATTCTGGAGACGCCGGAGCGGTTCGCAAAATATCTCAAGCGCACCGGCAAGATCCACAAGGTCGCGTTTCCGAGCAGGATCGCCGCGCCCTGGGAATGGTATGCACCGAATGTGAAGTTCCAGCACTTCTTCTTCGACGACATTGCCGAGAGGCCGGACGAAACGCGACGCGCCATTCTCGAATTCATCGGCGCCGATCCCGCCAAGAGCAGCGGCGAGCTCAGCGCGGATCACAACAAGAAGTCGAGCAATGCCAAGCTGGACATGACCGACGACATCAAGGCGGTGATGGTCGAGTTCTTCGCCGACGAAATCCGCGCGAGCGCCAGGCGCTTCGGCGGCCATGCCGTGGGCTGGGCCGAGAAATACGCAATCGCGCTCTAGTCTATTTGCCCTGCGCGTTCTTCACGATGAAATCGGCCTTCGCCTCGCTCTTGTCGGCGAAGGTGAGCGTCACGCTGACCGTGCCGCCCGGCTTCATCGCCGGCGTCGGGTCCATGCACATCAGGTGATAGCCACCGGGGGCGAATTTGACCGTGCCGCCGACGGCGACGGGCACATTGGCGACGTCTTCCATGCTGCTCATGCCGTTCATGTTCATGCTCTGATGCATCATCAGCGTGCCACAGGCCGGTGAGCTCGCGCCCGTGAGCACGATCGGCGACGTGCCCGTGTTCTCGAGCGTGAAGTAGCCGCCGGACGGCGACGGCGCGGGCAGCGCGCGGAACCAGCCATCGCTGATCTGCACCTGTGCGGCCACGGCCGGCGTCGCCAGCAACAGGGCCGCGGCAATCAGTTCAAATCTGTTGAAGCGCATGTTCCGCTTTCTCCTCATTGATCCGCAGGGTCACCAATACGGCGATCATCGCGGCAAAACTCGTCAACGTCCCCGGCAGCCAGATAATTAACCCGCCATAGTGCTGATCGTTCAAAGCGGTCATGGCAAAAATGCGTCCGCAAATCGTGTAGACCGGATAATAGTCCGTCATCGACAGCGAGAGAATGGCGCCCAGGACCATCTGCGGCAGTTCGATCAGCAGGATCATCAACGCGCGCATCAGGCTGGACAGGCGCGCCGGCGGTTTGGGACGCGGATCGAGCACCAGCCACCAGAAGAAGATGCCGTTGATCGCCATCGTCCAGTTCATGATGTCGTAGAGATTGGCGTCGAGCATCACGCGCGTGTGGATCGCGGGGATCAGCCAGAAATAGAGCAGCCCCACGAACAGGACCGGCGCGACCGCCGGATGCTGCATCACATCGCACAATGCGCGCACGGGTCTGGAAACGAACACGCGGCGCAGGAACGGTGGCATTCCTGCGAGGATTGACGGCCCGGCGGCACCGAGCGCGATCAGGAACGCACCCAGATGATGCAGCACGAAATGCGCCGCGCGATGCACGAAGAACATGTGCTGCGCATAGAAATCGACATGGGTCTGCAGCATCGCATAGTCGAGCGCGACCCCGAGCACGAAGCAGCCGGTTCGCAGCACGCTCGGCCGCTCTTCGACCGGCAGCAGCGCGCGACCGCGAAAGAACCACGCCAGGGACAGCGCCGTGACCAGAAATTCCGGCCACGAAAATTCCCATGGCATCCAGAACGGGAGATCGGCCGGATAGAGCGCACAAGCCACGTACATTGCGGCGCCCACCGCGAGCAGCGCGCCATAGGCGAGCCAGGCGCGCGACGGCGAAGATGCGGGAACTGCGGCGGCGGTCATGGCGCGGGACAATGGCCCTCCGCGCCCTGCCGCTCCAGAGGTTTTTGGCCGCACCGCCCAATCTACGCGGCAAGCCCGCCCTGTGCTAAACCGAATCCATGGGAAGGTTCGCCCGTTTGCCGGTGCTGCTTGCGTGCCTGCTGCTTCTGTCCTGCGGCAACGAGAAGCCGTACCACATGACCGACATCACCGGCGCGATGCCGAAGCTTCAGTTCAAGATGGAGCGCGCCAACGACCACGCCATCGTCAGCGCGGATTCCTATCGCGGCAAGGTCGTGATCCTCTATTTCGGCTACACCCATTGCCCGGATGTCTGCCCGACGACGCTTGCGAACCTCTCCGAAGTGCTCAAGCGCCTCGACACCCGCGCCTATGACGTCTCGGTGCTGTTCGTCAGCGTCGATCCGGATCGCGACACGCCCGATGTGCTCGGCCCCTATGTGCGCAATTTCGCCAAGCAGATCGACGGCCTCACCGGCCCGCCGAACGGGTTGATGGCGCTGACGCGGCGCTATCGCGTGCTGTATTCGGTGACGAAGGATTCACCCGGGCATCCCTATGAGGTGATGCACTCCAATTCCGTGTTCTTCTTCGACCGCTCCGGCGCCGCGCGTCTGGTCACGACCTCGACCGACGACATCGACGGCATCACCGACGATGTGAAACGTTTGCTCAACTAGCGCTGCGCTTGTAGACGCCGTGGTGGTCGCAATTGTCGACGGTGACGTCGGACATCGCCGGCGCGGCGTGCGTTTCCGTACCCAGCGGGAATGTGCTAAAGCCGTCGCTCTGCTTGCAGACGACCGTAACACCGCCTTTCACCCGCGGTGAGAAGAACATCCAGGTGAAACCGCCGCCCGCCACGGTCACCGGATCTCGCCGCTCGATATACGAGCCGCTATAGGCGATGACCGAAATCTCCTTTGCGATGCTGCCCGGATTGCGAACGACGATGAACTTGCTGTCCGTCGCATACAGCCAACCCAAAGTGAGCAGCGGAATCCCGAACAGAACCGCCGCAATCGTCAACGCCCAACGCATGCATCGCCCCGAGAAAAGCCCCGTGTGGCAACCTATATGTGCAGCGCCCTCTTGTCAGCATCCAGCACGGCTTCGTGCATCATTTCGCTTAAGGTCGGATGCGGGAAGATCGTGCGCGCGAGGTCTTCGTCGGTGAGTTCGCCGGCGCGGGCGACGGTGTAGCCCTGAATTAACTCCGTCACTTCGGCGCCGACCATATGCGCGCCGAGGAGTTCGCCGGTTTCGGCATCGAACACTGTCTTCACCAGACCTTCGGCATCGCCGAGCGCGATCGCCTTGCCGTTGCCGATGAAGGGGAACCGGCCGACCTTGATCTTGCGGCCCGAGGCTTTCGCCCTCGCCTCGGTCATGCCGACGCTCGCCACCTGCGGCCAGCAATAGGTGCAGCCCGGGACCCTGGACGGATCGAGCGGATGCACGCCCTTCACGCCCGCAATCTTCTCCGCGACGATGACGCCTTCGTGCATCGCCTTGTGCGCCAGCCACGGCGGGCCGACGAGATCGCCGATGGCCCACAGACCCGGCACGCCGGTCCCGCCCCATTGATCGGCGACGACATGGGTCTTCTCGACCTTCACGCCCAGCGTTTCGAGGCCGATATTCTCGACATTGCCGACAATGCCGACGGCAAGGATCACGCGATCCACCGTGATCGTTTCCGTCTTGCCGTCCTTCGCTTTCAACGTCGCGGTGACGTTGTCCGAACCCTTCGCGAGTTTCTCGACGGTGGTCGCGACCCTGACCCTCATGCCCTGCTTGACGAACGCCTTCTGCGCGAACGCGGAAATCTCTTCGTCTTCCACCGGCAGCACGCGGTCCATCACTTCGACCACCGTCACGTCGCTGCCCAGCGTGCGGTAGAAACTCGCGAACTCGATGCCGATGGCGCCGGAGCCGACGACGAGGAGCGATTTCGGGAATGACGTGGGCACCATCGCCTCGCGATAGGTCCAGATCAGTTTTCCATCGGGCTCAAGCCCCGGCATCGTCCGCGCCCGCGCGCCGGTGGCGAGCACGATGTTCTTGGCTTCGTAGCCCGTGCCCTTGCCGTCCTTGGTGACGACGATCTTGCCGGGGCGCGTCACTTTCGCTTCGCCGGCGATCACCGTGATCTTGTGCTTCTTCATCAGGAAGCCGACGCCGTTCGAGAGCTGCGTAGAGACCTTGCGCGAGCGCTCCACGATTTTCGCGATATCGAACTTCAGATTGTCGGCGCTGAACCCGAATTCGCCCAGGCGATGCATCAGATGAAAAATCTCCGACGAACGCAGCAGCGCCTTGGTCGGGATACAGCCCCAGTTGAGGCAGATGCCGCCGAGCTTGTCGCGCTCCACGACCGCGGTCTTCAGACCCAGCTGCGCGCACCGGATGGCGCAGACATAACCGCCGGGTCCGCCACCGATGACGATAACGTCGAAAGATTCCATCAGCAGACCTCAGACATTCAGGAAGCTCAGGGCTACAGCGATGCCCATTGCCGGGATCGCGCAGAAACACACATAGAAGAACGACACGCTGGCGAACTTCACCACCGTCCAGAACCAGTTCTGATGATAAAAGTTCCGCGTGGCGATCAACGTGTACAGACCCGCGACGACCATTGCGGCCCACGCGACCGCGGGACCCGGCAGAACCTGCGCGGCACCCGCCGCCGCCAGCAGCAGCACGAACCCGAACGTGTGGATGGTGAGCGAGAAGATCAGATGATCGACGAAGAAGAATTTCTTGCGCTGGCGGATGTAAAACAGCGCCAGCAGCATCGCGTAGAGCGGCATCAGAAAGAACAGGATGCGCGGTAGCCACGTCGTCAGCGAAGAATTGAGTGCGGCGGGATCGTTCACCAGCCGCTGCAACCCGTCGAACACGCGCTGCTCGATCCAGCTCTTGGCGGCCTTGGCCTTGCTCTTGACGAGTTCGACTTTCTTCGCCTGATCCGGCGTCAGATTCTTGTTGGCCTTCGGCTTGTCGCCGATATCGATATTGACGTCGGTGTCGTGAAGGCGCGCGCGCTCCTCCGGCGTGAGCACGGTGTGATAGGCACCGATAGGCGCGAAGAAATAGACCTTGGTGGAATAATTGTATGTCTTGTCCTTGAGCGTCTTCGCCTTGTCCAGCTTGACCATTTTGGGCAGCGTGCGCGTATCTTCGTCGTCGGCGTCATACGCCGGATTGGGCTTGTAGGGTTCGCCGTTGATCCAGGTGATTTTCTGCGGCGTTGCGACGACGACAAGCTGCATCAATGCGATGTTGGTCGCACCGAGTACGATGAAGAAGATCAGCGAGACGAAAAGATAAAGACGCAGCGCGGGCAGGTAGCGCTGCGTGCGGCCTTCGCGGAATGCGCTTGCCAGCTCGCCCGGACGCGCGACCAGCGCCCAGCTCGTGCGCATGATGCGGCTGTCGAAACTCGTGATGTCCTCGACCAGGACCTTCACGAGGCCCCAGACCGAACGCCGGTTCACATCGCGCGGCTGCCCGCACATGGCGCAGAACGCACCGATCATCGGCTTGCCGCAATTGGGGCAGTTCTCGACCGTGTGCCCGCGCTCGGCCATCGCAGAGGCTGCGACTTCTACCGCTGCCAGGCTGCCCGTTTCCAGAATTGCTTCGAGTTCGTCCATAACGAGGATGCCCACCCAACGTCCGCCCGCCAATCAAGCATCAACACGCTCGATGCTCGCTAATCTACAGGATGGGCATCCTAATCGTAAGGTATCTGATTTCTAAGTTCTCCGCAGCGCCGACGAAGCTCCGCCGCCACGCATAGCACCTCCAAAGCTGTGCGTCTCAGCCCAAAAAGCCTCCTCGAAAACATCGGAGACGAGAGATCCACAATGCGAATGGCAATCCAAAACCAACGACCGCGACGCCCGATCTGCTCGATCCGCTCCTGATATTTCTGGCTATTGGAAAGGTCGACTAAGAAAGAGTTCTCCCGAAGGAAAGATTCGTTGTCCAAGATTGCCGGAGCACGTCTATTAAGAAAGAAATTATAGACCCATCCATCTCGCACACGATGCGGCCTGCTGTGATAATACTCCTTCAAGAAGTATTTCAACGCAGATGCCACTTCGCTGTTCGCGGTAGTTCGATGCTCGTGGTAAGAAAACTCGTCTCTTGCAATAACTACATTCGAATTCCACCGAGCATCTGTGAAGTCAATTTGATCTAGGCAGTAAGCGTCCTCCTTCAAATGGTAGAGAACAATTTGTGGATCAATTACTCGAATTTGTCCAAAAGCCTCACGCACGAAACGATTTCTGTCAGCGTAGAGGCGCGCGGCCAAAGGTAATGTCATCAGATCCACCAAGATGGACCTAAGTGCCTGACTCTCTAGCTTTTCAAGGTTAGTTTTGATTGAAATGATGTTATCAAAAACGCGCTGCGTCACGTTAGAGAGATTACTTGAATATCCGACGACGTTTCTCCAAGTAACTGCGAGAACACCATTCATTGCAATCGAATACGCTACAGAAACGAGTAGTAACGATGAGCAGGCGAACACAAGCCATGCTATGTTGGTGAGCGCGCTCAGCATCTATAGCCCTTGCAGTGAATTTATGTAGCCGACGCGTAATTGAAAGCTAATGGAACACAAGAAAACGGAAATGGACACCAACGCAGCGATTTCTTTCAGCTGCAAGACAACGCTGCTGTGGTCCTGCAATGCTTGAGAGTAAAGTGCGTAGTCGGAGTAGACGAATATCAGAACAAAAAATAGAACTAACAAAATCAGTCCGGACAGACCCTCAAGTAGACCGAACTCCTTGTGAGTGTTTGTAAAAATTGAATCCAGAAAATCGACGAAGCATAACAAGATAATTGACAGAAGAAGAAAACACACTTCGCCCATATTAGAGACCCAAAAGCCAGAGGGAATCCCAGCCGAAACTGAGTCGAAGAGCGCTTTAATCGCGTGAGCGAGAAGCGGCAAGAACGCGAAAATATACGTCACCGCCATAGTCGTTAGCTTCCTTCGCATGGCCCCCTCGTTTGGTAAAAAACTCTATCTGAAGTTGCCTCGCTATAAAAGCATCGCGGCCGGTTCTTCGATGAACTGTTTGAAGGCGTCGAGGAAGCGCGCGCCGGTGGCGCCGTCGATCACACGGTGATCGCAGGACATCGTGACCGTCATCATCGTCGCGGCTTCGATGCGGCCGTTCTTGACGATGGCGCGGCTTTCGCCGGCGCCGACCGCCAGGATCGCGGCGTGCGGCGGGTTGATCACGCCGGTGAATTCCCGGATCCCGAACATGCCGAGATTGGAGACCGCGAAGCCGCCGCCTTCGAACTCGGTGGGCTTGAGCTTCTTCGACTTGGCGCGTTCGGCGAGCGACTTGATCTCGTTGGAGATGACGGCAAGGCCTTTCTCGTCCGCGCGGAACACGATCGGCGTGATCAGGCCGAAGTCGAGCGCGACCGCGACGCCGACATCGGCGTGCTTGTGGCGCAGGATCGCGGTGTCGGTCCAGCTTGCGTTCACTTCCGGCACGCGCATGAGCGCCAGCGCCGACGCCTTCACGACGAAATCGTTGACCGAGAGCTTGAACCCGTTCTTCGCACCGGCCTCGTTCAGCCGCGCGCGGGTGGCGAGCAGGCCGTCGATGTTGCAGTCGACGGTCAGGTAGAAATGCGGGATGAGCGTCTTCGAAGACGTGAGACGACGCGCGATCGCCTTGCGCATCGAGTCGTGCGGTATCTCGTCGAAGTCTTCCGGTTTGAAGAACGCGCGCGCATCCGGCAGCGGCGCGACACCGGCGATGGACGGTGCGGCGTGTGTGTCCGCCGGCTTCGGTGCGGCCGCAGGCGTCTTCGCGGCAACGGCCTTCGCATCACCCGGCTTCGCCGCTTCGACGTCCGCTTTGACAATACGTCCGCGCGGACCTGAGCCTGCAATGCCAGCAAGGTCGACACCTTTCTGCTCCGCAATGCGGCGCGCGAGAGGCGATGCGAACACGCGCTCTTTTCCACCCTCCCCTTGAGGGAGGGTCGAAGCGCCCTTAAGCGCTTCGGGGAGGGGTTTTGCATCCGCTGCTTTCCCCCCACCAAAATCGCTACGCGATTTTGGCTCCCCCTCAACCCGACTTCGCTCAGGCTTCGCCGGGTTTGGCGCCAGGTCCGGCGAAGCCTTAGCGTAGCCGGACTCAAGGGGGGAGCGGGAAGCTGGTTTCGACTCCGCATGCAAGGCATCTTTGATCGACTGCATCGCCGATGAAATATCCGGCGCGGCGTCGGCCTTCTCGCCGTCTTCCAGCAGCACCGCAATCGGCGCGTTGACCTTCACGCCTTCGGTGCCTTCTGGGACGAGGATCTTTCCGATCTTGCCCTCATCGACGGCTTCGAACTCCATCGTCGCCTTGTCGGTTTCGATCTCGGCGAGGATATCGCCGGACTTCACCGTGTCGCCTTCCTTCACCAGCCATTTGGAGAGTTTCCCCTCCTCCATGGTGGGCGACAGCGCAGGCATGAGAATGTTGGTGGCCATGGTCTACCTTCGCCAGCGATAGAAGAACGTGAGATAGAGAAGCGCGATATAGATCGCTGCCAGTCCCCCGATATTCGCCCACCGCAAATTCGAATTGAGATCGTGCGCCAGCAGCGCCTGCCCGCCGGCCGATACCGGCTGCCGCGCGGCGAGTTGCTGAAGCGCCAGATGAAGGCCCTGCGCATGAAGCGCCATGTCGCGCGAATAGGCCGCGAGATAGAGGAACGCCAGCGTCAGGAACAGAAAGACGACAAGCCGCAGCGCCAGCGGCGCCTGATGCAGAAAGAACCAGAGCGCGACGACATAGCCCGAGAACAGGGTGAAGAACACCGACAACCCGGACAGCGCCAGACCTGACAGCGCCAACAACTGGTTGGTGATGTCGGACTCGCTCATCAGTTCTCTTCCAGCCGCGCCAGTTCGCCCGCGTTCTGCTCCCAGTGCTGGCCGTCGAATTCGGTGGTGAAGACGGAGGTGAATTCATCCGCTTTCAGGCAGCGGAAGTTCACGCTGTAATCGTTGGGATGCGAGCGCGGCACGTAGAACGACTTGATCCCGCAGACCGAGCAGAACAGATGCTTCGCGGCGCCGGTGTTGAACTGATAGGTCGTGATCACCTTGTCGCCGCGCGTCAACCGGAAATCCTTCTTCGACACGATCAGATGCAGGTAGCCCGTCTTCGCGCACATCGAGCAATTGCAATCGACCAGCTCGACCTCACTCGGCGCGCGCACCTCGAACGCAACCGCGCCGCAATGGCATCCGCCCTTGTGCCAGGCCATCGCTTTTTTCTTCTTCGCGGCCATAGCCCTAACCCTTTTCACCATGGCCGCCCTTGAGGCGGCCACCCAGCCAGCGAGCGTCAGCGAGCGAAAAGACTTTTGTCTGTTCGCTACGCGAACGCTGGGTGGCCGGGTCAAGCCCGGCCATGGTGAGTATGGTGGTGACGGTGAAGATACTCATCGATAACAAACCGCTTTCGCAGCCGCGACGATGTCATCCACGGTCGGGAGCGCGAGCTTTTCGAGGTTGGCGGCGTAGGGCATCGGCACGTCCTTGCCGGTGACCTTGGTCGGCGGGGCGTCGAGCCAGTCGAACGCTTCGCTCACGACCCGCGAACATATCTCCGAGCCGATGGAGCACACCGGCCAGCCCTGCTCAACCGTCACGATGCGGTTGGTCTTGCGCACCGACTGGATCACGGTCGCGGTGTCGAGCGGGCGTAGCGAGCGCATGTCGATCAGCTCCGCGTCGATGCCTTCGGCGACGAGTTTCTCGGATGCTTCGATGATCTGTCCGACGCAGATGGAATACGCGACCAAGGTCACATCCTTGCCGGGTTTCACGACGCGCGCCTTGCCGATGGGCAGCACGAAGTCGTCGAGCTTCGGCACCGGGAAGGAGCGGCCATAGACGATTTCGTTTTCGAGGAACACGACCGGGTTGGGATCGCGGATCGCCGCTTTCAACAAACCCTTTGCATCGGCGGCGAAATACGGCGCGATGACCTTCAACCCCGGCACGCTCGCATACCACGCGGAGTAATCCTGGCTGTGCTGTGCACCGACGCGCGCCGCCGGACCGTTGGGTCCGCGGAACACGATGGGCGAATGCATCTGGCCGCCGGACATGTAACGCGTCTTGGCGGCGGAATTGATGATCTGGTCGATCGCCTGCATCGCGAAATTCCAGGTCATGAATTCGACGATGGGCCGCAGGCCGCCGAATGCGGCGCCGACACCGAGGCCGGCAAAGCCCTGCTCCGTGATCGGCGTGTCGATGACGCGGCGTGCGCCGAACTCGTCGAGCAGGCCTTGGCTCACCTTGTACGCGCCCTGATACTGCGCGACCTCTTCGCCCATCAGGAAGACGGTGTCGTCGCGCCGCATCTCTTCCGCCATCGCGTCGCGCAAGGCTTCGCGCACCGTCTGCGTCACCATCTCGGTGCCTTCGGGCAATTCCGGATCACTTACACCCTCCCCTTGAGGGAGGGTCGAAGCGCGAAGCGCTTCGGGGAGGGGTTTCTTGTTTGCGTCAGCAGACCCCCCACCAAAATCGCTACGCGATTTTGGCTCCCCCTCAAGGGGGGAACGGGAAGTAGGCGCGGTTGCGTTGGCGCTGTCGCCATCGCCGACGAGTTCGGCAATCGGCGCATTGACCTTCACACCTTCGGTGCCTTCAGGGACAAGAATTTTTTCGATCTTGCCCTCATCGACGGCTTCGAATTCCATCGTCGCCTTGTCGGTCTCGATCTCGGCGAGGATGTCGCCGGACTTTACCGTGTCGCCTTCCTTGACGAGCCACTTGGCGAGCTTTCCTTCCTCCATCGTCGGAGAAAGCGCGGGCATCAGAATCTGCGTCATGCCAGCACGTCCGTGTAGAGCTCGGCCGCATCGGGTTCGGGGCTTTCGGTCGCGAATTCGGCGGCGTGGTTGACGATCTGGCGAATGTCCTTGTCCATCGCCTTGAGTTCGTCTTCGGTCGCGAGCTTCTGCGCGACCAGCTTCTGGCCCAGATGTTCGATCGGATCGCGCTTCTCGCGCACCTCGTTCACTTCCTCGCGCGTGCGGTATTTCGCCGGGTCGGACATCGAGTGGCCGCGATAGCGATAGGTCTTCATCTCGAGGATGATCGGACCCTTGCCGTCGCGGCACCATGCGATGGCTTCCTGACCGGCCGCGTACACCGCCTCGACATCCATGCCGTCGACCTGACGGCCCGGGATGTTGAACGACGAACCGCGCTTGGAGAAATCAACCTGCGCCGACGAACGCTCGACGCTGGTGCCCATGCCGTAGCGGTTGTTCTCGATGACGAAGATGGTCGGCAGCTTGAGCAGGGCGGCGAGGTTGAAGCTCTCGAAGACCTGCCCCTGGTTGGAGGCGCCCTCGCCGAAATAGGTGAG
>DATJUS010000128.1:0-19650 GCA_035502175.1 Rhizomicrobium sp.
CGAAATGCCAAGCATTTGGGGGGGGGGACCGCTCTATCAGGCACCACCGTCCCCCACCCGACGTGCTCGCTTCGCTGCGCGCGTCGACCTCCCCACAAGGGGGAGGTTAAAGGAGATTCAGTCCATCGCCGTATGGCAACGGGTCGGCGCAGGGCCGTGCCTTGGGATCGCCATGACAAGGTCTGCGTCTCCGCGCTCCACGGTCCACACTTTCCACGTGTCGCCCTCAAGCCGGGCCTGCCAATGAAAGCCGCCCTTGGGAATCAGGCCACCAATATGCGCGCACACTTGCTTGGCGATCCTGATCGCCGTCTGCGCGTCATCGACCGATGCCGATGCCGCGCCGGTGCTGACCACAACCGCGACGGCGCATGCCAAAGAAAACAACCCGCGTCTCATGAGCACTGACCTTTCGATCCTTTAACAAACGCACCATATCAGCATCGCCTCGCGTTCCCGTGGAACATTTTCCGATTGGCTAACCATTCCCTGCCTTGAATGGGCCTTAAGTTCGGGGCAAACCGCACGCCATGCATCGTTATCTCGCCTGGATTCCGCGTTACGAGCGTCAGTTGTCCGCGCTGGGCATGATCGGCGGGTTCGTAACCGACAATTTCATGTTCCGGCGCGTGGACCTGCCGAACACACAGATCATCTTTCTGGTCTATCTGACGGTCGCGGCGGTCACGATCCTGATCCTGCACGGCATCAACTCGCACACCACGCGCGGGCCAGAGGAAAAGCCGCCGCGCTGGCAGACGTTCCTGCCCGTCGCGACGCAGTTCGCACTCGGCGGATTGTGGAGCGGGTTTCTGATCTTCTACACGCGCAGCGCCGTGCTGCTCGCGTCGTGGCCGTTCCTGCTGGTGCTGGTCGCGATCTTCATCGGCAACGAGGTGTTCAAGAACTACTACGAGCGGCTGGTGTTCACCGCGACCTTGCTGTTCTTCGGCATCTTCTCCTACGCGATCGTGACCGTGCCGATCTACATCCACCAGATCGGCGTGTTCGCGTTCCTGCTCAGCGGCCTCGCCGCGATCACCGCGTTCACGGTGTTCCTGTGGGTGCTGTTCCTCGTCGGGCGCAAGGCGTTCGTGGAGTCGAAATGGGCGATCATCGGCGCAGCGGCGGTGGTCTATGCGCTGATCAACGTGTTCTGGTTCACCAACATTCTGCCGCCGCTGCCCGTGGCGCTGGCGAAGTCGGGCATCTACACCGATGTGAAGCACACCGGGAACGACTACTTCGGCACCGGCGAACCGGTCCCCTGGTATCGTCAGCCGTTCACACAGACCGTGCACGTGGCGCCGGGCCAGCCGCTCTATGTCTACACCGCGGTGTTCGCGCCGGTGAAACTCACCACGCGCATCACGCACAACTGGCAGCACTATGACGACAAGCGCAAACGCTGGCTCAGCGTCTCGCGCGTGTCCTACGCCATCAATGGCGGGCGCGACGGCGGCTATCGCGGCTACACGATCCACAAGAACCCAAGCGCCGGCGCATGGCGCGTCGATTTCGCCACCGCCGATGGACACCTGCTCGGCCGCGAGCGGTTCGACGTCGAACTGACGCCGCCGACTGACGCCGTGCAGCAGAAACTGGATTAATTGATCCTCCCCCGCTGCGCAGGGGAGGATTATCGCTAAGCCGCCCGCGGCATCTGTCCCATGGCGAGCGCTTTCTGCCATGCCGGCAACGCCGCGAGCTGGGCGTACCAGCGCGCGATCTCCGGATAGTCCTGAACCGGAAGGCTCGCGGGCGCGGCCATGATGAGCGGCGCACCGAGCGAGAAGTCCGCAACCGATATCTGGTCGCCGCAGACGAATTTGCGTCCCGCAAGATGCGCGTTCAGAACCGCTGCTGCGCGATGGAATTTGGCGAGGCCCTTCTCCACTTCCACCGGATCGGCCGGGCCGCGACCGAACATGCCCTTCACGAAGCGCTCGAAGATCAGCGTCGCACAGGCCGGGTCCCAGTCCGAGCTCTCCCAGAACATCCAGCGCGTGACGTCGGCGCGCGCCTTTTCATCCATCGGCAGCAGGCCGGGCTTCTGTGTCGCGAGGTACTGCGCGATCGCATTGGATTCCCAGAGCGTCCAGCCGTCGCCTTCAAGCACCGGCATGCGCTGGTTGGGGTTGAGCGCGGTGAACTCCGGCGATTTCTGAACGCCGCTGGTCAGGTCGCAGAACACGAATTCGTGCGGCACACCGAGATGCGCGGCGACGGCAATGACCTTGAAGCCGCGCGGGCTCGGCGGGAAAGCGTGAAGCTTGAGGGTCATTGTTTCTTCTCCGCCGGGCGCGGTGTGTCGGCCGAGCCGGTTTCGATGAATTGCTTCAGGCGGAACAGCTGCAAACCGAGAACGCCATCGGCTGTCGACGGCAGCGCCTGATAGCCACCCCAGACATAGCCGCCGAGGTTGTAGACGATCTTCACTTCCGTCCCGTCCTTGTTTGGCGTCAGCACGATGTTCATCGCGCCGTCCATGCCGGTACTCTGGAACGGGCCGAGCGCGCCGCGCAGGCGCAGCAGCTTTCCCGGATCGGCGTTGACGACCGTCATGTGCTGCACGCTGCCGCCGCTCTTGGGCAGCGTCTCGCACCAGCATCCGCCGCCGCGCGCATCGAGCGTCATGTTCTTTGCGTCGCCCGAAAAGGTATGCGCGCTGTTCCACCAATGGCCGACATCGATCAGCGCGGCCCAGACCTTGTCCGGCGGCGCGGCGATCTGTTCCTTCTCCTGCACGCTGAATCCGTTCGCCTGCTGATCGACGACTTCGCCATGGGCTGCGCATTGCGCGGCGACAAGCGCAAACGCGACGACGGCGCCGCTCAAAACCGGTTTCATGTTCTGCATCTCAAACTCCATCCACAAGCTTGCGAAATTCTTCGAGGATACCGCTCCAGCCGTTCGGGCTGTCGACCGCCGAGCGCGCGGTTTCGCCGCTCTCGCCCATGCGTTCGATGTAACGGTGCTCGAGTTCGACCTTGGTCGCCGCGCCATCGGGAACGAACCGCACTTCGACCTCGGTATCGAGATCGGGCTCGTATTCCCACTTCGCGTTCAGACGCCACACCAGCACCAGGCGGCGCGGCGGATCCCACACGCGGACATGCCCAGTCTCGGAGGTCGAGCCATCGGTGCCGACGTGATACCAGCGGCCGCCTTCGCGCGGCTCGACGATCGACTCCTTGAACGGCGCCTTGAGCGTCGTGTGCGTCGCAGGCCACCACCGCGACATGCCGGTCGTGAAGACCTCGAACGCCTTCGCCTGCGGCGCCTTCACCGTGAGCGACTTGCGCACGGGCGCGAGCGTGATCGTCTTCGTCATTCCTTTGCCTCCTCACGCGCGGCATCTTTCTCGACCTCGGCCGCGAACGCCTCCAGCGTGTTTTCCCAGAACTGATCGAGATAGCGCCGAAGCGCCCCCAGTCCCCTGGGGTCGATACTGTAGACACGGCGCGTGCCTTCGGCGCGATCCGTCACCAGACCAGCCTCCTTGAGCACCTTGAGATGTTGCGACACCGCCGGCCGGCTGACCGGCATGCCCCTGGCGATCCGACCGACCGGCTGCGACCCGTCGATCAGGCGCTCAAAGACAGCCCGGCGGGTCGGATCGGAGAGTGCGGCAAAGGCATTTTGATAAGCCATAACTTACCGTAAGCTACAACTTACGAAATGGTCAAGCGCAGAATTGCTGGAAAATCTAACTCCAGTCCTCGCGGATACCCCGGCGGCGGGCAACGGAGCTACCTTTGGGCTCCGGATCGGGTTTTTCCTGGGGCTTACCGAGAAAATAGCCCTGGCCAAAGTTGAACCCGATCTCCCGGGCCATATCGGCCTGTTCCTGGGTCTCGATGCACTCTGCAATCGTGTACATGCCGAGCTCGCCGCAGAGCTTCAGCATCCCGCGCAGCAGCGTGTCGTCGCGCTCCGAGGTGCCGAGCTTTTTGACCAGCGAGCCGTCGAACTTCACGAAATCAACCGAGAAGCCGTGGAGGTAGTTGAGCGACGCCGCACCGGCGCCGAAATCGTCGAGGCCGACCTTGAACCCCATCTCGCGCAACGCTCCCACGGCCTTGTTCGCGCTTTCCAGATCGGTGATCTCCGCGGTTTCGGTGATCTCGATCAACAGCCGCGACGCGAGCGCGCGATGACGCGCGAGGATACCGGCGATCAGGCCGAAACTCTGCGGCGAGGCAATGGTGTGTCCGGAGAGATTGACGGCGACGCGCAGCGACTTGTCCTTCTCTGCCGTCAGCGCGGCGATCACTTTCAGCGTCACGGCGAGATCGAACGACGACGCCATGCCGAGCTGTTCGACCATCGTCACGGTTTCGGCCGTCTTGTTCGCTTCGAACCGCACAAGGGATTCGTAGTGCGACAGCTCCCCGGTCCTGAGCGACACGATCGGCTGATAGGCCATGGCGAAATTGCCGGCATTGACCGTCTGCGCAACGTCACGCATGCGCTCCTCGGTCTCGTTCATCATCGCGCCGAACGACGTTGCGAGATCCTTGCTGCAATCGCGCATCTTCTTGCCGGACATGAAGCGCTCGACCACATAGCGTACGGCCAGCAGGCGCTGGCCTGCCGACAGGCCCTCACCTTTCATGGAAAGTTCGGTTTCCGAGATTTGCGTTTTTCCGGCGCCGTTTTCGAACAACGCCCTGCGAATCCGGCCGACAAAATCGGCGCCGTTCTTCTTGTTGGTGACGGCGCCAAAGGTGTTATCCGACAGGCGGCCGGCGGCTTTCGCGCCCGACGCCTTGGCCGCGCCGCCGATCGCCGCAAAGAGCTTCGCGGCGTCAGCCTCCGGCATTCTGGCGCTGAGTTCGGCGAGACCCGGGATGTCCACCAGAGTGAGCGAGTCGCTCTCTTTCGACACGCGATTGGCTTCATCGAGGAACGAGTCGCGTGACGCCAGTCCCGTCTGCGGATCGTCCGATTTTTCCTCGAAGGATGGCGCGCTGCCGGACCTCATCAATGTGCATGATATCGTGTTCGGGTTCAGCGGCAGCCGCAGCATCGAAACGGACCCGTCTTTTCCGCTGATCAGTCGCGCGCGCATCGGTCCTGCGCGCCGCCCAACGCCAAGCCCGCGAACAGACGCGAGAAAACGGTTCGCATCCATCGGTTCGAACAGGCTGGACGTATTCTGACCCTTCAGCGCCTCGGCGCCGTTGGGCGCAAAATCGCTCGCGGCCCCGGTTGCAAACAGGATGTTGCCGTCACGGTCGACCTCAAAAAGAAAGTCGGCGCTGGCAAAAGCAAAGCCAAGAAGGCGTGCACGATGCGGCATGGGTCTCCGTTCCCGCGCAAGTATGCGTTTACACCTGTTAGGACGGTGTAAACCGATAGGAGGAAACCCCGGGGCATTAAGGTTTAAACAACGCCGCGCCGCTGCGGCATCGGCGCACGGATCGGATTTCTAGCCCCAGCCTTCCTGTACGCCCTTGCGCTTGGCAAAGAAGCCGCCGGTCGTTGCGAGTCGCAGATCCTTCTGCGGCTTCCCTAGGAAGAAGCCCTGGCCGTAATCGAATCCGATCTCGCGGGCCATGTCGGCCTGCTCCTGGGTCTCGATGCACTCCGCGATCGTGTGCATGCCGAGCTCGTTGCAGAGCTTCAGCATCCCGCGCAGCAGCGTGTCGTCGCGTTCCGAGGTGCCGAGTTTTTTGACCAGCGAGCCGTCGAACTTCACGAAATCGACCGTCAGCCCGTGGAGGTAATTCAGCGACGCCGCGCCAGCGCCGAAATCGTCGAGACCGACCCGGTAACCCATCGCGCGCAAAGCGGCGACCGATCGGTTGGCCGCTTCGAGATCGTGGATCTCCGCCGTCTCGGTGATCTCGATCAACAGGCGCGGTGCGAGTGCGCGGTGGCGCGCGAGAATGCCCGCAATCAGCCCAAAACTTTCCGACGACGCGATCGTGTGGCCCGACAGGTTGATCGCGACGTGGATCGACTTGTCCTTTTCCGCCTGCACGGCGGCAAGGACCTTGAACGCGACGGCAAGATCGAAGGACGCGGCCATGCCAAGCTGCTCGACCATCGCAACGGTTTCGGCGGTCTTGTTCGCGTCGAAGCGCACCAGCGATTCATAATGCGACAGCGCGTCGTTCTTCAGCGATTTGATCGGCTGATAGGCCATGGCGAAATTGCCGGCACTGACTGTCTGCGTGATGTCGCGCATCCGGCTTTCGGTTTCGCTCATCATCGCGCCGAAAGTGCTGGCGAGATCGCCGCCGCAATCGGCAATCGTCCCGCCGCTTGCAAACCGCTCCACGACATAGCGCACCGCCAGGACGCGCTGATCCGCCGAAAGGCCGTCGCCTTTCAACGATATCTGCGCGTGCTCGATCTCATTGTCGTTCGCGCCGCCTTCGGCCAGCGCCTTGCGGATACTCTCGACAAAGGCCGTGCGGCCCTCGGGTGAGGTGATCGCGCCAAACGAACTGTCGGACAGACGGCCCACGGCCTTGGCGCCGGAGGTCGTCGCGGAAAATCCCAGGGCTTCGAGAAACGCCACGACCTGCGCCTCCGGCATCTTCGCGCAGATTTCGGAGAGCTTCGGCACCTCGACAAGCGTGAGCGCATCGGTCTCTTTGGAAACCTTGGCGGCCGTGCTGACAAAGGCGTCGCGGGTGGCAAGGCCTGTCTGCTTGTCGACACCCGTTCCTGCAAAGGCGGACTTGCCGCCCGGTTTCGCCAGCGTGCACGAGATGACGCCGGGCGTGAGCGGCAAACGGAACATGGAAATCGAAGCGGGCGCGCCGGTGATCAGCTTCAGCCGCATCGGACCGACGCGGTCGCCTTCGCCGAGACCGCGGACGGAGGCCATGAACTTGTTGGCTTCCAGCGGCTCGAACAGGCAGGACACGTCGTGCCCGACCAGAGCTTCCGCCCCCTTGCGCGCAAAATCGCTCGCCGCTCCGGTCGCGAACATGATCTGGCCGTTGCGGCTGACCTCGAAAAGAAGGTCCGCACCGGCAAAGGCAAAACCGAGGAGGCGCGCAGGTTGGGGCATGGGGTTCCGTCCGCGTACGGTTGTGAACCATTCGCATTAGCAGACGGTAAATCCGTGAGACGTGCGACTGATGATAATTAATGAAGCGGAAAGATCGCGGGACTTAACCGCGGGCAGCGTCCGTCAACGCTTCACCGAAAGCGTGGAAGATGGCGGTGCTGACTTCGTCTTCGGCCCAGCGCCATTCCGGGTGCCATTGCACGCCGAGCATGAAGGATTTTGCGTCCGGCATGGACACCGCCTCGATCGTGCCGTCGGGCGCCACGGCATCGGCGTGCAGCGGCGGCGCCAGCTTGTCGATGCCCTGGCCGTGCAGCGAGTTCACCTGGAAGATTCCGGCGCCGAGAATGTCCGCGAGCAGGCAGCCGGGGTTCACCGAGACCGTGTGCGCGGGCCCATACTGAACCTCGAGCGGCGCGTCGTTGTCCTCGCGATGATCGCTGCGGCCGGGCACTTCCTGCACATGCTGATGCAGCGTGCCGCCGAACGCTACGTTCAGCTCCTGGAAGCCGCGACACACGCACAGCACCGGCTTGCCCGCCGCGATCGCCGCCTTGAGCAGCGGCAGGGTCGTGTCATCACGGCGCTCATCCTGGAGCACGCCGTCGCGCGGCGCGGCACCGCCGTAATGCTTCGGCGCGACGTTGGAGAGCGAACCGGTGAAGAGGAATCCATCGACGCTCGCGATCAGCTCTTCCGGCGGGATCGGATTGGCGAGCACGGGGATCAGAAGCGGCGTGGCGCCCGAGCCGTCTCGCACCGCGGCGATGTATTTCTCACCGACCATATGGAACGGATGCTTGCCCACCATGCGGTGGTCGCTGGGAATGCCGACAATGGGTTTTCTGGACGCCATGCGATTGCCCTAGCAAGGGTTCGACAGGCCCGCAAGCGCAGGGCCGCCATGCTTTGCCGAGATGTCAGTGCTGTGACGGATATTTCGGCGGCAGCGCGAACGAAACATGGGACACATCCGCGCCGATCTGCACGTCGCGCAACGCCACCGTCGTCTGAAGGCCCTGATTGTCCACCACCGTCCACTGGCGGAGCTCGAGGTTCGGCAGCGCGAAGACGAGCGAGATGTTGCCCTGTGCATTGCTGCCGCGCGAGCGCGCGTGAACGATCAGCGCGTCCTGCTGACGCTCGATGCCGGTGATGGAGTGGTCGTTCAGGAGATCGATCTTGTCGCCGAGGATAATGTCCAGCGGCGTGTCGCTCAGCGAATACGTATCCAGGGTCCGCAGCCGCGAATTGCGGATCGCAACGGTCTTGCCGTCGGACACGATCAGCGTCGGCGTCGGCGGCTTGTATTCGAAGCGCATCTTGCCCGGCTTTGCGATCGCGAAGGTGCCGATGTCGACATCGCCATTGGGATCGATCTGGGAGAACCCGCCGGTCATGGTGCGGATGGAATTGAGATAAGTGTTGATGCGCGCGAGATCGGCGCGCTGCGAGGGCGTGAACTGTGCGCGACCGACGGGATCGGCCACGGCCGCAACCGCGACGGCGAGCATTCCAAGGCAAAGGATCAGGATACGGCGCATGACCGGGCTATAAGCGGTGTTTGCGGCGGAAAGAAGAGCGCTCAGGCAGCGACGTGCTGCTGCGCCATGCGGGCCGCTTCCAGAGCCTTCGGGCAGATGCCGTTGATCATAAGCTGGATCACGCCCTCGAGCTCGCGCTCGAGCTTCGGCAGGGTCAGCTTCGACCAGAGCTGCGGGTAGCGGAATTTCATCGTCGCGGCCTGGATCATCTCGGCCACGAATTCCTTGTTGTCGGGCACGAACTCGCCACGGCGCTCCGCTTCTTCCATCAGCTCGACGAGAATCTTGCGTTCCTCCGCCAGCATCCAGTTCGCGTATTCGGGCCGTTCGCGGGAGATCACCAGCGCCATCTCATAGGCGCGCGGGTCCTTCTCCAGCTTGTGATAGGTGCGGCGTAGTTCCTCGAACAGAAGATCGTGCAGGCGCTGCGGCGCGGGAACGCCCGGCGTCACCGCCAGCTTGCGCATATGCGCGAGATGCTTGGTGTAGTCCTCGGTCGCGATTGCTTCCGCGATGTCGAGCTTGCCGGGATAGAAACGATAAAGATTGCCCGGCGACATGGCACAATCGGTCGCGACTTCGGCCATCGTCGTCTTGGCGTAGCCGAAATGCGAAAAACGCTTCTTGGCAGCTTGAACGATTTGTTCGCGGATGTTGTCTTTCTCGGCCATAAGCGTTCCCTTTGGACGCCGCGCGATCGCGGTCTTGTCATCGATTCCTCACATCAAGATAGGCAGATTTTCTGAATAATCAACAAACCGTTCAATCTTCCGCGACGCAGCATCTGGCCGAAATGACAGGAAATTCAGAAATATCAACATCTTATCAGTCCATTGGGGTCATCGGTGCGGGTGCCTGGGGAACGGCTTTGGCGGTCGCCGCGGCGCAGGCCGGGCGCAAAGTGACGCTTTGGGCGCGCGAACCCGACCTCGTGACGCAGATTCAGGGTTCCGCCGAGAACGGGATGTATCTCCCCGGCGTGGCGCTGCCCGCCAACATTGTAGCCACCGGCGACATCGCCACTGCTGTGAAAGCCGACGCATTGTTGCTCGTCGTGCCCGCGCAGCATCTGCGCACAAGCCTGCGTGACATCACGCGTCACGTTTCAAAAGGCACGCCGCTCGTTCTCTGCGCGAAGGGCATCGAGAAAACCACCGGCGAACTGCTCACCGAAATTCTTGCCGAGGCCGCGCCCGATTGCGCACCCGCGATCCTCTCCGGCCCCTCGTTCGCGAAGGACGTCGCGCGCAACATGCCGACCGCGGTGACCATCGCCGCACGCATGGACATCGCGCTCAGGCTTCAGGCCGCACTCGGCCACGCCACGTTCCGTCCCTACGCAAGCGACGACATCATCGGCGTGGCGCTCGGCGGCGCGGCAAAGAATGTCTATGCGATCGCGAGCGGCATCGTCGACGGCATGGGACTCGGCGAGAGCGCGCGCGCCGCCCTCATCGCGCGCAGCTTCGCGGAGCTGACGCGGCTCGGCACCGCGCTCGGCGCGAAACCGGAAACATTGATGGGATTGTCGGGCCTCGGCGATCTTGTGCTCACCGCTACCAGCAAGAGTTCGCGCAACTTCAGCTTCGGCCACGCGCTTGGCGAGGGCCGCACACTCAAGGAACTGGACGCGCCCGGCCACGCGCTTGCCGAAGGCGTCGAGACCGCGCCGGCCATCGTGAAGCGCGCGAAGAAGGAAGGCATCGAATTGCCGATCGCGGAAGCCGTCGCCGCTGTGCTCGACGGCAGCTTGCCGCTCGGCGAGGCAGTGCTACGGTTGATGAGCCGGCCCTTAAAACCGGAATAGGAGAAGACATGCTGTTCGTGATCACGGCCATCGACAAGGAAGGCTCGCTGCAACTGCGTATGGCGACGCGCGAGGCGCATCTGGCCTACGCGAAAGAGACGGGCGCCGTGAAGCTGGGCGGTCCGTTCCTCAACGCGCAGAACGAAATGTGCGGAAGCCTGCTTATCGTCGAAGCCGCCGATCTTCAGGCGGCGCACATCTGGGCATCGAACGATCCTTACGCGAAAGCGGGCCTTTTCCAGTCGACCGACGTTCGCGGGTGGAAAGCCGGCATCAACAATTGCGGGGCCACGCTGTGAACCACTGGCTGTTCAAGACCGAAGCCGACACGTTTTCCTGGGACATGCAGAAGAAGCGCGGCGCCAAGGGTGAGCCGTGGAGCGGCGTGCGCAACTATGCCGCCGCCAAGCACATGAAGGCGATGAAGAAGGGCGATCTCGGCTTCTTCTATCACACCGGCGATGAGAAGCAGATCGTCGGCATCGTCGAGGTCATCGCGGAATACAAGGCCGATCCGACCGATGAGACCGGCAAGTTCGGCCTTGTCGATGTCAAAGCGGTGAAGGATGTGCCGAAGCCCGTGACGCTCGCGACGGTGAAGGCCGATCCGAAACTAAAAGACATGGTTCTGGTGCGCGAGGCGCGCCTGTCCGTGCAGCCCGTCACGCCGGAGCAGTGGAAATACATCTGCAAACTCGGCGGCGTGAAGTAGTGCTGTCGCGCTCCCTGAAAGGCTCCATCGCACTGGTCACCGGCGCAGGCTCCGGCATGGGCCGCGCAACGGCGGAAGTGTTCGCCGCCGAAGGCGCACATGTCGCCGTCACCGATTTCAACGAGGCGAGCGCGCACGAAACCGCGAGCACCATCACGGCGAATGGCGGATCGGCGAAAGCCTGGGCGCTGGATGTCACCGATGCCGCGCGCATCCGCACAGTGATCGCAGAAATCGCCGCCGCATGGGGCGGTCTCGACATCGTCGTGAACAACGCTGGCATCTCGGCGTTCTCGCCCATCGACAGCCAGAACTATGACGAAGTGTGGTCTCGCGCGCTCGGCGTGCTGCTCACCGCACAGCAGCAGATCATCCGCACCGCCTTGCCGCATTTGCGCAAATCCAAAGCGCCGCGGATCGTGAACATCGCCTCGACTGAGGCGCTCGGCGCGACCTCGCGCGACTCTCCGTATGCCGCAGCCAAATCCGGCGTCACCGGCCTCACCCGCGCGCTCGCCGTGGAGCTTGGGCCCGAAGGCATCACCGTGAACTGCATCTGCCCCGGTCCCATCAACACCGGCATGACCGCCGCGATCTCCGACGAGCACAAGAACGTCTTCGCCAAGCGCCGCACCGCGATGCGCCGCTACGGTTCGCCGGAAGAAGTCGCGCACATGACCGTGAGCCTCTGTCTCCCCGCCGCCAGCTACATCACCGGCACGACAATCCCCGTCGATGGCGGGTTGATGGCGCGTAACGCCTAAGCGCCGAGCACACGAAGACCATCGTATTGCGCAAAAATACGGTCTCTGCTGACAATTGTTAGACCCTCAACGAGAGCCTGAGCGATCATCATCCGATCGAAAGGGTCACGATGAAGAAGAGGCAGCCGGTATGCCGCCTCTATATGAGGGAGCTCTATCGGCATCAACTGCATGCCCGACTGCTTAAGTGAATCGTCGAGTCCGCCCGGTTGATTCCGCACAATCAGATCGAATTCCGGCAACTTGCCTTTGGAGGCCTTGTCCGCCAATTCCCAAAGGCAAGCTACACTCACTAAGAGCGCGTTTTCCGGGGCCTCGATGATTTCCCGGGCTTCGCGTTTGAGGATTTGCGGCGCGCTTTTCGCCCAGATGAACGCGTTGGAGTCGAGGAGGTATCGCCCCATGCCCTTGCCCCTTCTGCATATCCCTTTGGAAAGGGCCTGTTGATGCTGTCTTCGAAATCGCGCTCGATTTCTGCGTCTGCCTCTTTCCAGCGCCGCCACCAATCTTCGGAACCCATGTCCGCCCGTTGCTCCGGCGTGAGGTACTTAGCCCACTGACCGAGCGCGCGCTTCTTCGGTGCTTCGGCAGGCGCGACAACAACCAGCTTCGCCATCGGCTTGCCGTTCTTGGCGATGATGATCTCTTCGCCCTTTGCGGCGTCTTCGACGAGCTGCGAAAGGTTGGTCTTGGCTTCGTAGAGGTTGACCTGACGCGTCATGACCAACCTCTAGCCGAGTTGGTCAAGTTGGTCAAGGAAGTTGGTCAAGCTTGACCAACTCGCCCTATTTCATCGTCGGGATGACGAAGCTCGCGTTTTCGCGGGCGCCGCCCTTGGGCCAGCGCTGGGTGACGGTCTTGATCTTCGTCCAGAACCGCACACCTTCGGTGCCGTGCTGGTTCACGTCGCCGAACGCGGAGCGCTTCCAGCCGCCGAAGGTGTGATACGCGAGCGGGACCGGGATCGGGATGTTGATGCCGACCATGCCGACATCGACGTTCGCCGCGAAGTCACGCGCAGCGTCGCCATCACGCGTGAAGATCGCGACGCCATTGCCGTATTGGTGCTTCGACGGCAGTGAAATCGCCTCGGCGTAATCCTTCGCGCGCGCGACCTGCAGAACCGGTCCGAAGATCTCGTCCTGATAGGTCTGCATGTTGGGCGTCACGCGGTCGAATAGCGAACCGCCGAGATAGAACCCGTTCTCGTAGCCCTGCATCTTGTAGCCGCGTCCATCGACGACAAGCTCCGCGCCTTCTTTCACGCCATGGTCGATGTAGCCCATCACCTTGGCGCGGTGTTCTTTCGTGACCATCGGGCCGTAGTCCACATCGGGATCGGTCGCGAGGCCGACGCGCAGCGCTTCGACGCGCGGCTTCAGGCGCTCGACCAGCGCATCGCCGATCTTGTCCGTCACCGGCACCGCGACGGAGATCGCCATGCAGCGCTCACCGGCCGAGCCGTATCCCGCACCGATCAGTTCGTTCGTCACCTGATCGAGATCGGCGTCCGGCATGATGATGGCGTGGTTCTTCGCACCGCCCATCGCCTGCACGCGCTTGTTGTTCGCCGTGCCGCGCGAATAGACATAATGCGCGATCGCCGACGAACCGACAAAGCTCACCGCCTTGATATCCGGATCGTCGAGGATAGCGTCGACCGCTTCCTTGTCGCCGTTGACGACGTTGAGCACGCCGGCCGGAGCACCCGCCTCCATCATCAGTTCGGCCAGACGCAGCGGGACCGACGGGTCCTTCTCGCTCGGCTTGTTGACGAAGCAGTTGCCGCAGGCGATTGCGACGCCGAACATCCACATCGGGATCATTGCCGGGAAATTGAACGGCGTGATGCCGGCAACGACGCCCAAAGGCTGGCGCATCGAATAGATGTCGATGCCAGGGCCGGCGCCTTCGGTGTACTCACCCTTCTGCAGATGGGGGATGCCGCAGGCGAACTCGATGACCTCGATGCCGCGCTGAATATCGCCGCGCGAATCCGCGAGCACCTTGCCGTGCTCGGACGAGAGCATGTGCGCGAGCTCGTCCATGTGCTTTTCGACGAGGCCCTTGAAGTTGAACATCACGCGCGCGCGGCGCTGCGGGTTCACGCTCGACCATTCGGGAAACACCTTCAGCGCGGCTTCGACGGCGCTGCGCATCTCAGCCTTGCTCGCGAGCGCGACTTTCGCCTGCACTTCGCCGGTCGAGGGATTGAAGACGTCGCCGAAACGGCCGGAGCTTCCCTTCACATGCTTTCCAGCAATGAAGTGGTCGAGTTCTTTCATGGTGTGAATCCTTGTTAACGAAGAACGCCGGCGAAGCTGCGCGGTGCGGACTAGCTCGGCCAGTTGCGGCGCTTGTAGGTCGTCGTGCCGTCGTCGCGCTTCACGCTGTCGAGCGCATAGCAGGTCTTGTCCTGCGAGTTCGGGCACGTCGTGTCGATGGCGAGTGTGTATTTGCCGTCACTGCCCTGTGCCTCACAGGTGTAGTGACCGTCGGGCTGACCGGCCGTCGCATCCTGGCTGGTCAGCGTCGCGCCGGCCGGCAGCACGCCGAAATCGAGCGCGCGCGTCAGCGTTGTCGAACAGAGCTTGTCCTGCGCCGGCAGTGTCGTGTCGAGCGCGGTGAGGCTGTCGCCCATCACGCCGACCAGAGGCGGCTTTTTCACGGCGGCGGTCGTAACCCCGTGATGGCCGCGCATGAACCACCACGCGCCGCCGCCGATCACCAGAACCGCCAACACGGCAGCCGCGATCACAACCCACAGCGGCTGACCCGCGATGGTGGGCGGATTGGCATTGGCATCGGACATGAGAGGCTCCTAGGGGGCGGCGTTCGGGCCGGAGAATAGACGGGCCGCCCTGAAACCGCCAATCCGAAAATGCCGCATCTCACAAGGGTTTAACGGACGGATTCTGCCGGTTTCCGGCTCAGCGCAGATATTTCAGCAGCTCGATCGCATAGTCGGAATAGCCCGCCTCCCGGTAAATCTTCGCGGCGCGCGTGTTGCCGGCAAGAACGCCGATCTGGATCGTCTTGAAGTTCTTCGACCGTGCCCATGTCTCGCACGCGGCGATCAGCGCGCGGCCGACGCCCTGCCCGCGCACCGCTTCCGCAACGAAGAGCTCGAAGACATAGGCATAGTCGCGCTCCTCGGGGACGACGAACGCCTCGCCCTTGACCACGCCGACGACGGCCCAGCCGACGGGCACACCCGTCTCGTCGTCCGCCACGAACATGCGGCCATCGTGATCTTTGAGATGCGCGAGAAGCCGCTCCAGATGTTCGGCCGCCACCTGAGAATCAAGTCGCCGGTTCGGCTCGATGGCATATTCAAAATGCTGCGATCCCATGATGAAGGTGAGAAACGCGGTGCGGTCGCGGGCGAGATCGGCCTCGCGGATGCGCATCACACGAAGCTCATCGCCGCGATGGCGAGCAGCAGGATCGACAGGAACGTCAGATAGAGCGCGCTGTTGAAACGGATCATGCGCGAGATGAGAAGATTGTAGATCGCACGCACCGGCTCGCCACCTTCGGTGGGACGGCGATACATCCGCATGGTGCTGCGCAGGATCGACATCACCAGGAACGCGCCGACGACGAGACTGACGAGCGAAACAAGGACCGGGACTTTTGGCCAGCCGTGATCCAGCGCGAAGGTGTCCGCGACGGTGAAGATGCCTTGCGCGGCAAGAAGTGCGCCGGCTTTTTCGGTGTTGTGCTGAACGGCGTTTCTGAGCCGCTCGGTCGCCTCCAGCGGCGCAACATTGCCGACAAGGTTCTGGATCGCGGCGTCGTGCTCGCTGTGTGCGGGAATTCCGAAGACCCAGCCGAAGAATTGCTGGAGCATCGCCGCGTCAGCCCAGATTCTTCACGATCTCTTCGGTCATCTTCTTGGCATCGCCGAAAAGCATCATCGTGTTGTCGCGGAAAAAGAGTTCGTTCTCGACGCCCGCATAACCGCTGCCCATGCCGCGTTTGATGAAGAGCACGGTCTTGGCTTTCTCCACGTCGAGGATCGGCATGCCGAAGATCGGCGATTTGGGATCGGTCTTCGCCGACGGATTGGTCACGTCATTGGCGCCGATGACGTAAGCCACATCGGCCTGCGCGAATTCGCTGTTGATGTCTTCGAGTTCGAACACTTCGTCGTACGGCACATTCGCTTCGGCGAGCAGCACGTTCATGTGGCCGGGCATGCGGCCCGCAACCGGATGGATGGCGTAGGAGACCTTCACGCCTTCCTTCTTCAGGATGTCGGCCATCTCGCGCACGGCGTGCTGTGCCTGCGCCACCGCCATGCCGTAACCCGGCACGATGATCACGCTGCCCGCGTTTTTCATAATAAAGGCCGCGTCTTCGGCGGAGCCCTGCTTCACCGGACGCGTCTCGGTCTTGCCGCCGCCGCCCGCGGCCACTTCACCGCCGAAGCCGCCCATGATCACGGACACGAAGCTGCGGTTCATGCCCTTGCACATGATGTAGGAGAGGATCGCACCCGACGAGCCGACCAGCGCGCCGGTGATGATCAGCGCCGAGTTCTCCAGCGTGAAGCCCATCGCGGCGGCCGCCCATCCCGAATAGGAATTCAACATCGACACGACGACCGGCATGTCCGCGCCGCCGATGGGAATGATGAGCGTGATACCGAACACAAAGCTCAGCCCCGCAATCGCCCAGAACGTCCACGCCTGCTGCGTCATCGCGAAAGTGACGATCAATCCGATGATTGCTGCGAAAATCAGGATGTTCAGCGCGTGGCGCATCGGCAGGATGATCGGCGCGCCGCTCATGTTGCCGTTGAGCTTCGCGAACGCGATGATCGAGCCTGCGAACGTGATCGCACCGATGGCGACGCCCAGCGACATCTCGATCAGGCTCTGCATCCGGATCGCGCCCTCGGCGCCGATGCCGAACGCCGCCGGCGAATAGAACGCTGCGCCCGCGACGAGCACCGCGGCGAGACCGACCAGCGAATGGAAGAACGCGACAAGCTGCGGCATGTCCGTCATGGCGATGCGCCGCGCGGTGATCGCGCCGATGCCGCCGCCGATGGCGATGCCGCCCGCGATCAGGCCCCAGGTCAGCGGATCGCTGACGCCGCTGACCCACAGGGTTGTCGCGACCGCGATCGCCATGCCGATCATGCCGTTGCGATTGCCCGCGCGGCTCGACACCGGCGACGACAACCCGCGCAGCGCCATGATGAACAGGACGCCGGAGACGAGATAGGCGAGTGCTGCGATGTCGGCTTTCATTGTGTCATCTCAGCGATCTACGATTTGGTTTGCGACCAGTTGTCCGGCATCGCTTTTACGCGATATTCGATCTGCTCGTTGGTCGCTTTCAGTATCTCTATCGCAAGGTCTCTGAACCGCACCGAGCGTTCACCTGCATTGTAGGTCAGGTCCTGAAAGAAGGCCGTCCTCGCCAGATCGTCAGGGCTATATTCCCGATATGTGATCCTTATCACACCAGATGAAAGACCCGTATAAACCAGTTCAAAGTTCGTGTAGCCCTGAGAGCTGTCTATGGAGGTCTTCGCCACTTTTGACGCCCTGAAATCGCTGGGCTCCGCCTCGACGCCGGCCCCCGCTCCGAACTCACTGCCGACCTTTGCGACACGACCGTCGCCAGTGATGTAAAATATCATCGGCATGGTCATAGCCGACGCGCTCAGTGACGTCAGTTCATAAGGATGCGCGCTCACGGTTACGACGTCGTACATTACGCCATCAACCTCACGTCTGCCCGAGATGAGATATTCGCCAGGCACTATTGTCGCGTAACCCAGCGGCATTTGAATTTTTACCGGTGAGGGAAACGACCATGCGTTTCTTTTCGTTGACACCTCATAATAGTCTTTCACGCGGATCATCGTGTCGCCGACAAAAGCGGATTTGGTTTCCATAACCGAAAAGTTTCGATCCACCACATGCCGGGTTATGACCTCTGCAGGCGGCACCGGAGTGACGCTTGCGCAGGAACAAAGACATATCGAAAGCGCAGCTATGCTCAGCGCAAGCGGAGATATCTTTGATCTCATTTCGTCTCTTTCTTCTTGTACATCGCGAGCATGCGCGCGGTGACGAGGAAGCCGCCGAAGATGTTCACACTGGCAAGGATCAGCGCGACGAAGCCAAGCATCTTGGACGTCCACGACGTGGCGCCGATGGTCTCGACCGACACGGCGATCAGCGCGCCGACCACAATCACGGAGGAGATCGCATTGGTCACGCTCATAAGCGGCGTGTGCAGGGCGGGCGTCACCGACCACACCACGAAGTAACCGACAAAGATCGCGAGCACGAAGATCGAGAGCCGGAAGACGAAGGGATCGATGGCTTCCATGATTGTTACCCTTGGCCCTTGAGGCTCGGATGCACGATTTCGCCGTCGCGGGTCAGCCCCGCGCCTTTCACGATCTCGTCGTCCCAGTTGAGCGCGAGCGCGCCGGTCTTCTTGTCGACGATCAGCGAAACGAAGTTGA
Organism: Rhizomicrobium sp.; assembly: GCA_035502175.1. GTDB lineage: Bacteria > Pseudomonadota > Alphaproteobacteria > Micropepsales > Micropepsaceae > Rhizomicrobium. The sequence continues at coordinate 18,351 of DATJUS010000128.1, forward strand.
ACAGGTTGCGCGCGTAGAGCGACGAGGTATCGACCGCGAGCCGCGCCGGCAAATTGGTGTAACCCATGATGGTCACGCCGTTCGTCTCGATCACTTCGTTTGGCTTCGTTAAAGGCGTGTTGCCGCCCTGCTCCGCCGCGAGATCGACGATCACCGAGCCGGGCTTCATCGTCGCGATCATCTCCGCGGTGACCAGCACCGGCGCCTTGCGGCCCGGGATCAGCGCGGTGGTGATGACGATGTCCTGCTTCTTGATGTGCTCGGCGACGAGGGCGGCCTGCTTCGCCTGATATTCCGCCGACATCGGCTTGGCGTAACCGGCGGCGGTTTCGGCCTGTTTGAACTCTTCGTCCTCGACGGCGACGAAGCTCGCGCCGAGCGAGACGACCTGTTCCTTCGTCGCGGGACGCACATCGGTCGCCGTCACGATGGCGCCGAGACGGCGCGCGGTGGCGATGGCCTGCAGACCCGCAACACCAACCCCCATGATGAACACGCGCGCCGGCGCGATTGTGCCCGCCGCCGTCATCATCATCGGCATCGCGCGGCCGAACGTGGCGGCAGCATCGAGCACCGCTTTGTATCCAGCGAGGTTCGCCTGAGACGACAACACGTCCATCGCCTGCGCACGCGAAATGCGCGGGATGAATTCCATCGCGAAGGCGTTCACGCCTTGCGCAGCCAATTTCTGGATCGGCTCTTTTTCCGAATACGGCGCGAGAAGCGACGCGTACACCGCGCCTTTCTTCATCGCGGCGATCTCGTCCGGCTCGGGCCCGCGCACTTTCAGGACGATGTCGGCATCCTTGAGCGCCGACGCCGCATCTGGCGCGATCATCGCGCCGGCGGCGGTGTAGTCCGCATCGCTCGCCCGCGCACCGGCGCCCGCGCCGGTCTCCACGACGACATCGAGGCCGAGGCCCTTCAGCTTCTTGACCGTCTCCGCGGTCGCGGCGACGCGCGTTTCGCCGTCGCGGCGCTCTTTGAGAACTGCAAGCTTCATGAACGCCCCCCGGCGGAAACGCCGGTTAGTTGTGGGTGCGGAACAGCATCAGCAGGAACATCGCGATGCCGATAAGGACAATCGAGATTTCCGTGAACTTGACGAAACCGGACCAGGTTTTCTTGTGCTGGGAAATGTCCATATGCCCCGGTTCGTAATGATCGCCCGCCATTGATTCCCTCGGATTTTGAAGCGGCCGGGACTATAGCAAAGGACGACGAGGCGGCAACCAAGGATCCTCCCCTGCGAAGCGGGGGAGGTGGCGCGCGCAACATCAGTTGCGCGTGACGGAGGGGG
>DATJUS010000129.1:0-3654 GCA_035502175.1 Rhizomicrobium sp.
CTTCACCACTCCAAGTCAGTCGCCCCGCAGGCGATCCGCGCTAACGCGACAATCTCGCGATATCGTGCCAAACTGTGCGGTTGGCGACAAATGGCAGGGCGTAGGCCTGACGCCAGCACGCCGGCAAACGGCCGCAGCAAACAGTGGATACTCACGAACATCACCGGCTACTGTAGCATAGGCTGGCGGGCCACGACCGATGAAGATGAGCACTATGTCTACGCTATAGCCCTATGAGGGCGGCATGGGTCGCCCTCGCTGCCCGGGTTAGCGTTTGAACGCCTAATTCTTCCAGTTTGCGAATAGAGGATACACGTCGCGCGGACACTTCCCAATATCCGATGCGTCATACTCATAAGATTTGCCTGCTAGCGAGGCTCTTATCAGTTCATAATATCTATTTCTGGCGGCAGCTTTTGTCCCCAGCCGCAGGAGTATTTCTTCTCCATCGGCGAATGACAACGAAAAGCCACCTTGCCATGGAGACCGAGACCCTGCCCAACAGAGAGCACGTACGACCGTGATATCGCTCCACGGACGTACCTGCGCTGTTTTGAGTGCACTGGGGTGCAGCATAAACGCATTCGGCGTCGCGCAGTAATAGGACCCAGCGTAGCCGACCCAAATGATTACGCTCACCAGAAGCCCGCCATAGGCGGCAATCATGAATTCCGCCGTGCGCCTCTCGACTAATTTATAGAGACGTGATCTCGTCGCGGAACCCTTCATATTGCGACTTCTAACGCCCGCAGCGAGTGCAAGTGCGAAACAAGAAGGGAAAATCAGGAAGAATCCGAGAATCCCAAGCTCGGACCCCATGTGTCCGAACATAAAGGTATCTGATGGACACAAAGCTGCGGGGACGTATGGCGGGAGAAAAAGATATAAGAACATGTACAGGAGAAAGCCCGCCGAAAAAATCACGACGCGCCATGGGTGGGTGCCGCGCGGCTTCCCGACGTCGCTACCGGGACTATCGGTCAATGGCTCAACCACTCGATCCCCCTCGGCAAGAAACTCACCTTACCCTCTCTGGTCGTGGCGATCCGGCCTGGCGATCAGCCAAAGCGTTGCCCCGACGGCCGCACCCAATGCGCCGGTTAGGAGAAAGGCCCACAGGTCAGCGGAATTGCTTGCTATGTTATGAGAGACGAAGGACCAGCTATTTCCGAGCGACAGGCCGAAGAGGACGATAAAGACCAGCCAAGTGGCAACACCGACCGCGAAGCCGAGGATCGGAGCGATCCAAAAAGAGGTGTGCTTGCTCGCGCGAAGTAGCCGAAACGCAGGTATGCCCAGCGCCGCCACTCCGCCGTATGCGAAAATCGCGGCGATGATCACTGTTATGACAATCCAATGCTGTTGTTCCGGATAAGGGAACGCGCGAGCGGCGAAGGGCACGGTGGCTGCCGGCACCCACAATGGCGCGATCAGGAAGGCCAGCGCGGTCCTGCTCACGATGCTCCCCTCGATCGTTGCCAAATGCTCAAAGCGATCTTGCCAGAATCATAGCGCAGCAGGGAGTTGCACCGTGAGAAGCTGGACGGCAAGGGAAAAGCGAGGCCATCCGGCGCGCGCAATAGGTTGGAATTAATGAGCTTTTTGGCCACCCGTCCGAAGACCCGTGCCATACATTTTGACCAGAATGTCAATCATATCAACATGGAAACCGCCATCCATCTACGCCGCGAGACTGCCGGGAGGAGGAAGGATGCTGCGGGATAGAGATCGGCCATTCATCCCGAAGGCGCGCGGCGCGATCCTGTCGGGATGTCTCGACCGCGTGCCAGCCTGGGCATTTTGCCCGATGACCTTTACATTCCGATCGAGTCTTGGCCTCGTGCTGGTCGGTCGCCGAAGCACGATCCGTCCGCGTGGACCGTCACGGACGATTGGCCTGACCGTGTGCCGATCACCGACGCCGAGCTCGACGTGTTCGAGGCGTGGTTCGGCGATCTCTTCGATGAGCTGTTCGGGCCGCACCAATGATCTGAGAGGACAATCGCGATGACCGTGCCGTTGCGCGCCGCCTTGTATCTGCGCGTCTCCACGGCGCGGCAGGCCGAGCACGATGTCTCGATCCCCGATCAGAAGCGTCAGGGTGAATCGTATTGCGCGGCGCGCGGCTATCAGCTCGTCGAGACCTATGTCGAGCCGGGCGCATCCGCCACGAATGACCGCCGGCCCGAATTCCAACGCATGATTGAGGCGGGCACCAGCAAGCCCGCGCCGTTCGATATCGTCATCGTCCACAGCTTCTCGCGCTTCTTCCGCGATCACTTCGAGCTGGAGTTCTACGTCCGCAGGTTGGCGAAGAACGGCGTTCGGCTTGTCTCGATTACCCAGGAGATGGGCGACGATCCCATGCACGTCATGATGCGGCAGATCATGGCGCTGTTCGATGAATATCAGTCGAAGGAGAACGCCAAGCACGTTCTCCGTGCTTTGAAGGAGAACGCCCGGCAAGGCTTCTGGAACGGCTCACTGCCCCCGATCAGCTATCGCGTCGTCGCGGGGCGAGCAGCGCGGCGCGAAGGTCAAGAAGAAGCTCGAAATCGACCCGCTGCACGCGGACACAATTAGGCTCATCTATCGCCTCGCCCTGGAGGGCGACGGCAGGAGTGGCCCGATGGGCGTTAAGAACATCGCGGCCTATCTCAACCAGCGCCGCATCTTCACCCGCGACGGCGGGCGCTGGGGCATCGGCCAGGTCCATCGCATCCTGACGCGAACGACCTATGTCGATCGCCACGAGTTCAACAAGCGCACCAAAGACAAGACGCTGAAACCCATCAGCGAGATCGTCACCGTCGAGGTGCCGCCGCTCATCGACCAAGAGACGTTCGACGCCGTGCAGGCGCATCTACGCGCCGCAATCCGAAGGTCACGCCGGCGCGTGTCGTCAGCGGCCCCACCCTCCTTACCGGCATCTGCTTCTGCGCCGACTGCGGCGGCGCGATGACGCTCAGGACCGGGAAGGGAGGGCGGTATCGCTATTGCACGTGCTCGATCAAAGCGCGGCAGGGCGAGACCGGCTGTAAGGGCCGGTCGATCCCGATGGAGAAGCTTGATAGCCTCGTGGCGGAGCACATCGCCGAACGGCTGCTCCAGCCGGAGCGGCCCGAGGAGGTGCTGGCGTCCGTCCTCGACCGCCGCCAGGAGCGCGCAGAGCACCGCCGCGAGCACATCGCCGAGCTGAACAAGCGCGCCGCCGAGACCGATTTGCGATTGAAGCGGCTCTATGACGCCATCGAGGCTGGCGTCGCCGATCTCGACGACCCGGCGCTGAAAGAGCGCATCGCAAGCCTCACGGCGATCCGCGACCAGGCGCAGGCCGACGCCGCGCGTGCCGCCGCGATGCTGGAGTCGTCGGGTCAGCAAGCGATCACGCCGCAGATGGTCCAGAAGTTCGCCTGGACGGCGCGCGAGCGGATCAGGATCGACAGCGGGGGCTACCGCCGCGACCATCTCCGCGCGCTCGCCCAGCGCGTCGAGGTCGCAGACCGCGAGGTTCGCATCATCGGTTCGAAAAGCAACCTGCTTCAGACGCTGACCGCCGCGGCCGGCGTAAAGCCGGTTACGCCCGGCGTTCGCAGTTCTGTTCTGAAATGGCGGAGAGGGAGACCGCCTAAAGTTTCAAATTTGCCCAATGTA
>DATJUS010000130.1:0-49542 GCA_035502175.1 Rhizomicrobium sp.
AGAACGGCAAAGAGCTCCCCTTCGATCAGGTCTTTGTCGACACCACCAGCGGCCATGTGCTCGGCAAGCGGCTCTGGGGCCAGTGCTGCTTCGCGCGCGAACGGATCATTCCGTTTCTCTATCTCTCGCACTACAGCCTGAGCATTCCCGGCGTGTGGGGCATCTTCATCATGGGCATCGTGTCGCTCGTCTGGGCGCTCGATTGCTTTGTGGGTTTCACGCTCAGTCTGCCGCGCGGCGGCCCGTTTCTTCGCAAATGGGCACCGGCATGGCTGATCAAGACGGATGCCAGCGTGCACCGTCTCAATGTCGATATGCACCGCGCCGCGGGATTGTGGCTGTGGATCGTGCTGTTCGTCGTCGCGATGTCGGGAGTGGCACTCAATCTGCCGGATCAGGTGTTCCGGCCGATCGTGAACGTGTTCTCGCCGCTGAAGCCCACGACGCTCGAAGCGGCAGCATCGCGCTTCCAGGCGCATCCCAAGCCTGCGATCCTTTCCTTCAATGACGCAATCGCGCGTGCCGCGGGCGCCGCGCACCGGCCGTTCAAGGTGACGGGCGTGCTCCACTATCCCGAGTATGCCGCGTATGGCGTGGGCTTCGCGGCGCCGAACGAGAATGGCCGCGACGGCATGGGGTCTTCATGGCTCTATATTGACGACCAGAACGGCAAGGTCGTGGCCAGGGATATGATCGGTGAGGGGAGTGCCGGCGATGTCTTCATGCAGGCGCAGTATCCGCTGCACAGCGGGCGCATCATCGGGTTGACCGGGCGCATCATCGTGTCGATCACCGGACTGGTCGTGGCCATGCTGTCTGTGACAGGCATCCTGATCTGGCTGAAGAAACGCCGCGCCACCGGTGTTCACAACGCGCGTCTACGCGCGCGCGAACTTCTTGAGGATCACGCTGCCCGCGGAATAGCCCGCGCCGAAGGAGCATAGAAGGCCGATATCGCCGGGTTGCAGATCGTCGCTGTATTTGTGGAAGGCGATCACCGAACCGGCCGAACTTGTGTTGGCGTATTCGTCCAGAATGTTCGGCGCTTCGCCGACCATCGGGTCGCGGCCCATCACGCGGCGCGCGATCATCTCGTTCATGCCGAGATTGGCCTGATGCAGCCATAGCCGCTTCAGCTGCGACGGCTCGATCTTGTTTTCGGCGAGGTGCGAGAGGATCAACTCCGCCACCATCGGCACAACTTCCTTGAAGACCTTGCGGCCTTCCTGGACGAACAGCTTGTCGGCAGCGCCGACCGTTTCCGGCGCGGTGCGGTTGAGGAAGCCGAAATTGTTGCGGATGTTGTTGGAGAACTTGGTCTTGAGCTTGGTAGAGATGATTTCCCATCCGCCGCTTTGCGCCGTGTCCGCGCGTTCCACGATGAACGCCGTCGCAACGTCGCCGAAGATGAAATGGCTGTCGCGATCGCGGAAGTTCAGATGGCCCGAACAGATTTCCGGATTGCAGACAAGGATCGCGCGCGCGTGACCTGCCGACACCATATCGGCGGCGGTTTGCAGCGCGAAGGTTGCGGATGAGCACGCAACGTTCATGTCGAAACCGAAACCGTCGATGCCGAGCGCGTCCTGCACCTCCACCGCCATCGCCGGATAGGCGCGCTGCATGTTCGATGCGCCGACGAGAACGCCGTCGATGTCCGATGCCGAACGTCCCGCGCGTTCGAGCGCCTCGCGCGAGGCCGTCACGGCCATTTCCGCGAGCACGGAGACCTGATCGTTGGAACGCTCCGGGATGCGCGGGCACATCACTTCGGGATCGAGGATGCCGGCCTTGTCGAGCACATAGCGGCTCTTGATGCCCGATGCCTTGACGATGAACTCGACGCTCGACGGCGCGAGCGCGGTCACCGCGCCGGACGCGATCCCGTCGGCGTTGGTTTCGTTGTGGCGGCGGACATATTCATTGAAAGAGGAAACAAGTTCGTCGTTCGAAATCGATTGCGCCGGCGTGAACAAGCCGGTGCCCGTCAAAGCCAATGCTGGCACGCCCATCCCCTTGTTTTTCTTGAGTCAAAATTGGCGCAGACGGTTCAAAAACACAAGAGATGCGGGTAGTTTGCCGTCACACGGGGCGGGCGGCTGGGTTGTCCATACGATTTCTTTGCATTTTCGCGATTCCGCGGACGGGCTCCAGCCACGTCAACATGCTCATCAATGACTGCCCCAATTTTGTCGGGAAGGGAGAACTCTTCCATCTCCAGGGCAACGGCAATCAAAGGCCCGACGGTTCTAAGGCGTGGCGCAAGGACGATCTCGTGCAGGCGCTCGAGCGGATGCGCGACGCGTGGGGGAGCAGGACGATCGCCTTCAAGGTCTTTCCCGGACACATCCCGCCCAGACTGATTAAAACCGAATTGCTGCCGCGCGACGACATCGCTTTTGCACTCCTGAAGCGGCGTCCGATCGAAAGCTTTGTATCGGGCGTGAAGGTAAAGGGCGGCGCCAACTATGCCCTCATGGATACAACGGACATAAAGCCCGCGATATCGGCGGACGATTTTCTCGTATGGGCGCGCCGGACGCGCGCATGGTACAAATGGATCCGTGGCGTGCTCGACGCCCGCGAAAAACCCTACGCCGAGATCAGCTTCGAAAAGCATCTCGATGGATATTCGGCGCAGGAATCGCTTGCGCATCTGCGGGAGCTGTTCAGCCCGCTGGGCATCACAAATTTCGAAGACGTCGATGAGCATGCCACCGGAGGGATGCGTCAGGACCGCCAGGGCGACTATCGCAAGCGCGTCGCCAATTGGGATGCGTTTGAAGCGGCGCTTCGCGCGCGGCCGCAGACCCGCAATATGTTGAAGTGGGCGGAACGGATACCGTAACGCGGTCATCGCGCGCGTGCTCTTTCGCGGCGGCCAGGATTGGGCCGCACGCCTCCGTTGCAAACGCCGGGTGGCTGCTCTAGGTGTTCGCTGTCATGGTCAGCGATCCTCACCCCATACGGTTTCTCTGTGTTTTCGCGTCACCGCGCACAGGCTCCAGCCATTTCAACAAGCTGCTTAACAGCTGCCCCGAGATCATGGCGAAAGCCGAGCTGTTTCACCGCCACGCGGTGGGCAAGCTGAGGCCCGCCGAGCTTCAAAGCATGGAGAAATGGTCGAACGGCGCCGTGAAGGACGTCGAGACATTCAAGACCTGGAAACACGAGAACCCGAATGCCGTGTTCGAGGCGTTTCGTGCCGTATGGAAGCGAAGGGTTGTCGCGTTCAAAATTTTCCCCGGGCATCTGCCGCGAGACTATATTGAGAAGGAGCTTTTGGCGCGCGACGACATGGCGTTCGCCATTCTCCGGCGCCGGCCGATCGAATCCTTCATATCGGGCATTAAAGCCAAGAAGGGCGAGACGTTCACGCTGGCGGATACGACGGCGGTGAAGCCCGCACTGGACTTCGCGACGTTCACGCCGTGGTCTGAGCGAATGATGAACTGGTATGGCTGGGCGGAGCGCAAACTTCAGGAGCATGGACGCTCTTATGCCGAAATCAGCTTCGAACGGCATCTCGACGGACGGTCCGGTGCGGAATCCCTCGCGCTGGTTCTTGAAGAGCTGGAGAAGGCAGGGCTGCCAAAGATTCCGGTTCCGCAGAAGATCATCGTCGGCGAGCGGCAGGACCGCGAAACCGATTATCGCGCGCGTGTGGCGAATTGGGGCGAATTCGAATCCAGCATGCGCGCCGATCCTGACCGCGCGCGTCTTCTGGATTGGGCGGAGGCGGCGCGTTGACCTTCGCGCTTGTGCTCTTCTCGGGCGGTCAGGATTCCACGACATGTCTCGCCTGGGCGCTTGAGCGGTTTGCGCGTGTCGAGACAGTCGGTTTCGATTATGGACAGCGTCACATTGCCGAGATCGCGGCGCGGCCCGGGATATTGTCGGCATTGCGCGATCGCTTTCCGCAGTGGGCGGGCAGGCTCGGCGATGACTTTGTGCTTCCACTCGATGTCCTGAAAGCGATCGGGGGCAGTGCGCTGACGGACAGCGTGAAAATCGAGATGGGGACGAATGGCCTCCCCACGACCTTCGTGCCCGCGCGCAACGTGCTGTTTCTGAGCGCCGCGGCGGCGCTCGGCTATCGCCGCGACTGCCGCGATCTCGTCGGGGGCATGTGCGAGACGGATTATTCCGGCTATCCCGATTGCCGTGATGAGACGGTGAAATCCGTCGCGCACAGTTTGACGCTCGCCCTCGACCGCTCCGTTGTCGTACACACGCCGCTGATGTGGCTCGACAAGGCCGCGACATGGCGGCTGGCCGAAGAATTGGGTGGCGCACCGCTGGTCGACCTGATCGTGGAACAGACGGTCACCTGTTATGAAGGCGATCGCGCGCATCGTCACGCATGGGGTTATGGTTGTGGCGTGTGCCCCGCCTGCGATCTGCGCGCCAGGGGCTACGCGAAGTACCGCGCCGCATGACGTATTCGGTCAAAGAGATTTACTACACGCTGCAAGGCGAGGGCGCGCACACGGGGCGTGCTGCCGTGTTCCTGCGCTTTGCCGGCTGCAATCTCTGGACCGGACTGGAGCGCGACCGCGCCGAAGCGGTGTGCAAATTCTGCGACACCGATTTTGTCGGAACCGACGGTCCCGGCGGCGGCAAGTTTCAGACGGCAGCCAATCTCGCCTCGGCCGTCGCGGCGCAATGGCCGGCCAACAACACGGCGCGACGCTATGTCGTGTGCACCGGCGGCGAGCCGCTGCTGCAGATCGATGAAGCCTTGATCGCGGCGCTGCATGCGGAAGGATTCGAGATGGGCATCGAGACCAACGGCACCTTGCTCCCGCCGGCGGGCATCGACTGGATTTGCGTGAGCCCGAAAGCCGACGCGGAATTGAACCTGACGCGCGGCAATGAATTGAAGCTGATCTATCCCCAAGCCGGCGCGCCGCCGGAGCGCTATGCGGCACTCGCTTTCGACAATTTCTTCCTGCAGCCGATGGACAACCCGCAACGCGAAGCGAACACGCAGGCGGCGATGGAATATTGCCTCGCGCATCCGCAATGGCGCCTGTCGCTCCAGACGCACAAGCTCATCGGAATTCGCTGAAACCGGCGCGCCGCGTTTTCGTTTCGCTCAAGCGGCCTGCGCCGTCCATTCCGGAACGCCGGCGCCGACATCGAGAAATTCGAATGTTGTCGACGTGTCGAGTCCGAGGCCATTGGGTGTCGGCAGATACGCACGCATCAGATCGCCGACCGACCGCACATGGACGAGCAGGAAGTGCGAACCGGCTTTGTCCGGTCCCAGTGGCAGCATCGTCATTTCGAGATGCGTGGCGTAACCATGCACGAGATGCGCCGGCGTGATCTGCCACACGCCGCAAGGCATCTCGAACATGAGGCGCGTCGATTCAATGACGCCGGCGCGATAGGCGCGCGGAAGAAAGTCGGCGGGATTGCAGCCCCTGATGTCGTATCCGATCAATTCGTCGAAGCGGCCACCCGTGACGCGGATACGTTGCGAGACGGCGCTGCTATCGCGCGCTTCTACGAGCACGAGGTCGCTGATGAGATTGCGCGCTTTGCCGGGATGGAAATCTTCGCGCGCGGGGACCAGTGTCTCGTTGCGCAGCGAACGCCAGAATGCCTCGAACGCGCGGCTTTCGGGAGAGCGCGTGAATGTGCGTTGGCCGTTCGGTTCTGCGGGCGTCATGCGGACACGCTAGGGGCAACCGGTTAAGGAATCGGCAATCCTCGCCGATGGCGCTTTGCCGCTGACCGCGCGGAAGGCGCTTAGAACCTGCTGGTGATCTTGCTGAGATCGGGCCGCACGCGTTCTTCGAGTGTCGTCGCGCTGGTGCCGATATAGATGAAACCGGCAACGCGCTCACCTTCCTGCAGCCCGAGCTTTTCGGCGACGAGGGGATTGAAGGCGCACCATTCGGTCAACCAGTTGGCGACATAACCCATCGATGTCGCGGCGATCAGCATGGTCTGGCATACCGCGCCCGCCGACAATTCCTGCTCCCACACCGGAATCGGAATCCCTTCGCGCACACGGCTGATGACGCCCACAATAACGGGCGCGCGCATGAAGCGGCCGCGCTCCATCGCGAGCCTTTCATCGTTGGCGGGTTCGGTGGCCTTGAGGCAATCCGCAAGCACCTCACCGAACCGCACGCGGGCGTCGCCTTCAAAAACGATATAGCGCCACGGAAACAACTTCCCGTGATCGGGAACGCGCGCGGCGGCCGTGAGAATCTTCTCCAGCTCCGCGGCGTTCGGGCCCGGTCCGGTCATCGCCTTCGCGGATCCGGACCGCCGCGTGAGCAAAAGGTCGATCGTGTCGGGCGCCGGTTTGTTAAGTGTTGCGTTATCCATGAACTGCCTACGGGAAAGCGAAGGGGTTGCCGATGCGGGATGCGGGCTTATCTAGGCAATACCAAGGCCAAAATACAGGCCCGGGCCTGCGTTTTGCGCGGGTTGGGGATTGTGGCCCGGTCCGTTAGAATACCGATCCGTTGAGGAGCGTTTCATGGCTGTAAATGCCGAAAAAGTTGCGACCTGCGACCCGATCTGGTCGGCGATGCGGGAGCAGTCGAAGGAACTGGCCAAGCAGGAGCCCGCGCTGGCGAGCTTCGTGCACGCCACGATTCTGAACCATGACCGGCTTGAGGACGCGCTCTCCTATCATCTGGCCAAAAAGATCGGCGGCGACGATGTCAGCCCGATGCTGGCGCGCGAGATTTTCGCGCAGGCGATCAATGCCGATCCGTCCATTGGCGAAGCGGTGCGCGCCGATCTGGCCGCTGTGTACGACCGCGACCCCGCCTGCCACAGCCATGTGCAGGCGTTCCTGTTCTTCAAAGGCTTCCATGCGCTCGAGTGCTATCGCGTCGGGCACTGGCTCTGGCGTCAGGGCCGCGAAGGCATGGCGCTGTTCTTCCAGAGTCGCATCTCCGAACTCTTCGACGTCGATATTCATCCCGGCGCGCGTTTCGGCCGCGGCATCATGATCGATCACGCAACCGGCGTGGTGGTCGGCGAGACTGCCGTGGTCGAAGACGATGTCTCGATCATGCACGGCGTCACGCTGGGCGGCACGGGCAAGGAGGGTGGCGACCGCCATCCGAAGATCCGCCGCGGCGTGTTGCTTTCGATGGGCGCCAAGATCCTGGGCAATATCGAAGTCGGCGAATATTCCCGCGTCGGCGCGAGCAGCGTCGTGCTGCAATCGGTTCCGCCGGGCTGCACCGCGGTGGGCGTGCCGGCGAAGCTCACGAACTGCGCCGGTTCTGATCGCCCCTCGCAGGACATGAACCAGGTGATCGACGAGACAAGCGTCGCGGGCTAGACCGCGTCCATCAGCTTGAACCAGAGCAGCGCCGCGCTCACGAGCGGCTTGCGCAGCAGAGCGCCGCCGGGGAAGGGCGTTGGCGGGACGCGGGCGAAGACATCGAAGCGCTCCGGCTTTCCGAGCGCCGCTTCCGCCATCAGCTTGCCGCCGATATTGGTGAGCGCCACGCCCTGGCCGGAATAGCCATAGGCAAAGAGCAGGCGCGGCGACAGGCGCCCGAGATGCGGCATGCGTGTTGCGGTGATGCCGACATCGCCGCTCCAGGCATATTCGGTTTTCACATCGCGCAGATTCGGAAACACGCTGAGCATGCGCGGGCGCACGACAGCGGCAATGTCCTTCGGGATGGTCCAGTAACTTTCACGTCCGGCATAGAGCATTCGTCCATCGGCGCTCTTGCGATAATAGTCGAGCACATGGCGCGTATCTGCCACCGCTGCATCGCAGGGCAGGACTTTCGCGTTCAGCGCGTCGCCCAACGGTTCGGTCGCGCTCACGAAGCTCTCGACATGACCGATATATCTCGCGAGCTGCGGCGCGAGATCGGCGATGAACGCGTCGGTCGCGAGCAGCACGTGCTCCGCAGTCACCAGGCCATCGGTGCAGCGCACATTCGCGCCGCCACGATCCTCATCGACGGCGAGGGCGCGGGAATGTTCGTAGATGACAGCGCCAGCTTTCTCCGCCGCCGCTGCCATGCCACGCGCGTATTTCAACGGATGAATATGGCCGCCGCCCGTGTCGTAGCGCGCGGCCGGATAGGCTTCGGTGCCGAGTTGGCGAACGGTCTCGTCCGAGTTCATCATCCGCATCTGCGAATAGTTGTAGTGCTTCGCCAGATACTCGGTCTCTTCCGCGAGCGCGGGAACGGCGCGCGTGTTGTGCGCGGCAATGACAAGGCCGTCTTTCAGATCGCAATCGATGGCGTGTGTGCGCACGTTCTCGCGCAGCAGCGCTTTCGATTCCTCGCACAGGTCCCAGAGATCACGCGCATGCACGTTCCCGAGCCAGCGCTCGAGTTCTTCCTGGCTCTTGCGATGGCCGGTGTGGATCTGCCCGCCGTTGCGGCCCGACGCCGCGAAACCCACGCTGTCGGCTTCCAGCACCACGACCTTTGCGCCGCTTTGGGCAAGGGTCAGTGCCGCCGACAGGCCCGTAAATCCAGCGCCGATCACGCAGACATCGGCTTTCACGGCGCCGTTGAGGCGAGGACGTGCGGGGGGCGTGCCCGCGCTGATGGCGTAGAAGCCCTGGGGTGGGTTAGAACCGGCCATGTCCCTGGCTTCGCGCGGCTTCGGGCGCCGGTCAAGACCTTGACCGAGGCCTTGCCTCATGCGACGTCAACCCACCCCGACAGGAGACATCCGTTGACCCGCAGCGAAATCTGGCGCCTCGAAAAATACCTGCGCAACCTGTTCCGCCTCGACACGATCACCATCGTGGAGCGGCCGAAGCAGGACGATTCCGTTGAGGTGCATATCGCGGGCGAATTCATCGGCGTCGTGTTCAAGGATGTCGAGGACGGCGAGACCTCCTACGCCTTCAACATGGCGATCCTCGAAATGGACCTGCCGGAGCCGCCGGCCAGCCGCGCCTGATGATCTCATGGGCGCTGGATATTGCCGGATGTATCGGCATTCCCTGCGTCCTCTTCTATGTCATCCTGCGCCACTGGATTTTTGTGGTGCTGGCGCTTTGGCCGCCAATTCTGGTTTTGACGGCTGTCGTTTTTTTCGGGCAACCGAATGAAGAACAGATTTTCACGTCGATATTGTTTGGCGGCGTAGCCACGCTTTCTCTAGCCGATGAAGCCGTTCGCGGTGTCTGCGCGGGATTTGCGCGCGCCAAGATCGCATCCAGCATGCTCCGAGTTGCCGTGTCGGCGATTGTGCCTTTGTTGTTCGCATATCTGCTCACGCTCTGTGCGGACATTTTCATTTCTCGGGACTGGTTTGCGAGCAAAAGCCTCGCAGCGCAGTTCACTTTTGGCTTTGCGGCGGCGCTGACGGGAGCGTGGCTCTGCGCCCACGTCCCGTTCTCGGAGCAATTCATAGCCCGCGCGAACGCAGCGCGAGAGCGGCGCGAGCGCCTGTTGGAAGCATATTTTCCGGAAATGCCTTCCCGCTGGGCGCTTAGTGTGACGGGAATTGCAATCGTACTCGCCACTGTTGCGCTGTTTGGAATCCGCGACGCCCATATCCGTTGGACTGTTCCTGCCGCGCTGAGCCTTTCCGTGGGCGCTGCGTTCATGCTTGCCGGGTTTGCCGTACTCGCGCGTGACTGGCGAATGGCGTCCGCCCTGACGCTCGCCAACCTGTTTGTTGGTGTGCTGTTGTGCTGGGTGAATGCGCGGCTCTATCCACACCCGAAATCCTTCTCCCTGACGGCGATGCTGGTGTTGTCATCCGTGCCCTTGGGCCTGATAGCCGCGCGCGCGCGAATTTACCTGAGCGAAGGGGCCGAGATGGTGCTCGCACTGGCGAGCGCGGTTCGCGACGAGGGCGCTATCGCGATATTCCTTGGCGTTGCCGTGGGCGTGCCTGCGGTTTTCGGGGCTTTGATATTCTTGGCCCTTTCGCCGGCCTTTGTGTTCGCGATTGCCTCTGCATTCGCGGCGCTATTGCTGTTTCCCGCGCTGACGATCGCGATCCATACAATCCTTCCGCGCTATCGCACGGTCGACGAAGTGTTCGGGAAGCGCTGACTATTTCGGCTTCTGCTGGAACGCGGTCATCAGCTTGGCGACGTTGTCCGCGATCTCGTGCCAGTGGCTGAGCTTGGCGCGCTTGAAGCGGTAGGTCACGGACGCGCCTTTGCCGAGCCGGTAGTCGCGCCAGCAATTCGGGCTCGGCACATCGGGCGCGAGCTTCGCGCAATGCAGCAGCATCACGCCGGCGCTGGTGGTGCCGACAAACAGGTCTTCGTTGCGATATCCGGAATCGTTGCTGAACGTGTACTGGGTCAGGCCATATGGCCCGGGCTGGCCCTTCGGGTCGGTGATGTAGGTCATGTAGATACGCTGGAGCTGGTCCGCCTCGCTCAAATTCACGCGCTCTTCGCGGATCGGCATGTACACGATCGGCGATTTCGGAGAATTGTCGTCGAAATCGCCCGCGCTCCAGTTCGACCAGCCCGACAGATCCGGCAGGATCGCGAACAGATCGACCTCACGCCGCCGCCCGCCGTGGCGCGTGCTTTCGAATTCCATGTAGTTCGATGGGATCCAGAGTTTCAGGCCACCGACTTCCACCTCGACCGGCGTCGTGTCCGATGTGGGCGATTGCTGTTCGGCGAACAGCGGCGGCGGTGTCGGGAACAGGTAATAGAGGAGAAAGAACGCCGACAGGATGACGGTTACCGCGAGCACCGCCAAAGGAATGAGCCAGCCCGACCGTCTCCGGACCGTATCGTCTGCGCTGTCACTGCGGCTCATGAACTTCCCGGCGCGACTCGCCACCAACCCGCGCCAATCTAGCACCGCATTTTGAGGCGGGATCATGACCCGGTCCCGCCGCGCCCGAAATTTGCTGAGGAGTGCATGGAAGCCTCACCAGCGAGCCATTTCGGAACATGTGTACGTTAATTCGCGCCGCCACCGGCTTCGCCATCGCGCTTACCCTGCTGCACGGCCCCTCATTCTGGAGCGGCCTGAAGACCCCGGCGCTCGCGAAGGTCCAGGCGGATATCGAAGCGTCCCATCCGTCCACACAAATCATAACGGCGATGACGCGCGTTCTCATGCCCCAGAATGGTACAACCGCACCAAATTAGCGGGCACGCAGCCTGCAGTTCTGGGGTTGAAGTCAGGGGTTTTGGCACAATGAATTCGGGGTTGGTTGGGGATTTGATGGTCGTGCTGTTCGCCACGACGGCGGGCTTTACCGCATCCGGAATTCTGGCGAATGCCTATCGCCTGGTCGCAAGCAAGCCCGAATCCAGCGTCGCGAAGGGGGCCTATTACGCGGTCATGGTTCTCGCCGGCCCGAACGTCCTGCTCGAGAACGCGGCACAGTCTCTTCAGAAGAAGGCTTGCTCCAGATTGGCCTTCTGGCTTGCGGCAGCCGTCGCAGCCTACTGGAGCTTCGCCATCGGTCTTATCGTCCTCGACGTGTCGCTGGCGCTCTAAAGCACCGTCAACATGCCCGCCACCAGCGGGTGTCTCACGATATCGCTGTCACCCAGGCGGACGACCGCAATCTCCGGCACACGTTCCAGACGCTCCGCGATATCGCCGAGGCCGGACATGCCCGGCAGCAGATCGGTCTGATCCGGATCGCCGGTCAGCACCATCGTTGAGCGCCAGCCCAGACGCGTCAGCAGCATCTTGATCTGGCCATAGGTGCAGTTCTGCGCTTCGTCGATCGCGATATACGCATCGTTGAGCGTGCGGCCGCGCATGTAGGCGACCGGCGCAATCTCGATGATGCCTTCCGCGACCAGTGCTTTCAGCCGCTTGGTGCCGAGACGCTCCGTGAGACAGTCGTAGAGCGGGCGCAGATAGGGCGCGAGTTTCTCCTGAAGATCGCCGGGCAGGAAGCCGAGGCTCTCGCCCGCTTCGACGGCAGGGCGCGAGAGAACGATGCGGCTGGCTTTGCCGCTTTCGAGCGCTTCTACGGCTTTGGCGATAGCGAGATAGGTTTTGCCGGTGCCGGCAGGTCCGAGGGCGACAACGACAGAACGCTCGTTGATCGCATCCAGCAACAGTTGCTGCGTCGGACTCATGGCCCGGATGTTTTTTACGTATTTGCGGTCACGCGCGTGTTGGTCGTGATCGTGCGGGCTCCAGCCGCGTTCCGGTGGGAAGAGGGGATGAACGGTTGCCGTTTCGTGATCCTGATACTCGCGGGCCTTATGCCGCGCGGAACGCTTGGCCATGGATACTCCCTGGTCACGGTGAGACACGTTGATGATGAGAAAAGCGCCGTGCGCGGCAGGAAGAAGGGCTGTTGGCCCTCGAAACTCAGGAATGGCAACGCGAAACGCTGCTCCAACCCAGATCCCCCGCCGAATCAGTCGGCTCTCCTTGAGCGTATCTTTTTTTATGCGACGGTCGCGTGAAATTTGCGGAGCGTGATGTTCATCGCCAGAATAGTTTCGGTCGAAAGAGAGAATGCGATGCCGATATACGCTTTGGACGGCGTTGAGCCGGAACTTCCTGAAGATGGTTCCTACTGGATTGCACCGAACGCGGTTCTGATCGGACGCGTGCGGCTGAAGAAGAACGCAAGCGTGTGGTTCGGCGCCGTCCTGCGCGGCGACAACGATCTGATCGAACTCGGCGAGAACTCGAACATCCAGGATAACTCCGTCTGTCACACCGATCCCGGCCAGCCGATGATCATCGGCGACAATGTGACGGTAGGGCACAAGGTGATCCTGCACTCGACGACCGTTGGCGATGGTTCTTTGATCGGCATGGGTTCGACCTTGCTCAACCGCTCAAAAATTGGGCGCAACTGTCTGGTCGGCGCCAACAGCTTGGTTGCGGAAGGCAAGGAGTTCGCCGATGGCTCGCTGATCATGGGCAGCCCTGCGCGCGTCGCACGGCAGCTTGATGAACGCCAGCAGATGGTGCTGAAGTATTCCTCTGAGGTTTATGTTCAGAACTATCAGCGCTTTCACAAAAAGCTGAAGCGACTCGATTAGGAACCAATGTTCCGCTGTCACGTTGGCAGTTGGGTTTCAGGAGAATTTCGACAATGGCTGCGAAGAAGAAGTCCAAAAAGAAGGCGAAGAAAGCCAAGGCCGTGAAGGCCAAGAAGAAGACGGCCGGCGCGCGGAAGGTCGTGAAGGCCAAGAAATCGAAGGCCAAAAAGGCGAAGAAAGCCGCGCGCCCCGCGAAAGCGAAGAAGGCCGCCAAGAAAACCGTGAAGGCCAAGAAGCCTGCGAAGAAAAAGCGCGCCAGGCGTTCGAACGCGCTGGAAGGCGAAGGCAGCTACACCGCCGCGCGGAATTACGACGAAGAGCAGCGCGAATTCGTCGCCGAGAACAAGGGCAAGATCGGCAAGATGGCGAAGGACGCCGAAGCGGCGCTCGACGGCCCGGAAGGCGACGACCTCCGCGAAGCCGAGGCCGAAGGCCGCTCGCACGCCCGCGACTAATTCGCGAGCCGGTTATATTTCTTCAGGATCGCGCGCAGTTCGTCGTGTGGTAGCGCGAACACGCGCGATCCGTTTACGCCGGTCATGGTCTTCGCTGACACCAGCGCGTTGGTGATGGCTTCCTCTGTCGCCTGCACTGCCGCCTCGAACAACGGGTCAATGCCGTGATTGGCCAGCGCCGCGACCGGCACCGGCGCGGTCTGGTCGGGATTGTTTGCGTTCGTCGTTCCGGTCGAGAACGACACGATCAGATCGCCGGAGTCATTGCCGGAATAGGAACCCAGCCGTGCCAGCCCCATCGCCGCGCGCTTGGCGAGGCGGTCGAGCTGTGTGGGGATCAGCGGCGCGTCGGTTCCCACCACGATGATGATCGAGCCCTGATCCGGCTGCGGCTCGCTCGCGCATTTGCCGCCTTCGCAGGGGAGGTATTTGTGCGCGAGCTCGGCGCCGACCGGCGCGCCCGCAATGCGCAGCACCTTGCGGTCGCCGGTGTTGCACTGGACGAGCACGCCGACGGTGTAGCCTTTGCCCTGAAGCGTGATCGTCCGCGAGGCGGTGCCGATGCCGCCCTTGAAGCCGAAGCAGATCATGCCCGTCCCGCCGCCGACATTGCCTTCATCCACGGGGCCGGTCTTTGCCGCATTGGCGGCCTCGATGGCCGTCTCGGGTGTTACGTGGAAGCCGGGCAGATCATTCAATGTGCCGTCCCAGGTTTCGGCGATAACCGGCCATGTGGCCTCACCAAATTGCTTTTGCGACCAGCGCTGGATACCGGCGTAAACATCGCCGATCGCGTTCGTATTGGTGATGCCGATCGGTCCGTGCACGACACCGAAGTCCTGCAGGTAGGCCTGACCCGTCATCTCGCCATTGCCGTTGAGATCGAAGGTGCCGCCATAGACCGGCGTCGCGTTCGCGCGCCCGCGGGGGAAGATGACGGTCACGCCGGTGCGGACATCCTTGCCCTTGATCAGCGTGACCTGACCAACCTCGACGCCTTTGATATCGGTGATCGCGTTCAGCGGACCTGGTGTCCCTTCGAACGGAACGCCGATGTCCCGTGCGCGCTCGGCCTCGGCGGCGAACGAGGCGCTGAGAAGGATCAAGAGAGATAAAACGATGCGCGCGATCATGTGCTCCTCCGGTCTGCCGGAGGATAGCACTTATCCGGCGCGGCGGGCGTTCGCGGTGTCGGGTGTCTTCTGCCAGATGCGGCGGATGCGGGCGTCGGCTTCGGGGCCGAAATTGAACCACGCGGCCTTGTCGTGGGTCGTGTCGGCGATGAACAGCATGTCCAGCTTGCCGAGCTTCTGCACCAGGGTCTGGCGGATCTGATTGATCGGCATGTCGCTCGAGAGCAGCCAGGCCTGCGGCATGATCGGAACGGCGGGACCGAGGTTGAAGATCTCTTCCTCCACGCCCGAGATCGAGCGGGACTTCATGTCGGCGACGACGACGTAATGTGTGCGTTCGCCGGCGGTGCTCGGCTCTTCGCTGCGGCCGAACCTTGCGGGCTCTTCGCTGCCTTCAGCGGTGAAGAACGGAGTGGGCTTCGCCGGCTGCGGCGCGGGTGTGGCGGGGCGGAAGAAGCCCGAAAGGATCGGATCGTCAGCCGCGGGCGTGAACTGCGTCTCGCCATAGCGCGCCACCAGAGAATGGGGCGCGAGACGTCCTTCGCCCACAAAGCTCTGCATTTGCGTGATCGCGTAGGGCCCGTAGGGCTGCCCGGCGACGCTGATGGTCCAAGTGTCCGACATAGGGACAAAGAGTAGAGGGCAATGGTTACCCAACCCTTGCCGCAATACCCGCAGCGCGCCAGATTCGCAGGCAGGACATGGAGAAAACGATGAACAATACGCAATTCTGCAAGGTCGAGCGCGAGGGGCGGTTGACCATTGTCACGCTCAACCGGCCAGAGGTCATGAATGCGCTGCATGCCGATGCCCATGAGGAACTGCACGGCGTGTTCAATGATTTCGCTGCCGATCCGGAGCAATGGGTGGCGATCGTCACTGGTGCGGGCGATCGCGCGTTCAGTGCCGGCAATGATCTGAAGGTCACCGCCGCGGGCGGCCGCAAGCCGTGGCCGGCCAGTGGGTTCGCAGGTCTCACGCAGCGCTTCGATCTCGACAAGCCGGTGATCGCGGCGGTGAACGGCATCGCGATGGGCGGCGGGTTCGAGATCGCGCTCGCCTGCGACATCATCGTGGCGGCGGAGAACGCGGTGTTCGCATTGCCCGAGCCGCGCGTGGGTTTGGCTGCGCTCGCCGGAGGACTGCACCGTCTGCCACGCGAGATCGGCGCCAAGCAGGCGCTCGGCATGATCCTCACCGGACGGCGCGTGAGTGCGGTGGAGGGAAAGTCGCTCGGCTTCGTGAACGACGTTGTGCCGGCGGGCGAGGCATTGTCCGCCGCCAAGAAATGGGCCGCGCAGATCATGGAAGCGAGCCCAATGTCAGTGCGTGCTTCGAAGCAGGCGGTCTATCGCGGTCTTGCAGAGCCGACGCTCGAAGACGCGCTCAAGAACCAGATGGCTTATCCCGCTGTGACCGCGCTGTTCAAAAGCGACGATCTCAAAGAAGGCCCGCGCGCCTTCACCGAAAAGCGCGCGCCGCAGTGGAAGGGGAAATAATCCCGCCCTCACCATGGCCGGGCTTGACCCGGCCACCCAGCAGGCGCGCGTCTGCGCGCCGCACAAAAGGACTCTTTTCGCTCGCTGACGCTCGCTAGCTGGGTGGCCGCCTCAAGGGCGGCCATGGTGAAAGTTTAGAACAAACCCTCGATCTGCCCATCGGCATCGATATGGATGCGATAGGCGGCGGGTTCGCGCGGCAGGCCGGGCATCGTCATGATGTCGCCGCAGATCGCGACGACGAAGCCTGCGCCGGCGGAGAGGCGCACGTCACGAACCGGCAGGATGAAGCCGCTCGGTGCGCCGCGCACGTCGGCCTCCGCCGTGAAGCTGTATTGCGTCTTCGCCATGCAGAGGGGCAGGTTGCCGAAGCCGTCGGCTTCGTATTGCTTGAGCTTCTTCTCGGCATCGGGTGACAGCGAGATATCGGCGGCGCGATAAATTTCGCGCGCGACGGTGCGGATCTTGTCGGCGAGCTTCATGTCGTCGGGATAGAGCGGCTTGAAATCGGCCTCGCTCGAATTGGCGAGTTCGATCACATCCTTCGCCAGCGACTGCGCGCCCTTGCCGCCATCCGCCCAGTGCTTGCAGAGATGCGCGTGCACGCCGACCTGGCGGCAGGCTTCGGCAATGACATCGGTCTCCGCCTGCGTATCTGCCGTGAAATGGTTGATCGCGACCGTCACCGGCACGCCGAATTTGCGCACATTCTCGATATGGCGGAGCAAATTGGCCATACCGGCCTTCACCGCCGCGACGTTCTCGTGGCCGAGCTCTTTCTTGTCGACGCCGCCATGCATCTTGAGCGCGCGCACGGTCGCGACGATCACCGCGACCGACGGAGTCAGGCCCGACTGACGGCATTTGATGTCGAAGAACTTTTCCGCGCCGAGGTCTGCGCCGAAACCCGCTTCCGTCACGACATAATCGGCGAGCTTCAGCGCCGTGCGCGTCGCCAGCACCGAGTTGCAGCCATGGGCGATATTTGCGAACGGTCCGCCGTGTACGAAGGCCGGCGTGTGCTCCAAGGTCTGCACGAGATTGGGCTGGATCGCATCGCGCAGCAGCACAGTCATCGCACCGGGCGCTTTGATCTGTTCAGCGGTCACGTTCTTCTTAGCGAAGTCGCGCGCGACGACGATGCGGCTCAGGCGCTGTTCCAGGTCTTCGAGCGAATTCGCCAGACAGAAGATCGCCATCACTTCGGAGGCAACGGTGATGTCGAAGCCGTCTTCGCGCACCTGTCCGTTGTTGCCGAGGCCCACGACAATGTCGCGCAACGCGCGGTCGTTCATGTCCATCACGCGGCGCCACGAAATTTTGGACGGATCGACGCCGAGCGGATTACCCCAGTACACCTGGTTGTCGATCAGCGCGGCCAGCAGATTGTTCGCCGATGTGATCGCGTGGAAATCGCCGGTGAAGTGCAGATTGATCTCGTCCATCGGCACGACCTGCGCATAGCCGCCGCCCGCCGCGCCGCCCTTCATGCCGAAACACGGCCCGAGCGACGGTTCGCGCAGGCAGATCATCGCCTTCTCGCCGAGCGAGGTCAGTGCGTCGCCGAGGCCCACGGTCGTCGTCGTCTTGCCTTCGCCCGCGGGCGTCGGATTGATCGCAGTGACGAGGATCAGCTTGCCGTTCTTCTTCTCGCCGAGTGAGGCGATGTGATCGAGCGAAACCTTCGCCTTGTTCGGCCCGTAGCGGTACAGCGCCTTTTCGGGTAGCCCGATCTTCGCGCCGATCTTCTCGATCGGCTCCATCTTCGCCGCGCGGGCGATCTCTAGGTCGCTGCTCATGTCGCAATCCGTGCCGGTGTGAAATGCCCCGCGAAATCTATCGGGAGGCGCTCACGCCTTCCAGCCGCGAATGATTGCGAGTGTTGGGTTGAAGCAGCAACAAAAGCATAGTCGCGCCGCCGGCATGATCGCCGGAAACATGAGGAGTGTCGGATAGAGGTTGCCCATCTCGCGCGTCATCTCTCCCAAGATGAAAACGACGAGTCCCAGTGCTTATCGAGCGTGATGCAGTCGCCTTCTTGCTTGGAATGCGTATTCTCCGTTGTGTGGAAATGAAGGCTAGAGCTCTCAGAAGTTGTCATGTCTGCAGCTTGGCGATACTAAGAATACCTTGGTCTTGATATGGCGGGCGGTGCGTAGAACCTCTCCCTCGAGAATCTGCAAGCATCGCGGAAGCGTGAGATTGTCAGGTGAAAATACAAATTCACGCATTCATCAAGCGGATAGGTTACGGGCTGGCGCTGGTCTTTCTGACCTTCTTGATCGGTGGCGCAATCATACCTCTGGATATTGCCTTCCTGCTGGCCACGTTGGTTCTCACCTATATCGGCTTCGCGTTCACGCCGGTGACAAGGAACAGGATAATGGCCGGTCTTCGAGATGAGGTCCGCAGGCTCGCGACGCTCACCTTTCGGTAAAGCGGTCTTGGGCTGAAATCATCGCTTCGTAACGAAGTCAGCGTCGTCTAATAAGTGCGCGCCTTCGGCGGGATGTATTCGACGTCGTTGGTGAGGGTGTAGGTGTGCACCGGGCGGTAGTCGAGGCGGGTTTTGCCGGTCGCTTCGTCCAGCCAGGCGAGGGTGTGTTTCATCCAGTTCGCATCGTCGCGGTTGGGGAAGTCCTCGCGGGCGTGGGCGCCGCGGCTTTCCTCGCGATTGACCGCGCCGTCGATGGTGACGATCGCCTGCTGGATGAGGTTCTGGTATTCGAGCGTCTCGACCAGATCGCTGTTCCAGATCATCGAGCGGTCGCTGACCTTGATGTCGCGCAGTGTCGCATAGAGGTCGTGAATGCGCTTCTGGCCCTGCTTCAGCGTATCGCCGGTGCGGAACACGGCGGCGTCTTCCTGCATAGCCTTCTGCATCGTCGCGCGCATCTGCGAAGTCGGCGTGCCGCCATTGGCGTTGCGGAAGCGGTCGAGACGCGCCAGCGCCGCATCGCCCGCATCCTTGGGCAGGTCCTGATGCGTCATGCCATCGCTCAGCGACTTCGCCGCCTGCATGCCCGCCGCCTTGCCGAACACGACGAGATCGATCAGTGAGTTGGATCCGAGGCGGTTAGCGCCGTGCACAGACACGCACGCCGCTTCGCCAACGGCCATCAGGCCGTGCACGACGGTATCCGGATTGCCGGCGGTGAGAGTCAGAGCATCGCCGGTGTAGGCGCAGGGGATGCCGCCCATGTTGTAATGCACTGTCGGTAGAACCGGGATCGGCTCCTTGGTCACGTCGACGCCCGCGAAGATGCGCGCGCTTTCGGAGATGCCGGGCAAGCGTTCGTGGATCACCTTCGGGTCGAGATGCGAAAGATGCAGATGGATGTGGTCCTTGTTCGGACCGACGCCGCGGCCTTCGCGGATCTCGATCGTCATCGCGCGCGAAACGACGTCGCGTGAGGCGAGGTCCTTCGCGTTCGGGGCATAGCGCTCCATGAAGCGCTCGCCTTCGGAATTGGTGAGGTAACCGCCTTCGCCGCGCACGCCTTCGGTGATGAGCACGCCGGCGCCAAAGATGCCGGTCGGGTGGAACTGGACAAACTCCATGTCCTGCAGAGGGAAGCCCGCGCGCAGAACCATCGCGTTGCCGTCGCCGGTTTGCGTGTGCGCGCCGGTGCAGCTTGCGTAGATGCGGCCATAGCCGCCCGTCGCCAGGATCACGCGATGCGCACGGAAGCGATGGATCGTGCCGTCGTCGAGATTCCACGCCATGATGCCGACAACCGCGCCGTCATTCACGATCAGGTCGAGCGCGAAATACTCGATGAAAAAGTTCACTTCGTGCTTCACGCACTGGCCGTAGAGCGTGTGCAGGATCGCGTGACCGGTACGGTCGGCGGCGGCGGCGGTGCGCTGCGCGATGCCTTTGCCGAAATGCGAGGTCATGCCGCCAAAAGCGCGCTGATAAATCTTGCCTTCGTCGGTGCGCGAGAATGGCACGCCGAAATGCTCGAGCTCATACACCGCTTCCGGCGCGCTCTTGCAGAGATATTCGATCGCGTCCTGATCGCCGAGCCAGTCCGATCCCTTCACGGTGTCGTACATGTGCCAGCGCCAGTCGTCTTCGCCCATGTTGCCGAGCGCGGCCGAGATGCCGCCCTGCGCCGCGACGGTGTGCGAGCGCGTTGGGAACACCTTTGTGATGCACGCGGTTTTCAAACCCTTGGCTGCGCACTCGAGTGTGGCACGCAGGCCCGCGCCGCCGGCGCCGACAACGACGACGTCGAAGGTATGATCGGTAATCGGATAAGCGGTCATCAAACGGGTCCAGCGATACGGAAGAGGGCGAAGAGCGACACGGCAGCCACGGCAAGCGCGAAGGCGCGCATCACCAGCATCAGGAAAATCTTGCCGCCGCTGTGATGCACATAATCGTCGATGACAACCTGAAGGCCGAGCACCATGTGATAGAGCGCGATGACGATGAACGCACCCATCAGGATGGCGTTCAGCGGCAGGCCGAACGCGGCGCGCGTGAGGTAGGTGAGAACCTGAACCTCGCTCGCGCCGGCCAGCAACACGACCGACCATGCGAACCAGATGGCGAGCGGCACCATCGCGGCGGCGGTCATGCGCTGACGCCAGAAATGCTTCACGCCGGAATGTGCCGGGCCCAGGCCCTCGACGCGATGCAGCGGTGTTTCCATCGTCATACGCCTGCTCCCCCGTGACCGAGGTAGACGTAGGCAAACACGCCGATGGCCAGCAGCACCGAAAGGATGATCACGAACCATCCCGTCGCATCGGCCGTCTTCACGTTGAAGCCGTAACCGGTATCCCATGCGAGATGGCGAATGCCATTGAGAAGGTGATAGGCGAGCGACCACGCGAACCCGAAGAGCGCGATCTGCCCGATCCAACTCGCCGCGATCATGTTGAAGTTGGCATAGGCTTCAGGCCCGCTCGCAATTGCGACCAGCCACCAGGCGAGCACCGCAGAGCCGATGGCAAGGCCGACACCGGTCACGCGATGGGTGATCGATGTCGCCATCGTCACCGGCCAGCGATAGATCGTGATGAAGGGTGAAAGCGGACGGGGCCGCGCGGGCTTTTGCGGGTTTTCCGCCATGAAATCCCTCAGGAAACGGGAGTAACGAACCGGGCCGGAGTGTAGGTTTCGACACCCCCAAGTCAACCGCGGGATTCCGCCATTTCGCCGCGTTCCAGCATCAGCAGGCGACTCGGCGCGCCGTCCTCGACGAAGTCGCGCACAAAGCGAAATCCGACCGACTCCGAGTTGCGCCAGCCGGCAACGTTCTCGTGCTCGTGCCCGATGAAGCAGCGCCGCTCATCGGGGAACAACGCAAAGGCGACGTCGCGCAGATAGCGAGTAAGCATCGCGCTGCCCAGGCCTTTGCCGATCATGTCCGGCTCGAAGATCAGAAGGTCGACACCGATGCCGTCCGTTTCACCAATGGTCGCGGCCCATGCCGGATAGGCGGCAATCCTGTAGCACTGGAGATAGCCAAACGGCTGCCCGTCCAAAAGCGCCAAATGGCAGTGCGTGGGTGTCTCACCCCGCACGCTGGGGCCGTAATAGGCGGCGACCGCGGTTTCGGTGGTCGGCTTCTTCTGGAAGAACCGCCGCAGATGGGGCCGGTTGAGCCATTCCGTGAAAGCCTTGAAGTCGGTCTCCACGAGGGGCCGAAAGGTGATCTCGTGACGCTGCGTCATGGTTCGGATCGGCTGGTTACCAAGGTCATTCTGACGCTTTGCGATTTCCTTTCCCATCCGGCAAAAGGGGACTTTCCAGACCAAAACTGGGTTGGGGATGTCTTCTGATTCGCATCATGTGAGCGACGGGTTGTCGCGTGCCTGGCACGCGCGCATTCCGCTGCCCGATGCGCCGCTGAACCGTCTCTACAACGAGCTCGCCGCGATCGTGGTGCTGGTGCCGGTCCTGATGCTGGCGTCGTTCGTCAACGGTTTCCCGATCATCTTCTACGATACCGGCGCCTATGTGCTCGAAGGCTTTCAGCACATCTTCATCGCCGAGCGTTCGACCGTCTATTCGCTGTTCCTGAAATATGCGGGCGGGCCGCAGAGCCTCTGGTACGTCGCGTTTGTTCAATGCGTGATCGTCGCGTTCGTGATGGTGGAGTTTGCGCGTTCGCTGAAGCCGCAGCTCTCGTTGTGGACGTTCCTTATCATCGGCTTGATCCTCACGCTGGCGACCGGCTTGCCGTGGTACGCGGCGCAGATCGAACCGGATTGCTTTGTCGCCGTTACCGCGATGGCGATTTATCTGCTGGCGTTCCATATCCGCGATCTCGGGTTCGTGCGTTCCGTGTTGCTGGTTTTGTGCGCCGCTTTCGCAGCCTCGACACACTCCTCCCATATGGGCCTCGCGCTCGGTTTGCTTGCCGTGCTGATCGTGGCACGCCTGGCCGCGATGTTCGTTCGTGTGCAGGGCTTCCCGAAGCCATCCGTCTGGGCGCCGATGGCGAGTTGCGCACTGGCTTTCGCGATCGTGTTCGCCTGCAACTATCAGTTCACGCACAATATCTTCTTCAGCAAGGCGGGCTCCATATTCCTGGAGGCGCGCATGATGCAGGACGGGTTGATCAAGCCCGTGCTCGACACCGATTGTCCCGGTGCCGCGTACAAAATCTGTCCGTACAAGGACAACCTGCCGCCGCGCGCCGATGCCTATCTCTGGGAAGAGAAGATCAGCCCGTTCTCGCGCCTTGGTGGCTTCCGCAAGCTGGAAGAGGAGTCCGCGCATCTCGCGGCGCTGAGCCTGTGGCGCTATCCGGTTTCGAACGCGGCGTGGGCCGGCATCGACACCCTGCTCGAATTCTTCGCGGTCGCTACCGGCGACGGCATCGAGCCGCAGGAATGGGTTCTCGACCGCGAGTTCCAGAAGACGATCCCGCATCAGATGGACGGCTATACCCACGCCTATCAGCAGCGTGGCGATATCTGGTTCCTGCCGCTTAACTTCCTCCATGTACCGATTGCCGTGCTCTCGATTGTCGGGATTTATCTCTTGTTCCGCCGTGCGTGGCGGTCAGGCGATTGGAATAGCGCCACGCTTCCGGCCTTCGTTCTGATCGCGCTGCTGGGCAACGCGTTCATATGCGGCGTCTTCTCCGGCCCGCACTCGCGTTACCAGTCGCGACTCGTCTGGCTGCCGACATTCGTGCTGCTGCTCGCGGCCTCTTCGGGAACCGAAATCTTTCCACGCAGGCGCACCAAGACCGCCTGACTTTACCTTGCGGGAGGGGCGAGAATCCGGCACACCATTGGGCCTGATGACAGCTCCCATCCGCATCGCGCCGTCCATCCTTTCCGCCGATTTCGCGCGCCTTGGCGCCGAGATCGAAGCCGTCGAAAAGGCAGGCGCCGATCTCATTCATGTCGATGTGATGGACGGGCATTTTGTGCCGAATATCACCATCGGGCCGGCCGTCGTGAAAGCGATAAAGCCGCATGCGAAAAAGCCGCTCGACGTGCATCTGATGATCTCACCGGTGGATCCCTACATCGAAGACTTCGCCAATGCCGGCGCGGACGGCATCACGGTGCATCCCGAAGCCGGGCCGCATGTGCATCGCACGCTGCAGCTCATTCGTTCGCTCGGGAAGAAGCCGGGTGTTGTGCTCAATCCCGGCACGCCAGTCGAAGCGCTCGACTACGTTATCGATCTCGTCGATCTCGTGCTCATCATGAGCGTCAATCCGGGCTTCGGCGGGCAATCGTTCATTTCGAGTCAGCTCCGCAAGATTGAAGCCGCGGCGAAGCTGATCCGCCAGACAGGACGCGACATCGCGCTCGAAGTCGACGGCGGCATTACACCAGAGACGGCGAAGCAGGCGATTGCGGCCGGCGCGAATGTTCTTGTCGCGGGGACATCTGTATTCAAGGGTGGTGCGGCGCATTACGCCGCGAATATCGCAGCCTTGCGGGGATAGACCGTGGCGAAAGCCGGACGCATGCCGCTCTCTCTTCTGCCAGAGCTGCTGCGCGCGATGCTGTGGCGGGCCATGCGAGGCCCGCGCGTGGCGTGGCGGCGGAGCTGGTTCTATCGCCGCCTGCTCGCCGGGCCGCTGACCGACCGCATCGTCTTCCATCCCTACGATGCGTTGCCACGGCGTCTCGAAGATGCCGATGCGTTGCTGCATGGCAAGTTCCGCTTCAACGGCGAGATGGTCGAGGTCAAGGACGGTTCGATCTTCGACAAGCCTGCGCCGTCGGCGCGCTGGACGGAGGCGCTTCACGGATTTGCGTGGTTGCCGCCGCTGTCGGCGGCGGGCGGGGAGGCTGCGCGCACGCTCGCGACCAACCTCTTCACGCAATGGCTCAAGCGCAATGCGAAATATGCGGAGCCCGCGTCGTCGGCGCATAACCTTGCGCGGCGCCTGATCAACATCTTCGCGCATGGGCGGCTGGTGCTGTCGAACTCCGACATGCTGTGGCGGTCGAAGGTCTTTGTGTCGCTGCGCGAGCAATCGCGTCTTCTTGCGCGCATCGCGCGTGAAGCACCGGATGGCATGCCGCGCTTCGAGGCCGCCGCCGCGCTCGCAATGTCGGGGGCATGTCTCGACGACCAGAAGCGCATCGAACTCGGCGTCGCGATGCTGCAGGCGGAGATCGCCATTCAGATTCTTCCCGACGGTGGGCACATCACACGCTCACCCGAAGACCTCGTGCACGCCTATCGCCTGATCACGATGGTGATGGACGCGTTGACGGCAATCTCACTTGAGATCCCGAGCGAGTTGCGCGGCGCGCACGATCGCATCGCGCCCATGATCCGCTTCTTCCGGCATGGCGACGGTGCGCTGGCACTGTTCAATGGCGGACGCGAGTCGGACTCGCGCATGATCGCGGGGCTTCTCGCGCGCGACGAGGTTCGCGGCCAGCCTTTCGCGTTCGCGCCGCATTCGGGCTACCAGCGCATCGCGTCGGGCCGCACGATCGTGGTGATGGACTGCGGCACCGCGCCGCCGGGCGGTTATTCGACGGACGCGCATGCGAGCTGTCTCGCTTTCGAGCTCAGCGCTTCGACGCATCGTATCGTCGTCAATTGCGGCGCCGCGGTCGATGTACGCCGCGCGGCCTGGGACACGGCGCTGCGCGCGACAGCCGCGCATTCGACGCTGACGCTTGCGGATACCTCAACGGCATCCATTCTGCACAAGGGCGTGGCGCGTGATTTCCTGGGCGCGCGCCTGCTTGGTGATGTCACCGCCGTCGAAACGCGGCGCGTGGAAACACCGCATGGCTGGATGGTGGAAGCTTCGCATGACGGCTACGTGCGTGCGTTCGGCATCCGTCATGAGCGACAGGTCACGCTTGCGCCGCAAGGCCTGTCGCTTGCCGGTTCGGACCGGTTGCTGCCTGGCGCAAAGCCGAAGCCGGGCGGCTATGATTTCTCGATCCGTTTTCATATTCATCCCGATGTGCGGGTATCGCTGTCGCAAGGCGGCGACGTGATCCTCAAGCTGCCAAACGGCGAGGGCTGGCGTTTCCGTGCGAGCGTGCCTGCGCTTGTCGAAGAGAGCGTCTATCTGGGCAGCGATACACTGCGCCGCGCCGATCAGCTCGTGCTCTCCGGAACGGTCGCCGACGCGCCTGCCGATATCGCGTGGCTCTTCGAGCAGATCGGCCGTGAGTAGATTTGCAATTTCAGCCTAATGCGGCCCTTTGCCGACCAGCGTGGCGCCGCGCCAGATCTCGAACGGCTTCAGCTCCCGGGCAAACATCTTCAAAGCGGTTTCCCGCGCAGCATCGTCGTCCGCGCAATTGGTCACGAACAGCAGTGACACCGATCCATCCGCATTGAAGAAGCGGACTTCGTAATCTTCGCCGGACAAGAAATCGCCCCAATCGTAACGCCCGGAACGAGTGTAGAAATTTCTCTTTTGTATTCGACAACATTCTTTGTCTGAAACCGGACACTACTCTCGCGCGTTTATTGGCAATGAGAGTCGAGGCGTATCAAATCAGTTCACTGATTTGGTCCGTGGGCTGATTACACAACCCTTCTCAACAGCAATCGACATCTGCATGAAGCGAAATCACCTGCTTTCTTATTTGAGCACTGCCGACCTGGACCTGTTGAAGCCGCATCTCGAACCCATCGAGCTTCCGCGACTTTTTCAGGTTGAGACGCCGCACAAGCCGATCCCGTATATCTACTTTCCGCAGGATGGCATCGTGTCGGTCGTTGCGACGATCCCGCGCGATCATCGCATCGAAGTCGGCATTATCGGCCGCGACGGCCTGACCGGTCATTCGGTCGTGATGGGAACGGACCGCAGTGCAAACTCGACATTCATGCAGGTCCCGGGATACGGCTTGCGCATCAAGGCCGACCAGTTCCGCGCAGCGATCCTGAAGAGCGACTCTCTTCGAGAAGGCTTGCTTGCCTTCGTGAACGCCTTTGCCGCACAGGCCTCGCAGACGGCTCTGGCCAACGGGCGCGCCACGCTCGATGTGCGCCTCGCGCGCTGGCTGCTGATGGCGCACGACCGCCTTCCAGGAGACAGAATTCCGCTGACGCACGAATTGCTCTCCATCATGCTCGGCGTGCGCCGCCCCGGCGTGAGTCTGGCGCTTCAAAAGATGGAAGAAGACGGCTTGATCGAAACACAGCGCAGCATCGTTATCATCAGGAGCCGCAGTGGTCTTAAGAAGATCGCCAAGGGTTTCTATGGCGTGCCGGAAGCCGAGCAGGAACGTCTTACCGGCTGGCGCCCGATGCACGATCACGAATAGACGCAATTAAGCCCTGCGCATTTCCCGCCTCCGCCATCGCCGCGCCGCGATTGCGCCACGATCCGCTCCGAGCCTTCCGCGCGTCGTCAAAGGAGGGGATCGATGGCCACCGACACAATCAAATCTCTGCCCGCCGTGCGTTCGCCGGGGTTCAAGTTTTTGCTGATCGTCATTCTCACGGTGTGCATGGCCGTGCCGCTGTTCCTGATTCAACTGGCGTTGTCGGACCGCGAGCAGACGGCCGCGGGCGCCGCAAGCGACATCGCCGCCGGCTGGGGCGGCCCACAGGTCGTAGCCGGCCCTGTGCTTCTGGTGCCGTACACGGTGCGCCGCGAGAACCTCGTCAACGGGCAGGAGGTCAACATGGATCAGGACCTGACCGCGATGCTCCTGCCCGAAAACCTGAACATGGACGTTCACGCGAGATCGGGCACGCGCTGGCGCGGGATATTCGAGGTACCGGTCTATACGGCGACCATCGGCGTGCACGCGACCTTCGACAAGGCGGGCATGGCCGCTCTGATGCCGTCCGATGCCAAGGTTCGGTGGAACGAGGCGCGCATCGTCATCCGGGTGACGGATGCGCACGGTCTTGCCGACAATGTCGTTCTCAACGCCAACGGCCACAGTGTCCCGTTCGAATCGGGCGTCGATGTCGATGAAACGCGCCTCTCGGGCATTCAGGCGAATGCCGGCCTGAAAGAGCCGGGCGATCTCACGCTCGACACCAAGTTCACGCTGCGTGGTTCGCGCGAGTTCAGTGTCTCCCCGCTCGGCCGCCGCACGACCGCGACGGTGCAATCCGACTGGAATTCGCCGAGCTTCTTTGGCGCCTTCCTGCCGACGGATAGCGCGCTGTCGAAGGATGGGTTCAAGGCGTCCTGGACCGTGCCGTATCTCGCGCGCGGCTTCGGCCAGAGCTTTGCGTCGGCAAACAACCAGATGGATCTGCTGCAACAGCCCGCGTTTGGTGCGCGCTTCTATCAGCCGGTCGATCACTATCAACTGGTCCAGCGTTCGCTGAAATACGCGATCCTGTTCGTGGCGCTGGCGTTTCTCGTGTTCTTCGTCGTCGAGACGGTGTCGCCGCAACGTCTGCACGCCGTGCAATACGCGCTCGTAGGGTCCGCGCAGGTCCTGTTCTACCTGCTGGTGCTGTCGCTCTCGGAACATCTCGGGTTCGCGCTGTCCTATCTGATCGGAGCGGGTGCGACGGTGGCGCTCACATCGCTCTATGCGATGAGCGTGCTGGCGAGCCGGGTGAGGGCGGCCGCGCTGTTTGTCGTTCTCGGAACGCTCTATGCGCTGCTCTACGTCATCCTCAATGCCGAGGATTACGCGCTGTTGATCGGGGCCGGACTGCTGTTCGCGGCGCTTGCGGCGACGATGTACGTCACCCGCCGGATCAACTGGTACGCGCTGGCGGCGCCTGCCGTAGGGTAGGGATTTGCATGGGCGGGGCCGCTTTGCTAAGCACGAAGCGGCCCCGATTTCCCGTGTAAAGGACGCGCAATGGTCCAGTTCACCTTGCCCAAAGGCAGCTCCCCCAAGAAGGGCAAGACGTGGCCCGCGCCCGTGGCGGCGAACGGGAAGAAGCCGAAGGGGACCAAGGAGTTCAAGGTCTACCGCTTCAATCCGGATGTGGACGAGAACCCGCGCATCGACACCTACACCGTCGATCTCACGACCTGCGGGCCGATGGTTCTGGACGCGCTGATCAAGATCAAGAACGAGATCGATCCGACGCTGACCTTTCGTCGCTCCTGCCGTGAAGGTGTGTGCGGCTCCTGTGCGATGAACATCGCCGGCGGCAACACGCTCGCCTGCACCAAGGCGATCACCGACGTGTCCGGCGCGATCGCAATCTATCCGCTGCCGCACATGCCGGTGGTGAAGGACCTGATCCCGGACCTCACGAATTTCTACGCGCAATACGCCTCGATCCAGCCCTACCTCCAGACCAAGACCGCGCAGCCGGAAAAGGAATGGAAGCAGACGCCAGAAGACCGCAAGAAGCTCGACGGGCTCTATGAGTGCATCCTGTGTGCGTGCTGCTCGACCTCGTGCCCGAGCTATTGGTGGAATTCGGAGCGCTATCTGGGACCCGCGGCGCTGCTGCAGTCCTATCGCTGGCTGATCGACTCGCGCGACGAGAACACGGGCGAGCGCCTCGACAATCTCAACGATCCGTTCCGCCTCTACCGCTGCCACACGATCATGAACTGCGCCCAGACATGCCCCAAGGGCCTCAACCCCGCGCAGGCCATCGGCGAGATCAAGCAGATGCTGGTGAAGCGGTCGGTCTGATCGTTATTCTTTTTTCCCGTCATGGCCGGGCCTGTCCCGGCCATCCATTAACGTAGGCCAACGGCCTCTGGAATATGGATGGCCGCCACAAGGGCGACCATGACGAAATTGGAATTCGAAATTCTTAAGCCGCCGTCTCAGCTGCGACACCGGCGAAGCCCGCACGCACGCGGAGCATGCGCCACAGCAAACCACCTGCGGCTCTGGTCAGGCGGCCTTGCGGATCGGCGCCGCACGCCTTCGACACCATCTGCGCAAGCCGTTGCACGTGATGGCGGCGATAGATCCGCAGGATGGTCTTGTAGGATTCCTTGGCGTATTGCGCGCGCACATAGGGCGTCGTGGTTTCGGCGCTCTTGGGTACTGCCGCGCAGTAATAGGCGTAGGAGAGTTCGTCGTCGTCGGACTCGTTGATGCGGCCGACCGCGACAATCAGCTTCTTCCAGAAGGGCAGGTCTTTTTCTTCCTGCGCATTCATCGTCTCGTAGAAGAGCTTGTAGTGACGGTATTCATCGGCTGCGATCCGGCCGGCGATTTCCTTGAGCACCGGCTCTTCGCACATGTCGCGGATCGCGGAGTAATAGGACGACGTGCCGCTCTCGACGACGCAGCGCGAGATCATCTCGCCGCGCTTGCTGCCGCGGATCGAGCCTTCGTCGTCGCCGGTGAAGTGCGGCGGACGATAGCCCTCGCGGAAGCGTTCGAACGTCTCCTTGAGATTGAAGCTTGGATCAGCCATCTCGGCCCAGCGGCCGAGCGCGCGGCCGTGCTGTGACTCTTCCGCACCCCATTCTTCGATCAGGGCCTGGGTCTGGGGATCGAGGAAGACGCGCTTCAGGTAGGAGACATAGTCCGGCGCGTTGAATTCCACGAGGGCGGCGCCCTTGATGGCGGTCAGCAGCCACGGCTCGACTTTCGAAGCGTCGAACTTCGACCACTGGACATCGTCCAGCGACCAGCCCTGCCGATAAACCGTGCCTTCCGTCATCTCACGCCAAACCCATACCCGGTGGAACTATAGCAAACGCGCTTATCCGCCGAGAACCCCGCGCGCAACGGAAAGTTCCGGCGTTGTGCCTGATTCTGCACCGAAAATGCAGGGATTTCGCGCACTGGGCTAAATGTTAAATCGGCTTAAAGCGATGCCCGCAGGTGCTTCAGGTGGTCGAGCATGCCGGTGGCCTTGGTCATCTCGGCCTCGGTCTTCGCCGTCGCGATGTCCTCTTCCGCGTCGATGATGCGCTGGGCAATTTCCTGCTCGCTGAGCGAGGCGAGCGGGATCGCTTCCTCGGCGAGCACCGTGATCTTGGACGCCGTCACTTCCGCAAAGCCGCCGGAGACCATGAACAGGTGATGATCGCCGTGGGCGATCTTCACGTCGACCGTGCCGGGCTTGAGCGTGGTGATGAGGGACATGTGTCCCGCCATCACGCCCATCTCGCCCTCGCTGCCGGGGACGGTGACCATCTCGGCATTCTCCGACAGGAGAAGCCGTTCCGGCGAGACGAGGTCGAAGGAGATTTTCGCGTCGGCCATGATTACGCCGCTTCCGCTGCCATCTTCTGGGCCTTCTCACGGGCTTCTTCGATCGCGCCCACCATGTAGAAGGACTGCTCCGGCATGTCGTCGCATTCGCCGTCGACGATCGCCTTGAACGAGCGGATCGTGTCGGCCAACTCCACGAACTTGCCGGGCGCGTTGGTGAACTGCTCGGCGACGTGGAACGGCTGCGACAGGAAGCGCTGGATCTTGCGCGCGCGGGCGACGACGAGCTTGTCGTCTTCCGAGAGCTCATCCATGCCAAGGATCGCGATGATGTCCTTCAGCGCCTTGTACTGTTGCAGGACTTCCTGCACGCGGCGGGCGACGGTGTAGTGCTCGTCGCCGATGACCTGCGGGTCGAGAATACGCGAGGTGGAGTCGAGCGGATCGACCGCCGGGAAGATGCCGAGCGAGGCGATATCGCGGGACAACACGGTCGTCGCGTCAAGATGCGCGAACGAAGTCGCCGGCGCCGGATCGGTCAGGTCGTCGGCGGGCACGTAAATCGCCTGCACCGAGGTGATCGAGCCCTTCGTCGTGGAGGTGATGCGCTCCTGAAGGTTGCCCATCTCGGTCGCGAGCGTCGGCTGATAACCCACCGCGCTGGGGATACGGCCGAGAAGCGCCGACACTTCCGAACCCGCCTGTGTGAAGCGGAAGATGTTATCGATGAACAACAGCACGTCCTTGCCTTCCTGATCGCGGAAGTATTCCGCAACCGAAAGACCGGTCAGCGCCACGCGCGCGCGGGCGCCCGGCGGCTCGTTCATCTGGCCGTATACGAGGGCGCACTTCGAGCCATCGGCCGAGCCCTTCTTCTTCGGGTCGACGTTTACGTTGGACTCGATCATCTCGTGATAGAGGTCGTTGCCTTCGCGCGTACGCTCACCGACGCCGGCGAGCACGGAGTAACCGCCGTATGCCTTCGCGATGTTGTTGATCAGCTCCTGCATGGTCACGGTCTTGCCGACGCCCGCGCCGCCGAACAGACCGATCTTGCCGCCCTTGGTGTAGGGGCAGAGCAGGTCGATGACCTTGATGCCGGTGACGAGAACTTCCGCGGCGCCCGCCTGCTCCGAGAACGTCGGGGCTTCACGGTGAATCGGGGAGGTGTGTTCCTGGCTGATCGGGCCGGCTTCGTCGATCGGCTCGCCGATGACGTTCATGATGCGGCCGAGCGTGGCGGGGCCGACGGGTACGCGGATCGGCGCGCCGGTGTCGGTCACGGCCTGACCGCGAACCAGACCTTCGGTCGAGTCCATCGCGATGGCGCGCACCGCGTTTTCGCCAAGATGCTGCGCGACTTCGAACACGAGGCGGATCTTCTCGCCGGTGCGCGGATCGGTGTTGGTCGTCTCCAGCGCGTTCAGGATCGCGGGCAGGCCGCCTTCGAACTCCACGTCCACGACGGCGCCGATGATCTGCGTCAGGCGGCCCTTGCTGGTGATGTTTGCGGGTGCGTTCATGGTCTTGTTTCCTTTAAACGGCGGCGGCGCCGGCGATGATCTCGATCAGTTCGGTCGTGATCTTGGCCTGGCGGGTACGGTTCATCTTGATGGTGAGGGCATTGATCAGGTCGCCCGCGTTGCGCGTGGCGTTATCCATCGCGGTCATCTGCGAGGCGAAGAAGCCAGCCTGGTTTTCCAGCATCGCGGACAGGAGCTGCACGGAGATGTTCTGCGGCAGCAGTTCCTGAAGTATCGAGACTTCATCCGGCTCGTATTCGTAGAACGCGGATGGTCCCGTGTTCTCTTCGATGACGGCGGGGATGAGTTGTTTCAAGGTCGGCGTCTGCGTCACGACCGATTTGAACTTGCTGTAGATCAGCGTCACGACGTCGAACTCGCCGGCGTTGTAGAGGTCGAGAATCTTCTTCGCGATCGGCTGGACGAGGGCGAGGCCCGGCGACTTCAGGCCGACTTCATACTGCTCGATGAACTGCGAACCGTACTGGCGGCGCAGCTGGTCACGCGCCTTGCGGCCGATGACGATCAACTTCGCGGTTTTGCCTTCGGCGGTCAGACGCGCGAGCTCTTTGCGCGCTTCGCGCACGATCGACGAGTTGAACGCACCGGCGAGGCCGCGGTCGGCGGTCGCCACGACGAGCAGATGACGGTCCTGCTTGCCCGTGCCCGCGAGCAGCAGCGGCGCGGACGGACCCGACACCGAAGCGGCGAGGTTCGAGATGATCGCCGCCATGCGCTGCGCGTACGGACGCGCGGCTTCGGCAGCCTGTTGCGAGCGGCGCAGTTTCGCCGCCGCCACCATCTGCAGCGCCTTGGTGATCTTCTGCGTGGACTTCACGCTTCCGATCCGTGTGCGCATTTCCTTTACGGTTGCCATAGCGGCAGTCTTCCTTACGCGAAGCTTTTCGAGACTTCGTCGAGCGCCTTCTTCAGCATCGCCTCGAGATCGGGCGTCAGCGCCTTCTCCTTGCGGATGCCTTCGAGGAACTGAGGATAGGCGCCTTTGAGCTTGGAGATCAGCGCGTCCTGGAAGGCGCCGACCTTCGCGGTCGGGAACGGATCCAGATAGCCGCGCGTACCGGCGTAAATCACCGCGACCTGCTCCTCGACGGCGAAGGGCTTGTACTGCGGCTGCTTCAGGAGCTCGGTCAGACGCTCACCGCGCGCCAACATCTTCTGCGTCGCCGCATCGAGGTCGGAGCCGAACTTCGCGAACGCCGCCATTTCGCGGTACTGCGCGAGTTCGCCCTTGATCGGGCCGGCGACGGTCTTCATCGCCTTGATCTGCGCCGACGAGCCCACGCGCGACACCGAGATACCGACGTTCACCGCGGGACGAATGCCCTGATAGAACAGATCGGTCTCAAGGAAGATCTGGCCGTCGGTGATCGAAATCACGTTGGTCGGGATGTACGCGGACACGTCGTTCGCCTGCGTCTCGATGACAGGCAGCGCGGTCAGCGAACCGGCGCCGTTGTCTTCGTTGAGCTTCGCGGCGCGCTCGAGCAAGCGGCTGTGGAGATAGAACACGTCGCCTGGATAGGCTTCACGGCCCGGCGGACGGCGCAGCAGCAGCGACATCTGACGATACGCGACGGCCTGCTTGGAAAGATCATCGTAGATGATCAGCGCGTGCATGCCGTTGTCGCGGAACCACTCGCCCATCGCGCAACCGGAGAACGGCGCGAGGAACTGGAGCGGCGCGGGCTCGGACGCGGTCGCCGTCACGATGATCGTGTATTCGAGCGCGCCGGCATCGGCGAGCGTCTTCACGATCTGGGCAACGGTCGAACGCTTCTGACCGATGGCGACGTAGATGCAGTACAGCTTCGCCTTCTCATCGGTGCCAGCGTTCACGGCCTTCTGGTTGATGATGGTGTCGATGGCGACGGCGGTCTTGCCGGTCTGACGGTCGCCGATGATCAGTTCGCGCTGGCCGCGGCCGACCGGGATCAGCGTGTCGATGGCCTTGAGGCCCGTCTGCACCGGCTCATGCACCGACTTGCGCGGAATGATGCCCGGCGCCTTCACGTCCACGCGGCGGCGTTCTGCGACATTGGTCAGATCGCCGAGACCGTCGATCGGATTGCCGAGCGGATCGACGACGCGGCCGAGCAGACCCTTACCGACCGGCACGTCCACGATCGCCTTGGTGCGCTTGACGGTGTCGCCTTCCTTGATGGTGGAGTCGTTACCGAAAATAACGACGCCGACATTGTCGCTTTCGAGGTTCAGCGCCATGCCGCGGATGCCGCCGGGGAATTCGACCATCTCGCCGGCCTGCACATTGTCGAGGCCGTAGACGCGCGCGATGCCGTCGCCGACGGAGAGAACCTGGCCGACTTCGCTGACTTCGGCTTCGGCGCCGAAGTTCTGGATTTCGCGCTTCAGGATCGCGGAGATTTCGGCGGGCTGGATATCCATGGTCTTGCTTCCTTCGTTCGTTCCGTCGTTCCGGTTGCCCGGAGAATTCCGTTAGTGGCCGCGCATCGCGGTGCGCATGCCGTCGAGCTTTGTGCGCAGCGAGCTATCGATCATCTTCGAGCCGATCTTCACGATCAGGCCGCCCAGCAATGTGGGATCGACATGGGTTTCGATCTGCGGATCGCGATTGAGCTTGGCCTTCAACACGCGCTTGATCTCTTCGATCTCGCCGTCCTTGAGCGGGCGGGCGGAGGTGACCTCGGCGCGCATCTCGCCCTTCTGGCGGGCGACCATCGCTTCGAAGGCGGAGATGATCTGCGTCAGCACAAAGAGGCGGCGCTTCTGCGCGAGCAGCGCAATGAAACGCTGCGTCAGCGGGTTCGCGCCCATCTTGTCGAGCAGGGCCTGCATGCCCTTCTT
The DNA here is from genome assembly GCA_035502175.1 of Rhizomicrobium sp. GTDB lineage: Bacteria > Pseudomonadota > Alphaproteobacteria > Micropepsales > Micropepsaceae > Rhizomicrobium. The sequence goes on from DATJUS010000130.1 coordinate 34,951, forward strand.
CTGTTCATCGGCGCCAAACACCGGCGCACGGACGAGGCGGGTGAGGTCGGCGCTCTCGGCCATCATGCGCTTCAAGGTCGCGAAATCCGACGCCACGGCGTCGAGCGATTTCATGTCGTTCGCCAGGTCGAAAATCGCGGTCGCATAGCGCCCCGCGATACCCGAATTATGTGCCTCGTCCGCCACTCGCGTTCTCTTGTCTGAGGGGCGCTCTTTTGGACCGGCGCTCCCGTGATAACACGTTGAAAAGTCTATGAAATTTACTTGCGGAGGGAATCGCTTCCGTTCCGCGCGAGGCAGATAGCATGGGGGAGGGGGCGGCGCAACATTATAACCCGGGCAGCGATGTCGCGGTTGGGTGCGGCTCTATTTTCGGCGCCGCTTCACCGTCTTCTTCAGTTCCTCATTGATCCGGCTCTGCCAGCCGGGGCCATCTTCGCGGAATGCTTTCACAACTTCCTCGTCGAGGCGCAGGGTTACCTGCACCTTCGGGTATTCGAGTGGCGGCCGGCCACGTTTGCGCATTTCCTCGATGCGTTTGACGAATCCGGGATGCACTTCGCGCATCGGCCGCATGCGGCGGATAATATCGGCTGTCAGTTCGGGGCTGTCCGGATCGTCAATCGGATCGTCGCTATAGCCACTAAGATCTATCTTTCTCTTCTTCATAATACTTTTCGGCCTCTCGCCGCGTTGCTTTTCGAAAACTAATGAGCCGCTTACGCGGACCGCGTGGGGTATAAATCACCACGTGGACATCCATGCCGTACAAGCCCAAAGCGATTTCTCGCTCCTCGCCATAATCAAAGCGGTCATCTAGCGTGACGGATGCAGTCTCCCATCCGAATTGCACAGCATTCGCGAAGTCCAACCCATGCTTCGCAAGATTGGCTTTGCGCTTGGCTTCATCCCATTCGAAGTCCATAGCGTACCGATATTAAGTGTAGTGCATTAAATCGGCGCGGTCAATAATTTTCGCACTACGGAAATTCTAGAATTCATCTTATGGTAGTGGTGCGTTTTGGCAATATCCAACGCTTCTGTAACCAGCTTTCTCGACCCCGCGTTAAGAGGTGTCTGCGCATGCTTTGGGTATGGACAGAATGTCTTCCGTTTCGCCTGCGCACTCCGCCACAGGACTGGCGCAGGTTATCCGTGATGCGTTCGCTGACGCGATCGCGATGTTGTTCGCCACCGCGACGTTCGAGCCGCACCGTTCGCTGGAAAGCGAAGTGTATGAGCTGGTCGAGCCGCATCTCGCAATCCTGGTTCACAAGCGGCGCAAATATTTCGGCGAAGACGCACGCGATCATGAATTGTGGGCGAAAGAGCTCGATGCCTTTGTCGGCCGCACATTCTTCTGGCCGACGCCGGCTGCGACCGAAGCCTTCGTGAAATGCGATCGCCGCAAGATCGGTGCGATGGTCGACAAGATCGTCGCCCACGCACAGTTCAAGCAGGACATCGCAGAGGCCGTGCTGCCGCAGACCTCGCGCTTCGGCGCAAGCTGGGCAGATTAATACAGCGCCTTCAGGAAACGGCTGCCGCGCAGGCGTATGAACAGGCCTTTGTCTTCAAGGCCGCCGAGATAGTCGTACGATCCCACCACGACCTGCGCATGGCCGACGAGATTTTCGATCGGGACATAGCCGACGCCACCGGCACTGGCCGCCACGCGGCTGTCGAGCGAGTCGTCGCGGTTGTCGCCCATCATGAAGAAGTGGTCCTTCGGCACGACGAACTCTTCGGTGTTGTCGAGTTCTCCGTTCCAGCCCTGTTTGAAGATCGTGTGCGTGATGCCATTGGGCAGAGTCTCGGTGTAACGGGCGACCTGGTACATGCCGCCCTGTTCGTCCTCGGCGGTGCCGATGCCGTCTTCTTTCAGCGGCAATTCCTTGCCGTTGATCCAGAGACGGCCTTCGACCATCTGCACGTGATCGCCTGGCAGGCCGATCAGACGTTTGATCAGCGTCTTCGAGGGTTCGCTCGGATCGCGGAAGATGACGATGTCGCCGCGCTTCGGCGCTTTCTGCAGGAGCCGCGTGTGCGATGACGGTCCCATCGCGAACGGCACGGAATAGCGGCTGTAGCCATAATCGTATTTCGTCGCGATCAGGCCATCGCCGATCTGCAGCGTCGGCTCCATCGAGCCCGAGGGAATGTAGAAGGGCTGTGCGATCGCGGTGGTCGAGACGAGCAAGACGCCCGCGACGATCACCGGCTCCCGAACGAAATCCCACGCGGCCTTCAGTTTTTCCTTTGACAGCAGATCCTTGAGGTTCGTGCGCACGGCCGCTCCCGAGTTTTATCGCGTAAATTGAGGTTGGCATGGTTCCGCCTACTTTCAAGTCCGCTATGGTGAACTCTGGTGAAAAAAGGAGAGGAACCATGAAACGTATTTTAGGGGCGGCGCTGCTTGCATCCGTGTTTGCCATACCGGCCAACGCCGCGCTCACCGTAGGCGCGAAGGCGCCGGACTTCGATCTTAAGGCCGCGAAGGCTGGCAAGCCATTCGACTTCTCGTTAGCCGCCGCGCTGAAGAAGGGGCCCGTGGTGCTCTATTTCTTCCCGGCCGCTTTCACGCCCGGCTGCACGGTTGAGGCGCATGAGTTCGCCGAGGCAACGGACCAGTTCGCTGCGATGGGCGCGACGGTGATCGGCGTGACCTCCGGCAATCCCGACCGCGTGACGGAGTTCTCGTCCGTCGAGTGCCGCAACAAATTCGCCGTTGCTGCGGACGCGGATCAGAAAGTGATCAAGGCGTATGACGCGGTTCTGACCAAGGCCCCGCAATATTCCGATCGCACGTCCTATGTCATCGCGCCGGATCACACGGTGCTGATGGTCTACACCGATCTGAACCCGGACAAGCATGTCGATATGGCGATGGATGCCGTCAAGAAGTGGAAAGACGCACACCATTAAGCGGCCGTAACGTTAGGTTGTGAGACGCACTATCACAACCTATTAACGAAACGCTCAATTTGCGGCGTGTCTTACCGGCTTTGTTAACCATTCCTGCGCTAGGTACCTCCCGAACGTATAAGGGAAAGTACCTATGCGCGTTTGGCGCTTCGTATTCCTTGCTCTGATTTGCACCACTGGTTTCTCCGCCACGTCTTTCGCCGATGAGCCCGCGCAGAGCGGCGGCTCGATGCTCGACAAGGGCATGGCGATGTTCGATTCCGGCAAGCTTCTGGCAACCGGGGGCGTGAGCAACGTGGAAGGCGCTGGCGGCGGCGGTCTCGCCACCTGGGCGCTGATTTCAGGTTACGGCTCGCGCGATGGCATCGGCCTGAACGGGCATTTCACCTACATCAACACCACCGACTACGCGATGTGGACCGAAGGTGTTGCGATCGGTCTGTTCGACCGCGTCGAACTTTCCTATGCGCGTCAGACCTTTGACACGCAGAAGATCGGCGGTGCGCTCGGCCTCGGCGATGGCTTCAAGATCGATCAGGACATCTTCGGCGCGAAGGTCAAAGTCTTTGGCGATGCGGTCTACGACCAGGACTCCTGGATTCCGCAGATCGCTGCCGGTGTGCAGTACAAGCACAATGACCGCGGGTTCCTGGTGAACGCGCTGGGTGCAAAGTCCGACGGCACCGACTATTACGTCAGCGCGACGAAGGTGTTCCTCGCGGAGAGCCTTCTGGTCGACGCGACGTGGCGCGAAACCAAGGCCAATGAATTCGGCCTGCTTGGTTTCGGTGGCGGCAAGCACGACGGCTATTCCGCGCAGTTCGAGGGTTCGGCTGCGTATCTGATCAGCCGCAAGTTCGCGATCGGCGCCGAGTTCCGCACCAAGCCGGACAACATCGGCGTGCATGAGCAGGATGCGTGGGACGTTTTCGCCGCGTATTTCATCACCAAAAACGTGTCGCTGACCGCGGCCTATGTCGATCTCGGCAATGTGCTCGTCGGCGAACAGCGCGGCGAGTATGTCTCGCTGCAGGTCGGCCTCTAAGGGAACATGACGATGAAAATCGCAAAGCTGGCTCTTGCCATTTCGGTCACTTCACTTGTTTTCGCAGGCGGCGCGCGCGCGGACGATACGCTGTGGCAGGATCTCGGCGGCGTCGATGCGATCCACAAGATCGCGAGCGACACGGCCGACAACTTCCTTGCCGACCCGCGCATCAAGGCGACGTTCGACAACACGAACATGGACCGCTTCCGTATTCTTCTGGGCGATCAGTTCTGCGTCGTCGCTGGCGGGCCGTGCACCTACACGGGGCGCAACATGAAAGACACGCACAAGGGTCTGCATCTCGGCAACGCCGACTTCAACGCGGTGGTCGAAGACCTCGAAAAAGCGATGGACAAGAACGGCGTGGCATACGCGACGCAGTCACGCTTCCTTGCGCGCCTCGCGCCGATGCAGCATGACATCGTGACGAAATGAACGGCCACTATACGGCAGCTTTCACCGCGACAGGCGTGATGGTGCTGGTGTGCGCCGCGGCGCTGGCTGACGACGCCAACACCATCGTGCAGAACGGCCGTGCGTTTCATCCCACCGAGATCACGATCAATCACGGCACGACGCTGAACTTCAGCAACCAGGACGAATTCATCCACCAGATCTACGTGGACGTTGAGAATTTCGGCTACGATTCCGCGGAGCAGTCTCCGGGACAGGTCTTCCATATCTCTTTTCCGAACGCGGGCACGTTTCCGGTGCGCTGCCACATCCATCCCAAGATGCTGCTGACCGTGCACGTGAAATAGGCACAAGTTCCCGATTTTGTTGCCTTTTCGGCGTCTTCCTTAAGCGCCTGTCAACCACCCTTCGCTGACACTAAGCCGCCGGATTGTGCCAATCGCGATCCTGGTTTCGGGCGAGGGTTGTTGGTGCAAGCCGGTCTGCGTCATTCGATATCGACGAAGATCTTCATGGCGTTTCTCGCCATGAGCGCGATCATTGTCGGCCTTGGCGCATACGGCTATCGCGTGCTCACCTCCGCCGGTGACATGGTCACGCGCACCTATGACGGTCCATTGCAGGCGATCAATTACGCCCGCGCCGCCAGCGTCGACTTCGTGCAGATGGAGCAGGGAGTGCTCAAGCGCAAGCTCGCGGCGCATGCGGAACGCGCGACGATCGACAAGCAGATCGACGAATACACCGCGACGTTCTTCGACGATCTCGATGTGGCGGAAGAGCGCCTGGAATCGCCCGACGAACTGACGATCGTCAAGCAGATCCGACCGCTGGTGAAGCAGTGGCAGACTGCGTGGCGGAAAAGCGAGAGCGAAGGCACCGACCCCGCGCTCGATGCGCTCGACGCCAAGATCATGGAGCGTTTCGACATGCTGATCGAGCTGAACGCCGATCACAGCTTCGTCGGGCGGCGCAAATCTGTTTCCGCGATCCAGGATTTCAAGTCGTCGCTCTGGTGGGTCACGGCGTTTGCGTTTTTGTTCGCCCTGTTCGTCACGGTGTTCCTGGCGCGGCGCATCATGATGCCTTTGAAATCGGCGGTGCTCGCGGCCAACAGCATCGCAATCGGGGAATTCGAAACGCAGATCCCGAAAGCCGGCAAAGACGAGACGGGAATTCTGCTTCATTCGATGACGGTGATGCAGGACAATATCCGCACGCTGGTGGAGCGCGAGAAGGCGCGTGCGCAATCGGCGGAAAGCCGGCTTGCCGGTGCGCTCGATACCTCGCTCGAAGGCGTCTTGCTTGTCGGCCCCGATGGGCGCGTGCTGGTGGCGAACAAGCCGATGCTCGCGTTCTTCCCAAGCGTGGACGCGGCCAAGGTGGTCGGCATGGAGTTCGGCGAGGTCTCGAAGATCGCCGCGGCCGATGTTGCGGGCGGTGCGGCGCTGCCGACGCCGCACGAACTGGGACTGGGACGACGCTCGCGTTCGCTGGGCAGCGCCGAGCGTCATTTGAACGACGGCCGCTGGATCCGCACGGTCGGCAGCCGCACGGAAGACGGCGGCTTCATCTTCTTCGTCAGCGACATTACAGCGATCCGCGAACGCGAAGAGAACTCGCGCAAGGCGCAGGAAGCTGCCGAAGCCGCGAGCGCCGCGAAGACCCGCTTCCTCACCAACATGAGTCATGAGCTGCGCACGCCGCTCAATGCCATCATCGGATTCTCGGAGATCATTCAGCAGCAGATCTTCGGCGCCATCGGCAATGCGCGCTATGTCGAGTACGCCACTGACATCACGCGCAGCGGCCGCCATCTTCTCGACGTCATCAACAGCGTGCTCGAGATTTCGCGCAGCGAAGCCGGCAAACAGAAGTTCGTCGCGGAAGACGTCGATCTGCGTTATCTGCTGCATGATTGCGAGAAGATGCTCTCCGATCAATGCGTATCGCGAAAGATCGGGTTCTCGCTGCGCGAGCCGGATATGCCGCTGCTGGTGTCGGGCGAGAAAGCGAAGCTGCGCCAGATATTCCTCAATCTGCTTTCCAATGCGGTGAAGTTCACCGAGAGCGGCGGCGCGGTCAGCGTGGCGCTCGGAAGCGGCGGCGGATTCCACTGGGTCGAAGTGTCGGACACCGGCATCGGCATGACCGCCGAGGAAATTCAGATCGCGCTGACGCCATTCGGCCAGGTCGACAACCGTCTGGAGCGTAAATACGAGGGCACCGGTCTTGGGCTGCCGCTGGCGCAATCCCTCACCGAACTGCATGGCGGTACGCTCACGATCGGCAGCGAGCCGGGCCGGGGAACGACGGTTCTCGTCCGCTTTCCGCGCGCGGATGCGCAGGAAACGCCGGAGCCTCTGGCTGCCGTCTCTTGACGGCGCGGGCATAGGCCTGCCAAACGCGGCGCATGGCGAAAAAACTTCAACTCGGACGTCAGGTGGCACTGCCCGCATCGCCGGATGAGGCGGTGCTCGACGCCGTGCCGAACCTGCATGCTGACACGAACTATGTCGCGCGCTTCACCGCGCCGGAGTTTACCTGCCTGTGCCCGGTGACGGGGCAGCCGGACTTCGCGCATTTCGTCATCGACTATTGCCCCGCGAAGTCGCTGGTCGAATCCAAATCGCTGAAGCTGTTTCTCGGCAGCTTCCGCAATCATGCGGGCTTCCATGAATCCACGACGCTGACGATCGGCAAACGCATCGCCGCTGCGATCAAGCCGAAATATCTTCGCATCGCCGGGTTCTGGTTTCCGCGCGGCGGCATGCCGATCGACGTGTTCTGGCAGACCGGAAAATTGCCGTCCGGTGCGTGGCTTCCCGATCCGGGCGTGCCGCCGTATCGGGGCAGGGGATGATCGCACCCGAGCTGGTGCCGATCCCCGAGTCCGACAAATCCATTCTCGCGAACGACCTGCAGCACTACATCGCCGAGCTTGCGCCGTACGACCGCGCGCTGCCGAAGCAGGGTCCGTATGAATACCCGGGCTTCGACACGTTGTGGTCGGACGGCACGCGCGCACTGTTCTGGGCAAGGCTCAACGGCGAGATCGCCGGGTTCGCGATCGTGCATCCCGAAAACGGCGTGACCGACATGGCGGATTTCTACATCCGACCAGCGTTTCGCCGTCACCGCGTCGGCCGCGCATTTGCGCTCGCCGTCATCGCACGCTTTCCGGGCCCTTGGACGCTGACGCAGTATAAGGCGAAGGCAGACTCAATCGCGTTCTGGCGCAGCGTCATCGGCGAGCGCCCGTTCGCGGAAGAAGACTACGTCAGCGCCAACGGAAATCCGCGCGTGAAGCAGTCATTCGTCGCCTAGCGCTTCGCGAAGGCGCGCAGCAGTCCATACACGCTGATCAGCGCCCAGAAGCCTTCCATCACGGCTGCCGGCAAATTCCACGCCCAATAAAGCGACAGAAGAATGAGTGACGCGCCGGCAAGGTTCAGAAGCGAATAGAACCAGCCGTTCGCTTTCAGCACGCCCTGCAGGTTGGCGAAGTAGGTCAGCGCGATGGTGATGGAGCCGAGAAGACCGAGGACGTCAGGAACCGACACGCGCTATCTCCCGCCCAAGGCTTTGTAGCGGTGACATGTCGTGATGTGGTCATTGACCATGCCGACGGCCTGCGCAAAGGCGTAGACGATCACCGGGCCAACAAAATTAAAGCCGCGCTGCTTCAGTTCTTTTGACAGGCCTTCGCTCATCTTGGTTTTCGGAGGTACCTGCTTCGTCGTCTTGAAGTGGTTGATGACTGGCTTGCCGTCGACATGCTTCCAGATGAGTTCGCGAAAGCCGCCAGGTTCTTTTTCTTCAATGTCGAGATAGAGCTGTGCGCCTTTGATCGCGGCCTTGATCTTGGCGTTGGAGCGGATGATGCCTTCGTTCTTCATCAGCCGCTCGAAGTCACGCTTGCCGTAGCGCGCCATCTTTTCGGGATCGAAATTGTGGAACGCTTTGCGGAAGTTTTCGCGCTTCCGCAAAATCGTGATCCAGGCGAGCCCCGCCTGGAAACCGTCGAGGACCAGCTTTTCGTAGAGCGCGCGCGGATCGTATTCCGGCACGCCCCATTCCTTGTCGTGATAGGCGACGTAAAGCGGGTCCTCGCCGGGCCACGCGCAGCGGATGAGCTCTTTGCTCAAGCCTTCTTGGCTTTCTTCTTCTTGGCGGCGCGCTTCTCCGCACGTTTCGCTTTCTTGTCGCGCTTGCCGGCCTTGTCCTTCTTACCGCCGCCCGCTGGTTTTCCCGCTGCAGCGCGCTTCGCCTGACGCGCCGCCTGGCGTGCGGCCTTTTCTTCCGGTGTACGGGCGCCGCCGGGAACGACACCGACCAGTGTCGCTTCGACCTTGTTGCCGTCGAGATCGTAGATGAAGGCGCCGTAGTAGTCGGGGCCGTAATCCGGACGCGGACCGGGCTCGCCATTGTTGCTGCCGCCGGCTTTCAGCGCGGCTTCGTGGAACGCGTTCACAGCGTCTTTCGAGCGCGCGATGAAGCCGACATGGGTGCCGTTGCCGACACTGGCGGCGTTCTGGTCGTGCGGCAGGCCGATCCAGAACTGCGGCTGGCCGTCGCGCTCGCCATAGCCGATGGCGCCGGGCGAATAATCCGCGACGCGCTTGTAACCGAGCGTGGCGAGAACCGGATCGTAGAAGGTCGCGGCGCGGGCAACGTCGCGCACGCCGACGGAAACATGGTGGAGCATGAAGCTTCTCCTTATGGGGGACCGCGACTCTGGCCTTTCGCGCGCTTAGGTCAAGCGGAAAGCCACGCCTGCTTCACGATGCTGACACGCGCGCCGTCGATATCTATCGCCGCGTCGCCCGCCTCTTCGAGACGGTCGAGCCGGACCAGCCCGAATCCACGCGCACCGTAAGTGGACACGATCTCACCAATGCCGTGCCCGCCTGCGCGAAGATCGCCGGCGGCGGGGAGGGCGCTTTCGCTTTCGATCAGCAGCAGCCGCTTGCGCGCCGTGCCGCGATGCTTCATGCGCGCGGTCAGTTCCTGGCCGACATAGCAGCCCTTCTCGAAATTGACCGCATGGAGTTCGTCCAGATCGGCGTCGAGCGCGAACATCCTGTCGCTTCCGAAATCGGCCGCTTCAGGCACACCAAGCGACACGCGGTGTGCGTGATAGGCTGTGGCGTTCGGGACAATGTCCGGGATCTCGGCGCGGGCGCCGATGGTGCGACGACCCAACTCCGGATTGCGCGGATCTTCGAAGGTCACGCCGCGTTGGGCCGCATGCCCTGTCAGATTCGCGAAGACTGCGAGTTGCTCGCGCGCCTCGATCTGGACCCTGGTGCGGAGCTTGTACATCGACAGCCGCTTGATGAGGGCATCGCGCGTGTCACGATGGCAATCGATCAGCAGCGCGGCATCGCCTTCCGCGATCAGGAAATCGAACAGGATCTTGCCCTGTGGCGTCAGCAGCGCCGCGTAGATCGCGCGGCCCGGTGAAACTTTCTCGATGTCGTTGGTGATGAGGCCCTGCAGGAAGGTGCGCGCCTCCGGGCCGGTGATGGCGATAACGCTGCGGTCATCCAGAAGCATGGGCTGGTTCATCCGCCCCAAGTAATCCTTGCGCGCACGATTGCCAAGCCGCTGCCGTAGCCGTACTCCTTTGCCATGTCTGAAACATTCGATCTGCTGATCAAAGGCGGGATCACCGCTACTCCCAACGGCATCACCGAAGCCGATGTCGGCGTTCGCGGCGGCCGCATCGTCGCTGTCGGTTCCCTGAGTGGCGCGAAGGCCGCAGAGATATTCGACGCGAAGGGCCTGCATGTCCTGCCCGGCGTCATGGACACGCAGGTCCATTTCCGCGAGCCGGGCAACGAGCACAAGGAAGACCTCGAAACCGGATCGCGCGCTGCGATTCTGGGCGGCGTGACGTCCGTGTTCGAGATGCCCAACACCAATCCGCCGACGACGACGCGCGCCGCGATCGAGGACAAGCTCGCGCGCGCGAAGAACCGGATGCACTGCGACTACGCATTCTATGCCGGCGCGACACCTGGCAACGTCGGGGCGCTTGGCGAGCTTGAGCGCATTCCCGGCGTGTGCGGCGTGAAGGCGTTTCTCGGGTCCTCGACCGGAACGCTGTTGCTGAGCCATCCCGATGACATTCTCGCCGCGCTGAAAAGCGGGACACGTCGCATGGCCGTGCATTCGGAAGACGAAGACCGCCTGGAAGCGCGCAAGGGTGAGCGCATCCCCGGCGATCCGCGTTCGCACCCGGTGTGGCGCGATGCGGAGACGGCGCGCGCATCCACCGAGCGTGTGATAAAGCTAGCGCGGCAGGCGGGGCGGCGCCTGCACGTTCTGCACGTCACGACGCTGGATGAACTGCCGCTGCTTGCCGATGCGCATGATTTCGTGACGGTCGAGACGACACCGCAGCATCTGACGCTCTCCGCGCCGGAATGCTACGAGCGCCTCGGCACCTATGCGCAGATGAATCCACCGATCCGCGGACCGGAACATCGCGAGGCGCTGTGGAAGGCGGTTCAGGAAGGGCTGGTCGATGTCATCGGCTCCGATCACGCGCCGCATACGCGCGAAGAGAAAGACAAGACCTATCCCGATACACCGTCGGGTATGCCGGGCGTGCAGACGCTGGCGACCATTCTGCTCGATCACGTGAATGCGGGGCGCCTGACGCTCGAACGCTTTGTCGATCTGACGAGTGCGGGCGCGGCACGCATCTTCAACATCGCGGGCAAGGGCCGTATCGCGCGCGGTTACGATGCCGACTTCACGATTGTCGATCTGAAGAAGAAGCGGAAGATCGAGAACTCCTGGATCGCGTCGCGCTGCGGCTGGACGCCGTTCGATGGCATGACGACGACCGGGTGGCCGGTCGCCACAATCCTCCGTGGACGGACGATCATGCGCGATCACGCGCTGACCGCCGAAGGGCAGGGCCAGCCGGTCCGGTTTGTCGAAACCCTGGAGCCGCAATAGCCTGCGGTTCGTCTTTTGCCCGTCAGAAGTCCTTGATATAGCGTCAGAGTTCCGTTCGCCTGCCACGTCCACATCTCCGGGAAGTTCCACGATGAAGAGCCGCTTCAAGGCCATTCTGGTCCAGAAGAATGACAAGGGTCAGAGCGCCGACGATGTCGAGCTTGCGCTTGGCGATCTGATGGACGGCGACGTCGTTGTCGCGGTTTCGCATTCGACCGTGAACTACAAAGACGGTCTGGTGCTGACCGGCCGCTCGCCGGTGGTGCGCAAGTTCCCGATGATTCCCGGCATCGATCTCGCGGGCACGGTGGCGGCGTCTTCCAATCCGAATTTCAAGCCGGGCGACAAGGTCCTGCTCAACGGCTACGGCCTCAGCGAAAATCACTATGGCGGCTACAGCGAATATGCGCGGGTGAAGGGCGATTGGCTCGTGCCGTTGCCGCCCGCGTTCACCGCCGCCGAAGCGATGGCGATCGGCACCGCGGGTTACACAGCGATGCTGGCCGTGTTGGCGCTGGAAGATTTGCATGTGACGCCGGCTAAAGGCGCCGTCGTCGTGACGGGTGCCGCGGGTGGCGTCGGCTCGGTCGCCGTCGCGGTGCTGGCCAAGCTCGGCTATCGCGTCATCGCATCGACGGGCCGTCCCGAAGAAGAAGCGTATCTGAAATCGCTGGGCGCGGCGGAGATCATTCCGCGCAGCGAACTTTCCGCCGATCCGAAGCCGCTCGCGAAAGAGCGCTGGGCCGGCGGTGTCGACAGCGTGGGTTCGAAGACGCTCGCCAATGTTTTGGCCGCCACGTCCTATCAGGGCGCGGTCGCGGCGTGCGGTCTTGCCGGCGGGATGGATCTGCCGACCAGTGTTGCACCGTTCATCCTGCGCGGCGTGTCGCTTCTGGGCATCGATTCCGTGCAGATGCCGATGCCGCGCCGCCGGCAGGCGTGGGAGCGGCTGGCGCGCGATCTTGACGTGAAGAAGCTCGCGTCGATGACGAAGACCATTCCGCTTTCCGAGGTGCGCAAGGCGGCCGACGACATCCTGGCCGGCAGGATCCGCGGCCGCCTGGTTGTAGAAGTTCGATGAACGGACTCAGTCATATTCTTCTCATCGGTCCTGGGATCGTGATCGGCCTGATCGCGGCTGCACCCATCGGCCCGGTGAATCTCATCTGCATCCGGCGCACGCTGAAATACGGAATGCTCAATGGGTTTCTGTCGGGCATGGGGGCTGCGCTCGGTGACGGGTTGTTTGCAATCATCACCGGCTTCGGTCTCACTGCTGCGGCGCAGTTCATCGAAGGGTTCTCGACCGCACTGCAACTCGCCGGCGGCACACTGCTGATCTGCTTCGGCCTCTACACCTACTTTGCCAAGGTGGACACGTCGCTCTTCAACAAGTCGGAAGCGAAAGAGAAGGGCACGTCGACGCTCGCGGGCACCATTGCATCGACCTTCGCGCTGACCATGACGAATCCGGCGACGCTGTTCGGCTTCACGGCGATGTTCACGGGGTTGAACGGATTGGCGGGCAACGATGCCAGTTTCTTCGGCGCGGGTTTCCTGGTGATTGGCGTGGTCCTCGGATCGGCGTTGTGGTGGTTGATCCTGACGACGCTGGTAGGCCTTGTGCACGCGCGGATCGATGCCGGTGTCATACGCATCATCAATCACGGTTCCGGCCTGATCGTGGCGCTGTTCGGCGTCGCGGTGCTCTATCACGTCGCGACGAAACTGCTCTGAAAGAACAGAGGCGCGCACCAGCCGGGGGAGGGAGATGCGCGCCTTCCGTTCGTCGGATGCTTTGGGCCCGGAGGTTCAATCCCTCCAAGCATCCGGCTCGTCAGGGGTAGTACGCATCTTGAACGAAAGGAAAAATAGGTTCCGGCGGTGAGGAATGTGAATTGTTGTTTATGATGGTACGTAGATTTCCCGATGCCTTCTTTATCCCGCAACGTCAGGCGTTCAGCTTCGCCATTCGCGCGATGACGGCTTCGGCTTCGACCATGATGTCCTGAATGATTTGAGCGGAGGACTTCACATCGTGGATGCCGCCCGCGCCTTGCCCCATCGCAAAGGCGGACCGCTCGCGCGAAAGTCCTTCGATCTGTCCGCCGATACCGCCCATGACGCCGGCCTGATGCGAGAGCATCGCCTGCGCGGGAAACTTCTGGATGTCCTGCGGGCGAGCCTCCCAGTCTGCGACCCATTCGTTCTTGAACACGCGCATCGGTTTGCCGGAATAGGAGCGCGTGATGATCGTGTCCTCGTCTGAGGCATCGACGATCACCTGCTTGTACATGCCACCGGCATGTGCCTCTGTGGCCGCGATAAAGCGCGTGCCCATCCACACGCCCTGCGCACCGAGCGCGAGCGCTGCCGCTAGTCCGCGGCCATCGACAATCGAACCCGCCGCGATCACGGGAATCTTCACCGCATCCACGATCTGCGGGATGAGCGCGAGACCCGCAACGCGACCCGTATGACCGCCGGCTTCGGTGCCTTGCGCGACAACGGCATCGAGACCGCCGGCTTCGGCAGAACGCGCATGCTTCACCGTACCGTTGACGTTCATCACTTTCAGACCGGCATCGTGGAATTTCTTCACCAGATGCGGCGGCGGCACGCCGAGGCCGGAGATAAACGCTTTCGCGCCGCCTTCGATGATGAGATCGGCGGTGCGCTCCAAGGACTCCGGCACCGCCGCAAGCAGATCGACGCCGAACGGTTTGTCGGTGAGTTCGCGAACCTTCTTGATCTCCGTCTTGATCTCGTCCGGCGAACGTCCCGCCATGCCGAGCGTGCCGAAGCCTCCGGCGTTCGATACCGCCGCCGCGAGCTCCGCATACGACACGCCGCCCATGCCCGCGAGCATGATCGGATACTTGATGCCCAGCATGTCGCAAAGCGGCGTGCGGATGGTCATGGGAGTCTCCTGTTTAACCTCCCCCTTGTGGGGAGGTCGAAAATCCGAAGGATATTCGGGTGGGGGTCTGACTGCATCATCGCGACCCCCACCCGGAAAACTTTCGCTGCACTCAAGTTTTCCGACCTCCCCACAAGGGGGAGGTTATTTGTATCTCCTCTCAGCTTCTCTCGTCAGGCCCAACGCAACGGAAAGAAAATCCGATCCCGCCGCGATGCGTGCTGAAGGTGCCGCAGCGGTAACACAAGAGCGCACCGCGGGCACGCGGCTCGACCCGCCGGTGAAGAAGATGGTCGAGACATCATCGGGCTTG
>DATJUS010000131.1:0-10749 GCA_035502175.1 Rhizomicrobium sp.
TCCCGCTCGCGATCAGCGAGGCCTATCAGGATCAGAACCTGTGGTGGCGCGACGACCGCGGCGGCGCAGCGATTGAAAGCCTCGGCCAGAAGACCGACGGCGGCAAAACCTATGACGCATTGAAAGTGGTGCCGAAAAACGGCACGGCGCTCGAAGCCTGGTTCGATCCGGCCACGCATCTGCTCTATCGCACGATCGAAGACAACGGCACGACCACGATCAGCACGACATTCTCCGACTACGCGGCCGTCGACGGCGCGATGATCGCGAAGAAGCAGGTGGTCGATGATGGCAGCCACAATCTCCAGACCTACACGCTGACCTCCGCGAAGTTTTCCAGCGCGCTGCCAGCCAGCGCCTATCAGCGTCCGGCGGAAGACCTGCACGATTTTTCCATCGCCGGCGGCGCACACGAGACGACGGTGCCCTTCCATCTCTGGAACAACCACATCTATGCCGATGTGAGCGTCAACGGCTCCAAGCCGATGACCTTCATCTTCGACACCGGCGGCCATTCCATTCTCGCGCCGGCGACGGCGAAGGAATTGGGCGTGAAGGCGATGGGCAGCGTCTCGTCCACCGGCGGCGGCGACAACATCGCGGAGGGCGGAGAAGCGATGGTGAAATCGCTCACCGTCGGCGGCGCGACAATCACCGATCAGCCGGTCTCGACGCTCGACACCAGCCCGGCCGGCACCGAAGGCGCAAACGAAAAGGGCATGATCGGCTACGAATTCTTCGCCCGCTTCATCACGCGCTTCGATTACGGCGCGCACACGATCACCTTCATCGACAAGAAATATTTCGATCCCAAGACCGCGGGCATGCCGGTGCCGATGCGCCTGTACCACCAGTTCCCGGAAATCCTCGGTAGCTATGACGGCGTGCCCGGGCGCTACGGCATCGACACGGGTTCGCGCATGCCGCTACTCCTCAACAAGGTATGGGCGGAGAAGAACGGCTTCCCGAAGCCCGGCACTAGGACGTTGCAGGCGCAGACCGGCTGGGGCGTCGGCGGCCCGACGCATAGCGAAGTGTTCAAAGGCGGCACACTGAAGCTTGGCGATGTCGTGATCGAGCATCCGCTGACGATGGTGTCGACCGATAAGGGCGGCGCGGGGTCCGTGGAATCGTTCCCCAGCAATGTCGGCGGCGGCGTGTTGAAGCGCTACGCCGTGACCTTCGACTATGACAACAGCACGATGTACCTGAAGCCGATCCAGGGCCATGTCGAAGACCTCGACACCTTCGACAAGTCCGGCATGTGGATCAACGCCGTGCCCGAAGGCTTCAAGATCGTCGACATCACCAAAGGCGGCCCGGCGGAAGGCGCGGGCCTGGCAAAGGACGATGTGATCACCGCGATCAACGGCAAGGACGCTGCCGGCATGAACCTGCCAGAGACGCGCGAGAAACTGCGCAATGAAAAGACCGGCACGGTTCTGAGCCTCACGGTGAAAGGCAAAGGCAACGTGAAGGTGACATTGCGCGATTTGATCTAGAGGGGCGTACGCGTGGCCCCGCTTATTCCGGCGGGGCCACGTCTTCCCAGCTATTCGAAGTATATTGGAGAGCGATATGACCGTGATCGATATGCCGCGCCCGTCGCGGATGCGGACCATCTTCAACAACCGGCTCGTGCGGTTCGTCTCGCTCTTCCTGATCACGATCTTCGCCTATGCTGGCGCGCAGATATTTCCGATGGTCACGATGCCGCATATCCCGGCACCGAACCGCGAAAGCTTCGCCGTCGTGACCGAAGCTGTCTCGGTCATCCTGCTGCTGCTGATCTATCGATCATTCGTGCGCTGGATGGAGCACCGCACGCCCCAGGAAATCGCGGTGCGCAAAATTCCATCCGTTATTCCAGGTGTCCTGATCGGCCTCGGCCTGTTCACGGCAACCATCGCGATCCTCTCGGTCATGGGCATCGCCCATATCGGCGCGTACACACCGGCACAGGCGCTGCTCGCGGCCATCAACATGGCGGTGCTGAGCGCTGTTGGCGAAGAGATCATCTTCCGCGGTGTCGTGTTCCGCATCGCCGAAGAAATGTTCGGGACACTGGTCGCACTGCTGGTGTCGGCGGGCCTGTTCGGACTGATCCATATGGGCAATCCCGGTGCGACGCTCGTAAGCGGCGCGGCCATCGCGCTGGAAGCGGGGATCCTTCTCGCGGTGTCCTACATGCTGACGCGCAGTTTGTGGCTGCCCATCGGCTTGCACTTCGGCTGGAATTTCGCCGAAGGTGGAATCTTCGGTGCGGCCGTCTCCGGCAACAACTTCAAAGGGCTCTGGAGCACGACCTTCACCGGCCCCGATCTCCTGAGTGGCGGGAAGTTCGGCCCCGAGGCATCGATTGTCGCGGTCGCCGTCTGCGCCGCAGCGGCAACCGTGATCCTCGCCCTCGCAATCCGTAACGGCCAGTGGCGACCATTACATTTGAGCATAAACGACCGGGGATAGCAGGCCGCGAAGCCGTGCTTTAAGGTCCGCGCTTCGCCACTGCTTTGCCGGAGCTTCCATGCCCATCTATCGCGCGCCGATCGACGAGTACAAATTCGTTCTCAATGAGCTGCTGGAAATCGACCAGCACCGCGACCTGCCTGATTTCGGCGAGCTGACGCCCGACCTGCTGGAGGACATCCTCACCAACGCCGGCAAGTTCTGCGAGGAAGTGCTGCAGCCGATCAACCAGTCCGGCGACGAAGAAGGCGCGCATTTCGAGAACGGCGTCGTGCGCACGCCGAAGGGATTCAAGGAAGCCTACAAGGCCTATTGCGAGGCCGGCTGGGGCGCGCTGTCGGCGCCGACGAAATTCGGCGGCTCCGGACTTCCGACGCTCGTCACCCTGGCGGTCGCCGAGATGGCGCAGTCGGCGAACCAGTCGTTCGCGATGTATCCGGGCCTCACCGGCGCCGCCGCCGGTGCGCTCGGCGCGACGGGCGCGGATTGGATGAAGCAGTTCGTTCTGCCCAAGATGATCAGCGGCGAATGGGCGGGCACGATGTGCCTGACCGAGCCGGGGTGCGGCACGGACCTGCGCCTGATGAAGACGCGCGCGGTGGAGCAGCCCGACGGCACCTACAAGCTCACCGGCACCAAAATTTTCATCTCGGGCGGCGACCAGGACCTGACCGACAACATCATCCACATGGTGATCGCGAAGATCCCGGATGAAAACGGTCAGATCCACGACGATCTCTCGACAGTGAATTTCTTCATGGTGCCGAAAGTCCTCGTCGGCGAGGACGGCAAGGTGGGAACGCGCAACAACGTCTCCACCGGCGGCATCGAGAAGAAGATGGGCATCAAGGCGCAGGCGACCTGCGTGCTCAATTTCGACGACGCGAAAGCGTGGCGCCTCGGTCCCAAGCCGACGCCGCCGAAGCCCGGCGAGAAGCGTTCTGCGAGCGCGGGAATGGCCGGCATGTTCGGTATGATGAACGCCGCGCGCCTCGGCGTCGGTGTGCAGGGTATCTCCATCGGCGAAGTCGCGTATCAGAACGGCATGGCCTACGCGCATGAGCGCCGCGTCGGCCATGCGCTGACAGGACCGAAGGAGCCCGACAAATCCGCCGATCTCGAATTCGTGCATCCCGATGTGCGGCGTATGCTTCTGCACGCGAAGTCCTTCGTCGATGGCGCACGCGCGGTGGCGATGTGGACAACGCTCAACATGGCAATCGCCGAAAGCACCAAGCCGGAAGCAGCGACCGCGGGCATGCTCGCCGATCTGATGACGCCGGTGATCAAGGCGTTCTTCACCGACATGGGCTTCGAAGCCGCGAACCTTGCGATGCAATGCTATGGCGGTCATGGCTATATCCGCGACAATGGCGTGGAGCAGTTCGTCCGCGACGGCCGCATCAACCAGACCTACGAAGGCGCGAACGGCGTGCAGGCGATGGACCTCGTCGGCCGCAAGCTCGGCCGCAAGGGCGGCGCCGCGCCGCTGGCTCTCTTTGCCCTGCTCTCCGGCTGGGTGAGCGAGAACGAAGCCGACGCCGCGATGAAGCCGTTCGTAGGCCCCGTGAAGCGCGGCGTGGACACGTTGCAGCAGGCGACGTTCTGGCTCGCACAGAACGGTCTCGCCAATCCGAACAACGCGGGCGCCGGCGCGGTCGACTATCTGCGCATGATGGGCATCGTCGTGGTCGCCTGGATGCATGGCCGCATGGCCAAAGTCGCGCAGGCAAAACTTGCGACCAATCCGCCGAACGCCGACTTCTACAAACAGAAGATCGTCGCCGCGAAATACTGGATGGAACGCCTGATCCCCGAATGCCCAATGCTCTTCGAACGTATCCAGGCCGGCAGCGACACGATCATGGCGTTTGAGCAGGTGGAATGAGAAGCAGGAATGTCATTCAAGGCGGCGCTCACGATCCTTTTTCTTGCGTCTGTGCCTGCGGAGGCCGCAGACGAAGAGAAAGCATTCGCCGCCCTTGAGGGCACATTCTGGCGCCTGGAGACGCCAGCGCCGGGACTCGAACACGTATCAATCGGTTTCCATGACGGCCTGATGCTGGACGCAGGACCTTGCGAATTCTCCAACCACCAGTTCGCCATGAAAGATGGTCGGCTCAACTTCCGAGGCCTATTGGGCGCAGGATCGAGCTATTATGTCGACGGGCAATGCGACAAAGATCTGAAGGCATCGAACCAATTCGACTGGGACCTTTCGCAAACCGTTCGGTTTGAGCGATCTGGCGACAAGCTGGTACTCGTTGACGGCGAGCGCAAGAAAAATACCTTTGTTCGGATTATCCCGGATGGTTTTGAGTATCGTCTTCTCGCCGTCGAATCTTATCGCGACGGACCTGCCATGGTCCGCCTGCTCGCCGATCACAATAAGCCGACTCTCCAGTTCGCTAGCGGCCAGATCATCGGCCGGTGCCGATATCCGATGTGGAATGCTTCCTATGCAAATCAGGGCGATACGTTCACCGGCACCGCTTTGATCCCTGAGGCCGTGTTCTGCCCGGGCGATGCGCTCGCCGAACAACAGGAGCGAAACATCGTTCTCGCGCTCGGAAAAGCGCGGCGAGTTGTGGCGCTACCGACAGGTGAATTCGAGCTTCGCGATGGCGATGACAATGTCGAAATCCTCCTTTCGCCACTCACCTCGGGGACGACACCATGAACCGTCCTGTCCATTTCGAAATCCACGCCAGTGATCCGGCAAAATTGTCGAAGTTCTATGCCGATGTGTCCGGCTGGCAGATCACGCATATGCCGCAGTTCGACTACTACCTCATCAACACTGGTGACAACGACGAGCCTGGCATCAACGGCGGCTTCGTCAAGCGCATGGGCGCGCGTGCTGCGGTCGGAGCGCCGGTCAATGCGTCCGTGTGCTCACTCGGCGTGGAGTCGGTCGATGAAGCCATCGCGAAGGCCACCGCCGCGGGTGCCGCGATTGCGCTGCCCAAGATGGCCATCCCCGGAGTCGGCTGGCAGGCCTATATCCGCGATCCCGACGAAAATACCGTCGGACTGCATCAGCCGGATCAGAACGCGAAATAGCCTGCCGCGACGTGCAGCCTACTTGATGCCATAGGCAAGCCCGACCAAACGCCACAAGCTTACCGCGCCGCTCACGGTAGAGCCGTTGGTGATCAGGGCTTCGTTGGCCTTTGCGCGAACCAGATTCTGGATCATGGAAGCGGTATTCCGGCTTTCGGGAACGGTATCGACGACAAAGCCAAAGGCTCTGAAGGCATCGATGACGTTCATTTCCGCGGCCTTCGCAATCGTTTTCGCGATGTTTTCATCCCAGTGACCGATGATGTGGGTGGGATTGAGCAAGCTTCGAAAGTGATTTGCGCTGGTGAGGCCTACGATCGTTTGGCCTCCGTTTCGCACCGTCAGAACATGACGGAATCTCTCGCCGTCATGAAATCGGTTCCAGAGCGCAGCACTCGCATCCGCAATGACGTTGCCTGCACAGGGCTGATCGATCGGAATTGCCAACGCCACATTGGCCACACGCGCGTCATTGAGTTTTGCCAATCGCTTGGTCAACGTCTCCGGCGTTGTGCACAAGATCATCGGATTGGCGTCGCTCTCGACGGCGTAGGGAGGAAAATTGTCTATCGCTTGCGAAAGTATGGCACGCGGAAGATCGACATCCTGCAAACCGAACAGGCCCTTGTTGATCACCGCCTTCAATTCCTGGATCTGAACAAAGTAGAGCGACAGATACAACGTCGTACCCGTCGTGAACGCGCCTGCCACGAGATCGGCGACCATGCCGTCCAGATGCGCCAGCGACTCGAACTTGTGGTCGAGATGCCAGTAGTGGACAGCAGCACCCGCGAGAATGCCCACCGCCGTGGAAAGCAGAATTATCGCGATATTCTTCAGCAGCGCGATCGCCGCGCCAAAAACCCCTTGCCGCATAAATACCCCCCGATGCCGCCTCGCGCCCCCGCAAGGCTCGGGGAGTATAGCACAGTGCCCGCCTGGGTTGAGCCCACGCGCCGTGGAAAATCACGCTGAAGTATTTTTCAGATCGCGGAAATCAAGGCCGCGACGTGTTCGCGCCCGCTGCGATGCTGTTCACCGGCTCGGCATTCAGCCCGGACTGCGTCATCACTACCTTGTAGACTGCGCCGTCGGCGTTCGCCATGTAGGCGGCGGAGCCAAAATGGCGCTGCTCGGTGTAGGACTCGCCGACCAGCCAGTTCAGCCAGGAGTTCGGCACGTACTGATCCACGGCCGGCGTCGGGCCTTTCATGTCGCAAGCGGTGATCGGCTTGCCGTTGCCGCGCTCCGCGTTGAAATAGCGGTTGGTGATCTGGTCGAGCGTGTAGGTCGTATCGAGGCCGAGGACGTTCGCCCACGGCTTCCACTTCTGCACCCGCGCACTCATCTCCCACGAGTCACCCTGGATGTCGCAGGTCTGCACCGTGTTCGGCACATCGAGGCGTTGCACGGTAATGCGCCAGGTGTTCTGGGCGCTGTTCAAACTCTTCACCGCGACGTTCGCGACATCGTTCTCATGGCTGAGACGCGCGAAGGTCTGGGTGTTGAGCGCAAGCAGCGCGATCGCCAGTCCGATGAACGACAGCGGCGCGCCGACCGCGAGATGCGCGGTGCCTTTGCCGCCGTTCCCGCCGAAAATATGCCCCACGCCGCGCAGCAACAGCAGGAGGCCAAGACCGGCCGCCACCAGCGGCGCCGCGATCCAGTACCAGCTCACAGATTGCAGAAACACCTAGGACCTCCCCGTCCTGCCCCTCGGCAATATTAACGCGGAACTCCCGCGTGCGTATCCCTGCACGGCTTTTATGGTGAAAATGCGCCCGTTTTGTGCCGGTCAGGCCGGTTGCGCCAGCTTGCGCAGGACCACACTGCCGGCCGTATAGCCCGCGCCGAACGAGCAGAGGTGACCAAGATCGTCGGCCACCAGATCATCGCTGAATTTGTGGAAGGCGATGATGGAGCCGGCCGAGCTGGTGTTGCCGTATTCGCCCAGCACGCTTGGCGCCTCTTCCGGCGTCGCCTCACGGCCCAGGACCTTGCGGGCGATCAGGTCGTTCATGTTGATGTTGGCCTGATGCAGCCAGAAGCGCTTGATGTGATCGGGCTTCAGCTTCAGCTCGTTCAAATGCTCGAGCATGAATTCCGACACCATCGGCACCACTTCCTTGAAGACCTTGCGGCCCTTCTGGGTGATGAGCTTGTCGGGCTGTCCCATCGTCGATTGGTCGAAGCGGTTCATGGGGCCGAAATTGTTGCGGATATTGTTGGAGAACTCCGCGATCAATCGCGTGCCGACGATCTCCCAGCAGTTCCTGCCCCTGGTGTCTTCCGCGCGCTCGATCACGCACGCCGTCGCCGCGTCGCCGAAGATGAAATGCGTTTCGCGATCGCGCAGGTTGAGATGGCTTGTGCAGATCTCCGGGTTGATCGCGAGAACCGCGCGCGCCCGACCCTGGGCAACCATGTCCATCGCCGTCTGGATCGCAAACGTCGCCGACGAACATCCCGCCAGCATGTCGAAGCCGAAACCCACGATGCCGAGCGCATGCTGAATCTCGATGGCGATCTGCGGATAGGGCCGCTCCATGATCGACGCCGATACGACTACCCCGTCGATATCCGCCGCAGTCCGCCCCGCATTCTCCAAAGCCTGTTTCGCCGCCGCAATGCCGATCTCGGCCGAATAGGAAAGCTCTTCATTGCTCCGCTGCTTCAGTTGCGGGCACATGATCTCGGGATCGAGCATTCCATCCTTCGCCAGCACATGGCGGCGGCGGATGCCCGATGCCTTGACGATGAATTCATCGCTGGACTTCATCAGATGCGCGTCGTCGGGATGCTCGGCGTTATGCCGGCGCACGAATTCGTTGTACGCCGCAACCAGTTCGGCATTGGTGATGCTGCTTTCGGGCGTGAAAAGCCCGGTCCCACTGATCGCAACCCGCATTCAACCCAGTCCCAAATAGCGTGCCCCTAGGCTGCGCGACCGGGGCGGCAAACGCAAGCAAAACGGAACTATTATAAACTTTGGCAGCGTCAGGCGGCCTGTGCCAGTTTCGCAAGTTGTCCCACCAGCGCTTGTGCACCTTTTAGGCGAGACTCCGGCGTGGGCCAGTCACGTTGGACGACTACTTTTTGGTCAGGCCGCACTTTCATTGTGCCGGAATGGGTATTGATCAGCTTCACCAGCGCGATCGGGTTCGGGAAGGCGTTGTTGCGGAACGTGATGGTGCCGCCCTTCGGGCCGGCCTCTATCCTCTCGACCTGTGCGATGCGGCAGAGCTGCTTGATCGCGACGATGTCGAACAGGTGTTGAACTTCTTCCGGCAGCGGGCCGAAACGGTCGATAAGTTCGGCCGCAAAGCGTTCGATGTCCTCGCGCGTCTCGATAGTCGACAGGCGGCGATACAGCGCCATGCGGACATTGAGATCGGTGACATAGGTTTCCGGGATCATCACCGATGCACCGATATTGATCTGCGGCGACCACTGATCCGCGATCTCCGCGGTGGCATCGCCGGCCCGCATCTGCGCGACGGCTTCTTCCAGCATTTCCTGATACAGCTCGATGCCGACTTCTTTGACGTGGCCGGACTGTTCGTCGCCGAGCAGATTGCCCGCGCCGCGGATGTCCATGTCGTGGCTCGCGACCGCAAAACCCGCACCAAGCTGGTCGAGCGATTGCAGCACCTGCAGCCGGCGTTCCGCCGTATCGTTCAGCTTCCGGTCCGCCGGCGTGGTGAGATAGGCATAGGCACGCTGCTTGCCGCGACCGATACGCCCGCGCAGCTGATAGAGCTGCGACAGGCCGAACATATCGGCACGATTCATGATCAGCGTGTTGGCGCTCGGGATATCGAGACCACTCTCCACGATGTTGGTTGAGACGAGCACGTCCACACGCTTGTCGTAGAACGCGGTCATCACATCTTCCAGCATCGTCGCCGCCATCTGGCCGTGCGCCATCGCGGGTTTGACTTCCGGTACAGTGGCCTTCAGGAACTCCATCGTCTCGCGCAGATCGGCAATGCGCGGGCTGACATAGAAGCTCTGCCCGCCGCGATAGTGCTCGCGCAGCAATGCTTCGCGGATCACCAGCGGATCGAACGGCGTGACGAAGGTGCGCACCGCCAAACGGTCGATCGGCGGTGTCGTGATCAGCGACAGATCACGAACGCCGGACAGCGCCAACTGCAATGTGCGCGGGATCGGCGTCGCCGTCAGCGTCAGCACATGCACATCGGCCTTCAGCGATTTCAGCTGTTCCTTGTGCGTGACGCCGAAATGCTGCTCCTCGTCCACGATCACGAGACCGAGATTGCGGAACTTGATCGTCTTCGACAGCAGCGCGTGCGTGCCGACAACGATATCGACATCGCCTGTCTCGAGCGCCGCTTTGGTTTCCTTCGCATCTTTCGCATCGACGAAGCGCGAAAGCTGGCGCACCTTCAACGGAAAGCCGTTGAAGCGCTCCGCAAACGTCCGGAAATGCTGACGCGCGAGCAATGTCGTGGGCACGACGACCGCGACCTGCTGCCCGCTCATCGCCATCACGAACGCGGCGCGCAGTGCCACTTCCGTTTTGCCGAAACCGACATCGCCGCAAACCAGACGGTCCATCGGACGGCCCTTGCCGAGATCGTCGATGACATCGGCAATCGCTTTCTCCTGGTCCTCCGTCTCCTGATACGGAAACTTGGCGCAGAATTCGTCATAGATTCCGGACGGCGGATCGACCGCGGGCATCGCGCGCAGCTCGCGCGCGGCGGCGATGCGGATCAGCTCCGCCGCCATCTCGCGCACGCGCGCCTTCATCTTGGCCTTGCGCGTCTGCCAGCCCGCGCCGCCAAGACGGTCGAGCTGCGCATTGCCCTCGTCCGCGCCGTAGCGCGTCAAAAGCTCGATGTTCTCGACCGGCAGGAACAACTTGCCGCCGTCATACTGCAGCTCCAGACAATCGTGCGGCGCACCGGCGGCATCGATGGTCTTCAAGCCCAGATAACGTCCGACACCGTGTTCGATATGCGTAACGAGATCGCCCGGCGCCAGGCTCGACGCTTCCTGCAGGAAATTCTGCGCGCGGCGCTGGCGCGTCTGGCGCACCATGCGGTCGCCGAGAATGTCCTGCTCCGCGACCACTGCGAAATCCGGCGTCTCGAAGCCATGTTCGATCTCGAGACAGGTGATACCGGCCGCGCTCTTGTCGAGCTTCAGCGCATCCGGCCAATCCTTCACGCGCCGGATCGCCGGCAGCCCATG